>NZ_VCNC01000001.1:0-348125 GCF_006210265.1 Desulfovibrio sp. UCD-KL4C
TAAATCATAAAGACCTCTGCTTATTTTTTGCTAGCTTTATTAAATCCAAACCTGTTCTAAATATAATAAGGCTACCTGTGGCTGAATAAGCAGAGAATATCTGGCAGGCCGGACATGAATAAGCCGACTCAGGTCCGGCGAGTGAATTTGTATAAAATTAGCCATAAAAAAGCCCGCTCCAATTAAGGAACGGGCTTTTAAATTACCTGAAAGGTGAGCTTTCTTGATTAATCAGAAGTAGTAAGCTCGCCAAGGTCACGCTTAATGTCTACGGCAATCTTATAAAGGATTGTCAGTACCAGAGCACCAAGAGCGTAAATCATTATGGAAACCATCAACTCTTTGCCAGTAGGCCAGTAAGTTGTGATTTCGCCGAATGGGTTTGGAGTAAAACCACCGATCAGCAAGCCAAGCCCCTTATCGATCCATGTTGCAATAACGAGAATTGAGAGGGAGAATGGCAGAAGATTCTGGTTGTAACGCAGTTTTGGAGGAATAAGCAGCGCAAGGCTGATCATTGCGAAAGCAACTGCGGTCCACATCCATGGCACAAGCTCGGTATGTCCATGCGAACCTACAAACAGGTACGCAAAGGAATGTCCGTGAGCCGGAATATTGGAATAGAATGCGGTGAATACTTCAAGCAGGAAGAAGAAGACGTTCACGCACATTGCGTATGTGATAATAGTTGTGAGTGTTCCGATAGCACCTTTGCCTGGTTCGTATTTTGTGAGCTTGCGAACAACAAATACTACAAGCAGAAGGATTGCTGGTCCGGAACAGAACGCAGATGCAAGGAAACGGGCTGCCAAAATGGCTGAGAGCCAGTAGTGGCGGCCTGGAAGTCCTGCGTAAAGGAATGCTGTTACAGTATGAATTGAGAACGCCCATATGATGGAAGTGTATGCCAGAGGTCTAACCCATTTTGGAGGTTCAACGCGTTGGCGTTCACTTTCAAGACATGTCCATCCTACAACCACGTTCAAGAGCAGGTAACCGTTAAGAACGATCATATCCCAGAACAGAATTGAGTTGGGAGTTGGATGGAAAATCATGTTCATCATACGCTGTGGAGATCCGATGTCTACGATGATGAAACCGAGACACATCACGACAGCAGCAATAGCCATGAATTCACCCATAATTACCATGCCTTGAAACTTCTTATAATGGTGGAAGTAATAAGGCAGTACGATCATAACACCAGAGGCGGCAAGACCGACTAAGTAGGTAAACTGGGCAATATAGAATCCCCAGGAGACATCACGACTCATGCCTGTGATGGTAAGTCCTTCCTGTAACTGATTCAAATATACAGTGAAGCCGGCTCCGATGATAAGAAGCAGGAATATAATCCAGCTCCAATATTTCGGACCGCCTTTGAGAGCTTTTTCGAGCATATCAGACTCCCCCTAAATGATGTAGTAAACACCGGGCTCGGTGCCGGCTGCCGGGTTCCTACGAATGGTGAAGTTTTCCCTAAGAGCCTTTCTGACATTTGAATTAGGGTCTTTAAGATCACCAAAGGTCATCGCGCCATTAGACTTTTCCACACAGGCCGGCATTTCTCCGACTGCTAAACGCTCAACACAGAAGTTACATTTTTCAACAACTCCGCGCATGCGAGTAGGGAACTTCATGTTGATCTTATCCATGTCGAGATATTTTCTTGGACTCATGAAGTTAAAGCTGCGTGAACCGTAAGGGCAGGCCGCCATACAATAACGGCAGCCGATACAGCGATGGTAATCCATTGCAACAATTCCGTCAGGGCGTTTGAATGTAGCCTTTGTGGGGCATACTCTTACGCATGAAGGGCTTTCGCAATGGTTACACAATAGTGGGAACTTGCGTTTTTCAACATCCTCGGAAGGATAGTTGTCTTCCTGATTTGGGAATGCTTCTGCGTAAGTAGCTTCCCACAACCATTTGACGTTTTGTTTAGTAGGAATTGTCGGCACGTTATGGATGTGGTGACAAACTTCAGCCAGAGCGTTTATTTCTTCTTCGGTATTGAGTTTGCGGGTGTCGATAACCATAGCCCAACGTTTGGCATGGAGTGAATTGGCGTTTACAACTTCGTGTGCTTTGCCGTGTCCACCTTCTGATGCCAGAGCTGTAACTGAAGGCGCAAGACAAAGTCCTGCTGCCGAAAGCCCTGCAAACTTGAGGAAGTTTCTTCTACTCTGTTTCATTATTTTGCCTCCTTTGGAGGTACGTGGCAGTCCCAGCAGTAAGGAGTAACACCAGCAGCAGTATGGCACTTATCGCAGAATTCCTTCTTGCTGTTATGACACTGCATACAGGTATTAACGAGACTGATGGTGTATTCCTTGCCGTCTGCACTGATATATGTCCGCTTACCTTCACGAAGAGCCATGTCTCTCCATTCATCAAGAAGCTTCATATGCGATGTACGCATATCTTCAATAGGTGCGACGCATTCTTTAGCATTCTTAGGCAGTTCTACCTTAGGCTGCTCGTATTTTCCTCCCACATTGAACCAAAAAGGGAGGGACACGAGTCCTAGGAAAATAACCAGCCCAGCTATTATTTTTCCACCGTATTGCATATGTTACTCCTCCTTCCCAGGCAGAGGGTTCAGACGAAGGTCAGTTTCTCTTTCTTTCTCGCCGTCGAGAATAAGGGCGTTACCGACCAGTTCGTGAACACCGCAGACGTCAACGCCCGGAGCCCAGTAATTGGAAAGCGGAATAAGCGTTGCACGGTCAATTGCGCAGATACAGGCCATCATGTTTACATCATGCTCTTCCTGTACTGATTTAAGTGCGTTGCCTCGTGGCAAGCCACCGCGCATGCGTATTTCCATGATTTCGTCAGTGTTCAGACCTGAACCGCCTGCGCAGCAGAAGGTCTGTTCGCGAATGGTCTGTTCCGGCATTTCAAAGAAGTTCTTAACAACGTTGTTGATAATGTAACGCGGCTCTTCCAGGAGGCCCATGGCGCGAGCAGGGTTACAGGAATCATGGAAGGTTGCACGAATATGATCGTTTCTGCTTGGATCAAGTGTCAGCTTGTTATGCTTCATAAGATCAGCTGTGAACTCGGCGATGTGAACCATCTTAGTCTGTGTCGCGCTGTGGAAAACAGTACCGGTAATCGGGCTTTTAGGAACTTGTAGGAAGTTCGCAGGTCCGTTCATTGTGTCCATGTACTGATTGATTACGCGCCACATGTGACCGCATTCGCCGCCGAGGATCCATTTGGAGCCTAGGCGTTTTGCTTCAGCGTACATCTTACCGTTCAGTTTCTTCATCATGTCTGCAGAAGTGAAGAGACCGAAGTTACCACCTTCAGATGCATAAGTAGACAGTGTATAATCGAGACCGATGTGATCAAAGAGCATCAGGTAACCCATAAAGGTATAGATGCCAGGATCAGCAAAAACGTCTCCGGAAGGGGTGATGAAGAGAACTTCATGTCCCTTTTCATTTATAGGAACGTTAAGTCTTTTGCCTGTGATTTCTTCAATATCGTCGACCATAAATTCAACGATGTCTTTGAAAGCGTGCGGCTGGATACCAAGATGGTTACCTGTACGGTTACAGTTTGAAACCGGCTCAAGAATCCAGTTAATGTTCACACCACAAAGGTGGAGCAGTTCGCGTGCCATCATTGTTACTTCAGCTGTATCGATGCCGTAAGGGCAGAACAGAGAGCAGCGGCGGCACTCAGTACACTGGTAAAAGTAGATGAACCACTCTTTTAAGACATCTTCGGTCATGACTCTGGAACCGGTAAGGGTACTCAGAATTTTTCCGGCCATGGTGAAGTCCTTGCGGTAAACAGAACGCATAAGTTCTGCACGAAGAACAGGCATGTTTTTAGGATCGCCGGAACCGATGAAAAAGTGGCATTTATCGGCGCAAGCACCGCAACGCACACAGACGTCCATGAATACTTTAAGAGAACGGTATTTACCGAGTCTTTCTTTGAATCCCTGGTGGACTATGTCCTGCCAGTTTTCAGGTAATTTCCAGTCCACGTCAGATGGTTTCCAGTCACGTGGATTAGGAAATCCTAAGTATTCGAGTTTTTCTGCCTTAGCAGGGTAACACCAGTTTCCGGGAGAACAGTCTGCCGGAGTATCCATCCAACCTGTGGAAGGTGGTGTATAGTTAATGCTTTTAAAAAGCTCATCAGCTTTTGGGAGGTCAGCCATGTCAACTCCTCAACAAAAGGTATTATAAGGTCCAACCAACATATAAAGTCCGCTGGACTTTATTATGCCTCTTTATCCACAGGGAGACCCGCTTCAATCATAGGTTCCCTGAAGTCATCTTCATAAGCCTCATAGCTATGTGGCTTGATGCTCGGATCATTCCAAGGGTTCTCGTGATGCTTAATGCGGGAGTTATTAGGCATATTCCTTGTAGGAGAAAGGAATATACCACCTGCATGCATAAGCTTACTGAATGGGAAGTAAATAAGCAGTGTACAGACCAGAACGATATGCACATAGAAAGATACATCCACATTTGCGGGGATTACTGGGTGGAATGTTACAAGTCCCATAGTCAGTTGCTTAATAGCCATAATATCTACTTTTGCGATAAAGCGCATGTAGATACCTGAAAGGGCAATGGAGATAATGAGCAACAATGGAAAATAGTCTGTAACAAGAGAAATGTACCTGAGTTTTGCGTCCCAAAGTCTGCGTGCGAGCAAGAATGCCACACCTACAAGGATGAGAACATCACTCATGTACATTCTGGGTGTACCGATCTGCAAGATTCCGTCAAGCATTTCAACCCAGCCGATACAGGCGGGAATCGGTTCAAAGAAAAGTCTCATATGCCTGATTACAATAAGCAGGAATGAGTAATGGAACATGAGGGAAAACATCCACAACCATTTTGAGGAAGCGTATGTTACCCTGCCGTCTTTGAGAGCTACTTTTGTATTCCGAAACAAAGAACGGAAACAGCAGATCTCAAGAACCATACGGATAAAAGTTTGACCCGGAGTCACAGGGTTGTCGAACTTGTTATGGTGAATGAAGTCCAAAGACTTCATTTGTCCGCCCGTGGTCGGAATACTAAAAGGAACCGGACTTTTCGCCCATTTAATCATCCGGTAGGCAAAACCTACCAGAAATACGGCAACAGCTACCATTGGTAGGCTTATGCCGAATAGTTTTACCATATGCGCTGATCCTACTCCGAAAAGAGCCAGCAGCACGAGGGCAAAAACTAAAACGAGTGAGTACAAAGCGTTCATCTACCTTCACCTCGCTTATAACGTTTGGCTTCACGGGGAAGCCGGCCACTACACCTGTTCGGCCCCTTTGGCCGAAGCTTCCTCGATTTTGTTGACACGCCTTAAGAGCATATGGTGGGAGCGTTTAACTTCACCAATTCTCATTTGCGTAATCAAATCCCTATTCTTGGTATAGATGTCAAACGCGATAAGTCCCAGGTTATCAACCCGGGTCTCAAACGCGAGCAACTCGTCAAGTTTTCCTTCCTTCTTAAGGTCCTGCATAAACTCATCTCGTAGCAGTTTCTTAAAAAGAAAAATAAAACTTAAAGCTCTTGATGGTGCAAATTCTTGAACAGCCCTTATTTTAATTAGGTCTTCCAAAGACTTTGCAATTGCGTCAACATCTTTCCAGTCAATAATTAGGTCAAAAAGTTCTCTAGTGACCCGTTGAGTGGTGATGCCAACAGGATTTGTAAATTGATCGCTATTGCTTTTCCATATCTTCTGAGTTGCCTCAGGGTAGGAAGAAAGGACCAAATCAAACCATTTCTCTGTCAGAATCTCTTTTTTTTCTAACAATCTTTCTTCAAGGTTCATTGTATGTTCCTGACTAAATTGACTGCAACAGAAGTAAGAGCCCTTAAGCGGACGCTTAGGCCTTACAAAGGTTTCCTGCCTGACAATGAGACGGAAAATTCAAATTCTGTCACTATGTGACTAACAGCACGATATTCCAGATACACTACGATTCGTCAAGGATTTTTACCGGAAAATATAGACCTCTCAGGGTATGAAAAACTCTAATTAGCAAGGATCTTAACCCTCCGTGAAGGGGGTTCTTAGCATAATGTCAGTCTGATTTAAGTAGTGCATATCACGTTTTCTGGCAGATTAATCTGTTTTCGATCAGAAAAATTTATGTACGTAAAAACACGCAGATAAATTTTTTACGATATAAAATAATATCATGAGCATAGCTGGTTGAAGTGACTTTTTTACAGGAACGTGTATTCCCTTTTTCAAGGTTGCATCAATTAAAATGATTATGTCTAAGAGGAATAAATGTCTAAGCCGTTAATTGTTTATCCTAAAGGTTGTCGGAAAGCTTTGTTTTTAAAAAGATATAAAAGATTTACCGTTGAAGCGTTGCTTGATGGTGATATTATATCAATTCATACCAATAACACCGGTTCAATGCTCGGATTGTTGCGTGAAGGGCAGGAAATATTTATTTCTCCGGCACTTAATCCTGCACGCAAGCTCAAGTGGACTTTAGAAATGGTCAATATTTCAGGAGCGTGGGTCGGCGTGAACACATCGGTCCCTAATAAAATGATACAGAGAGCTTTTGAGGAGAACGTTTTACCGGAGTTAAAAGGGTATACTTCTATAAAGCGAGAAGCTGTAGTCGGCAAAAGCCGACTTGATGCTAAATTTACCGATGAGTCCTCAAATCTACCTGATTTGTGGGTTGAGTGTAAGAACGTAACTCTAGTCGAAGATGACGTGGCTTGTTTCCCGGATGCTCCGACTGAGCGTGGTCAGAAACATCTTGAAGAGTTGATGGATCTTGCTTCCAAAGGATACAGAGTCGCAATGTTCTTCTTTATTCAGCGTAATGATGGAAAATGCTTTGGGCCAGCTGATTTTATTGACCAGAAATATGCTACACTTTTCAAGCAGGCTCTTGCCGAGGGAGTTGAATGCTGGCCGTATCAGGCAAGCCTAAGTGAAAAAGGTATTTCTGTAGGTGAGAAAATGAAATTTTAATTTTCCTTCAACTAATTAATATATAATAAGTAAAAAAGTCAGAAGAATTTTATGAAATTCTTCTGACTTTTGCATTTAAGTGATCACAGTGATTAAGAGGCTGTTGCTTTGACTCTTTCCGGCTGGTCCATGGCTGCTAGTTTTTCAACTTCGGCAATATCAAGGCCAAGTCCTTTCGCAACGCGAGTTCCATAGTCTTTGTCTGCTTTATAGAAGATTGCAGCTTGTCTGAGCTGAATGCGTTTCTGCGCTCCGCCAAGATGTCCGGTAATATTGCCGATCAGGTTTGCTCGGTCCTGATCACTCATAACATTACGGTACAGGTTTCCAGCCTGCACAAAATCATCATCAACAAGAGCATAGGCATGCTCAGTAGCGCTGCCTTCAATCGGTAGAGGCGGCTCAAGAGCTGATTCGTCCGGTGAAGGTCCTCCGAAACTGTTTGGCCAGTAATTAGGACCTGAACCTCCGCCATTGTCTACACGCATAGCTCCATCGCGCTGGTAATTAAGCTCAGGTGCGTTTTTAGGCATGTTTACGGGGATCAGTTGGTAATTTGTGCCAAGTCTGTGGATATGGGTGTCGTGATACGAAAAAATGCGACCCTGTAACATCTTGTCAGGCGAAGCCGCAATACCGGGTACAAAGTTGCTGGGGCAGAACGCGGATTGCTCAACTTCGGCAAAATAATTTTCAGGGTTTTTGTTCAAAACCATTTTACCTATGGTAATAGGCGGCACTTCTGAGTGAGGCCATACTTTAGTAATATCAAAGAGATCCCATCGGAAATCTTTGGCCTGCTCAGGTGTAAGTATCTGCATCTCGAGTGTCCAAGACGGGTAGTCTCCCTTTTCAATCGATTCATGCAGATCTCGCGTTGCATGATCTGGGTCTTTTGCGCACATAGCGTTAGCTTCGGACGCCGTCATCGTTTTTGAGCCTTGGTCAGTTTTGAAGTGATATTGAACCCAGACGTATTCGCCTTTTTCATTATACCATTTGTAGGTATGGCTAGAGTAACCGTTCATATGGCGAAAGGTTGCAGGAGTTCCTCTGTCCGAGAAAAGAATTGTTACCTGATGAATTGATTCAGGTGTGAGAGATAGGAAATCCCAAAACATATCCGGATCTTTTAAATTTGTTGCGGGATTGCGTTTTTGCGTATGTATGAAGTCTGGGAATTTCATTGGATCGCGGATAAAAAAGACAGGAGTATTATTACCAACTAAGTCGTAGTTGCCTTCTTCGGTGTAAAACTTAATTGCGAATCCGCGTGGATCACGTTCAGCATCAGCGGATCCTTTTTCTCCTCCAACGGTTGAAAAACGTACAAATAAGTCTGTTTTTTTGCCGATTTTAGATAAAAATGCAGCTTTTGTGTATTTCGTGATATCAGCCGTTACCTCAAAGTAACCGTATGCTCCGGCTCCTTTGGCGTGAACCACACGCTCAGGAATACGCTCACGGTCGAAGTGAGAAAGTTTTTCTACAAGATGCATATCCTGTACTAAAATTGGCCCCTTAGCTCCGGCAGTTTGAGAATTAATGTCATCACCGACGGGCTTTCCGAAAGCTGTAGTCATTTTCTTTTTCTTCATAGCAGAACTCCCTTTATGTATGTCACTGGTTGGTTCTTTAACAGTCTTAAATGTACCACGCTGAAAGAGTAATTGAAACCGGAAATGGCAATTAATGTGAGGAGTGACATAATGTTTGGGGTAAGTTGAGCTTTGTCTTTAAATAAAAAGGAAAAACCCAATTCTTTTATATTAAAAGAATTGGGTTTTTCTGGCCTGAAGGGTGTTGAAAAGCTTGGCGTCCGGTCGGGATCGGGTTAATTCCGACCGGATGCCATTAGGAACTGGATGCCGAAAATTTTGCCGGGAGGGTGGAGCTCCCGGCATGAAACCAGTCTCGGAGTAGCTTGCCTCAATATTAACGGGCAACATGCAGAACGATGACTTTGGACGAGTTCTACATTATATCGAGCTGTTAAATCTTTTAGCTTTTTGAAGAAGCGCCCTCACGCAGCAATTCTTGCTTGCGTACAGCGCGTCTTTCTTTTGCTTCTTTATTGCGTCTATGGTCTTCGCCTGTTTCAAGAATTAAATCTGGCACGGGAGAAGGTTTTCCATCTTCGCCTATGGCAACAAAAGTCAGGTATGCCGAATTGGTATGCCTCATCTCTCCTGTCAGAAGATTTTCTGCTTCGACACGAACACCAATCTCCATTGATGTTTTGCCCACCATGTTAACATTTGCGTGTAAATTGATAAGCTCACCTACATAAGCAGGTCTCAGGAAATTCATTCTGTCGATAGAAGCTGTAACCACAGGCTTGCGTGCATGACGCATAGCACAGGTTGCCGCTATGAGATCTAACTGTTTCAATAAAATGCCGCCATGAAGGTTGCCCGCTGGATTCGTGTCTTGCGGCAGAACCCTGTAGGTTGTGTATGCTCTGCTTTCACTGACTTTTTTTTCTTTCATGAAACTGTTTTCCGAACCGAACATCTTCAAAAGTGCTACTTTTGTATTACAAATTGCAATTAAAACGTAATGCCTAGTTGAGCTCTGCTAAAATTTGTGTCCTGACTAATTTATTTAATCTTACCATATTCAACTCTTGCTTCCCAGATCATTTTAGCAATCCGTTTGCCAAGGTCGAGCTGTCTAGTACTTAAAAGGGCTTCTGCCGCTTCACGGTTGCCTCCGGATTTAAGCAGTGTAGCAGATTCCAAGTCTCTAAGATAATTCTCACATTCTCGGATAAGTTTGGAGAGATTCAGTGTCTCAAGCTCAATTGGGATTCGTACGGATTTTACTTTTTTGCTCATGTTTTGCTTCGTTTTTTATGACTTTTGCCAGAATTAGAACAAATGTCAATACTTTTGTAATACAAAATACAAAATAAAAAACAAAGAATATGTAAACTAAAAGTATTTATAAAAGTAATTATTAATTTATCAAATAAATTTCTATTTATATTATAAATGTATTACAAAATAGATTACAAAAAGTATTCAAAATATTTTCAGAAGTTTGCAAAAAAGATGAAAACCTTAAAAACCTTTTGATTTTAGATGATTGTAGAGCTCCGCTTACTAAAATAAGAGGTTAGCAATAGGCTTGGTTGTAACTGAAAATGAATTATTGAGCTAAAAGAAGGAGGAATTATTCAAACAGAAAAGAGCGTGTTTCCGATTGAGCCGCACATATGAAAAACATAATCAGGATTATCCCTGAGGCTGGGTTGTAAAAAATAGGATCGAAGAATCCCGTAATGATAACAGCTGTAATAAGGGATGCCATGATGCTCGATGAATACTTTATGGAGAGAGTCGTCAAAATTGCAGCCGCTCCAGCTATTCCGGCTATTCCCCATGTTGTCAGAATGTGAAGCCATAGCGGAGCGATATGGAAAAGGTACGTTCCCGAATCGGTCCAGAGAAAATTCTGTTTATGCCACAGTTGCCATATGGCCGCAGGAATATTCAGGGGCAACGGTGAAGATATATGATATCCGAATAGTAGTAAGTGCGGGTTTTTTTCAAACAGCCCTAGAATAGAGAACCAAAGCCAATAGGTCGGTAGATCGTTTGGATTAAAAAAGGTCATGTCTTGCGAGACGAGCACAAGAAAATTAAAAATAAAAAATACTGATGCAAATGCTAATTTTTTTAGAGCTTTCCCCGGGCCGAAAAGTGAAAGAACTAGAATCGCAGCAAAGCCGGCATCTCTGCTTAGAGTGCACATTATCCCTGTAAAGATAAGAGCTCTAGTGATTTTAAGCTTTGAAGGTTCATGCAACGTTGCGCATAATCCAGCTAATAAAATAGGGGCGTTTAGTTTTGCGTTTCCTAAAAGTTCGGGTGTGGTCACAACACCGTTCAGACAAAATAGGTATATAAACTCAGCGATTATGAGAGATGAAAGGCATGAAGCCCAGAAGTAAAAGTTCACCGGTTTCGGCATTGAAAAATTAGTTACCCATAGGGCCGCTACGAATCCGTATAGAAACGGTCGTATTTCCATGAGAAAAGGCAATGACGGAGCTAATGGGGAAAGCATCGGGGTAATGTATTTCGAACATATCCAGAAAATTAAAATACTGGGGATGCCTGCTGTAAGCCAGAGCCTAGAACTTGTAGATTTTTCTTTTTTGCATGATTCAACAAGCAATCCTAGAATGGCAAGTCCTGCAACAAGGATATCCGCAAGGTTTTGGGGCGCAATAGAGCCGTTCATGCTGTAAGCTGCCGATAATAGCGGTAGCCCTACACTGAAAAGTGCTATTGGAAATTCTGAAGGAGAGATGGCTTTAGTCTTTAAGTTCATTTGTAAGAGGCTGTTACATTGATCTTTTTAGGATGAGAAGCACTAAAAATAAAAAATAATCAGATTTTTAAGTTAAACGGGCGGAAAATCTAATGTTTAATCGGTTAAAATAATTGAAAGGAAATCTGGGAAGCTGTGGAATTTTATTTCTTTTTACAAAAAGCAAATCAAGAATATGTGCTACGGGTTTGGCTGATGACAGAAAATTTGTACATCCGGCGCAATAGGTAACTATGGGGACACCCGTTTGCTCAGCTTCAGCAATTCGCTTGCTCTTCCATGCCTGTGCAAAATCTCTGTTATGAAATCCTACAGCCCCACCCTCACCGCAACAGATTGTTTTTTCGCGACTGTGGTCCATTTCGATCAGGCTGACTCCGCTTTTAGTGAGAAGGATTCTGATGCTTTCTTGTAACTCGGATTCGAAACGGGTGACGCATGGATCATGCACTGTTACTTCTTTTAACCATGGTGTGTTCATAATGCTGATGTTTAAACTGAGCAATTCTTCGTAAATAGAGGTTATCTTAAATGAAGGAGAAAATTCTTTGAAAGTCATATGACAGTTTGGGCAAGCTGTTATAATTTTAGTTATTCCATTTGTTTCTATGAATTGTGATAGCTTTGAGATCGCTTCAGTATGGGGCTCGTAACAGCCAAGCATTTTAGAAGGTTTAGAGCAGCAATTAAGGATTAAACCCAAAGAGGGAACACGCTGTTTTAAAGTTGAATATACTGCGCGTGTCGCCACCGGGAATAACGCCGGTAGAGTACACCCTGGAAAGAATGCTGTTTTGCAACCTTCGGGCAGGATGTTATCTTTAAAGGGGAATATGCCACCTATTCGTTCATAATTTAAAAGTGGTGAATACTGATCTAATCCAAATAATTTTTTTTCCTGAGCATGACGGCGAAGAGCTTCGAACATTTTAAAAGGCTGTGCATCAACAGGGCAGACGGCACTGCAAAGTGAGCATTCAGAACAATGATATGAATTAATTGCAGCTTCGTCATAGCTTTGAGCTGATGCCAGACATTTTTTTGCAATTTTATAGGGTGCACCAAATTGCTGCAAAAACAGGCATTCAGAAATACATTTGTCGCAAGATATGCAATTCTCGGCTGTATTTCTAATATTAAACAACCCGGCAGCCCCAGAGTTTTACACGTTTATTGGTGTATTCTGTGCATTTACCTTTAATCTTAACTTTAACACCAGGTTTCATATTACTGACTATTGCGGTTTGATTTTTTGTAAAATGGCAGATTACTTCAGCCGTAAAGTTTGAAATTCCTTTTAGCCCAATATGCAAGTCTCCGAATGTTTTTGCTGAAACATCAACGACTTCTCCTGAAATTTCTATGACTTCATTTAAATATTTACCGCTGGCAACAGTGTTGTTTTCTACAAAATCTATATAAAGTTTGTAAGAGCCGACACAAAGTTTTGGCTGGCTAGTACTGACTTCATTTGCTATCCGTGCATGCCATGAGTTTAAAGTTTCTTTTTGATGTGGAGATGTTGATTGATGCGCTGTAGGCCCGGGTCTCTGTGTTTTTTGAAGGTCTACTCGGTTGACCAGTTGTCCGTCTGAGTCAAAAACATCTGCTGTAGGCTTACCTTCGTCAGAAATATAAATTTTTGATCTGACACGCCCCATCGGGTCTACCAGATGGAATTCTTCAGCTTTAACTATGTTGCTCATTCACGTTTCTCCCTGTATCGCTTGTTAGCGTGCCTGATGATATTAGTTTAATTTACTAAGTCATTATGAGAAAAAGCAAGAAATAATATAAATTAATTCATGGTTTTTCTCGGGCGAGAGTTTTTTTCTTTTTAAGAAAGTAGATAATGCTCTTAAAGCTTGACTTGGATAAGCAGAAGCTTTAATAGTCAACCCCTTTCTTTACGCAATCTTTATTGATCACTAAAGAGGTGGATTTTTAGTGATCACTGTGTGTAAAAATGCTCAATCCGGCGGAGTAAGATAATTGTTCGATAGCCTATCAGATAGACTTTCCGAAGCCTTCAAAAATTTCAAGGGGCAGGGCCGACTGGATGAAAAAAACATTCAGGCTGGTATGCGTGAGGTTAGGCTCGCTCTTTTAGAAGCGGACGTTAACTTCAAGGTCGTTAAAGAATTTGTAGAGAAAGTTAAAGAACGAGCCTTAGGGCAGGAAGTTCAAAAAAATCTTTCCGTCGGACAGCAGGTCATTAAGATCGTCAATGAAGAATTGACACTGTTGCTTGGTGGAGAACAGGAAGGACTGGCTCTTAATAGTAAACCTGCCAAAATTATGATGGTCGGTTTGCAGGGCGCTGGTAAAACAACTTCAGCTGCAAAGATAGCCTTGTATCTTAGACGCAAGAAGTATAAGCCCTACCTCGTTCCTGCCGATGTTTATCGTCCTGCTGCTATTGAACAGCTTACTGTGCTGGCTAAGCAGCTGGATATGCCTGTTTATCCTTCCACAACAGAGATGAACCCTGTGGATATCTGCCGCGATGCAATAGCCAAAGCGGAAGAAGCTGGTTGCGACGTAATACTCCTCGATACAGCTGGACGACTGCATATCGATGAGCTGCTCATGGAAGAGCTTGCAGGCATTAAAGAAGCTTGTTCTCCTGACGAAATACTTTTCGTAGCAGATGCAATGACAGGTCAGGACGCTGTCAATGTTGCTGCAACGTTTGATGAGAAACTTGATGTCACCGGCGTGGTGCTGACTAAGATGGATGGTGACGCCCGAGGCGGTGCCGCTCTTTCAATCAAGTCCGTTACTGGTAAGTGCGTTAAGTTTGTCGGTGTTGGTGAAAAGCTTTCTGAGCTGGAACTCTTCTACCCAGATAGGGCTGCCTCTAGAATTCTCGGAATGGGGGATGTCCTTTCCCTGATTGAGAAAGCTCAGTCCGTTATGGAAGAAGGGGAAGCTGAAAAGCTTACTGAAAAATTCCGCAAGGCAAAATTTGACCTTGAGGATTTTCGCACCCAGATGCGCAGAATGAAAAAGATCGGTTCTATGGGTAGCATTATGAAGCTCATTCCGGGTCTTGGCGGATTGTCCAAGCAACTCGGTGATATTGATATGCCGGACAAAGAACTGAACAGGATAGAGGCTATCATCTCCTCCATGACAATGGAGGAACGCAAGACGCCAAAGCTTATCAATCCCAGCCGAAGGAAAAGAATTGCCAAAGGTTCTGGGGTTGAACTTGCGGATGTTAACTCAATGCTCAAAAATTTTGATCAGATGAGTAAGATGATGAAAAAAATGATGGGCGGAAAAGGCGGAAAGGGCAAAATGCCTCAGATGCCGAATATGCCCGGAATGCCCGGTTTAGGTGGCGGCGGAATGCCGGGACTCCCCGGTATGGAAGGAATGCAAGGCATGGAAGGCGTCGGTCAGCCTTCCAAAGAAAAAAGCAAGAAAACCATGCTCGCCCGTAAAAAGAAAAAATTACAGAAGAAAAATCGCAAGAAGCAGAAAAAATAACTTTTTGTGAACCTGCTTGCAATTTATTTATGAACAACTTAAATTAAAGATTATATGGGGGAAAGTACAAAATGGCTTTAAAACTCAGATTGACCCGCATGGGCTCCAAAAAACGCCCTTTTTACCGTCTTGTAGCTATCAACAGTGAAACCAGACGTGATGGTCGTCCTTTGGAATTTCTTGGACATTACAACCCAATGGTTGAACCTGTTGAACTTAAAATTGACATGGAAAAAGTTCAGAAGTGGATCGATAGAGGCGCATGCCCTAGTGATACAGTTAAGGCACTTCTTAAGAAAAATTCTTAAGGTTAGTTCTCACAACGGTTCGAAATTTTCTTCTTTCTCGGTTTATTCTCGACATTTGAAGCGGAGGTTGTTGGCATGTTGAAGGATTTAGTAGAATTTATTGCGAAATCTCTTGTTGACAATCCGGATGATGTAGTCGTCACCGAGATTGAAGGAGAGCAGACATCTGTAATCGAACTGAAGGTCGCAAAAGAGGACCTCGGTAAAGTTATAGGCAAGCAAGGTCGCACTGCACGAGCAATGAGAACTTTGCTTGGAGCTGCCTCAACCAAGGTGAGAAAACGTTCTGTTCTGGAAATTTTGGAATAGACGACTTCGACCCGGACCATAAAACTGTAGGCTGCTATGGAAATGCTATTAGTAGCCGAGGTGGTCAAACCACATGGCCTGAGGGGGGAAGTTTGCATTGATTCCCATGCGGACTCCCCTTTTCTCTACGATGAGGTTGCTTGTCTTTATCTGAGAAGAGAAGGACAGAAGCCCCGTCGTTTTGGCGTGCAATCCTTTCGGATGCACAGCGGGCGGGCTTTAGTGACTTTCAAAGGCATAAATGACCGTGATAAGGCAGAAACGCTACGCGGCATGGACGTCTTGGTAAATAAGGCAGATCTTCCTAGGCTTAGGGATGATGAAGTCTATATGTACCAGTTGAAGGGTGCTGCCGTCGAACTTAAAGACGGAACAGCTGTGGGAACCATTTCGGATTTTCTTTTTGCGCCGGGTCAGGAGACTTGGGTGATCTCATCTCCAGATGGAAAAGAAATTCTTTTTCCTGCTGTAGCTGAGTTTGTATTGTCTGTGGATGTAGAGGCAGGAAAGGTTGTAATTGATCCGCCTGAAGGGCTTTTCGATATATATCTGACTGCACCTGCGAAATAATGGGACGACCCTTGTCTTTTAAAAAGCCGGTTGATTAGTCTGTGAATTTCAATTTGATTACGCTTTTTCCGGAATTTTTCGATTCCCCTCTTTCAAACGGCCTTATGAGTAAGGCTGTTGAAAAAGATATCGTTTCATTCAATACTGTCAATCCTCGTGATTTCGCTGTCGATAATCATAAGAGCGTGGATGATCGTCCTTACGGGGGCGGACCGGGTATGGTCATGTTTATTGAGCCTATAGCTCGCAGTCTTGAATCTGTGGGTATTAAACCTGTTCGTCAGGGAGGCTGTGGCAAGGGTAAAAGGTTGCTGATGCTGTCACCGAAAGGTCGTCCGCTCACTCAGAAACTTGCTACTGAACTTGCCGGGGAAGATGAACTGACACTTGTCTGTGGTCGGTATGAAGGAATTGACGCTCGCTTTGAAGAGATATTTCCCGTTGAGACTGTCTCTGTCGGAGATTTTGTTCTTAACGGAGGTGAAGCCGGAGCTTTGTGCCTTATTGAAGCCGTAGCCAGATTGCTGCCGGATTTCATGGGACATTCTGAATCAGGTACTGAGGAAAGTTTTTCTTCGGGACTTTTGGAGTATCCGCACTATACCCGTCCTGCAGAATATGAAGGACTGAGAGTGCCGGAAATTCTTTCTTCCGGGAATCATGCTCTGATCGAAGAATGGAGGAATAAAAGGTCTCTTGATGAGACTTTGAATTCCAGACCGGAATTGCTTTCTGAAGCTGACGGCTTAAAAAAAGAAGATGTTTATCATTTGCGGGCAATCCCCCGTAAACGTTTAGGAAAACATCTTTCAATGGCCTTAGTACACTATCCGGTGCTAAATAAATTTGGTGAAAAAGCCGCTGTTTCTTTGACAAACCTTGATATTCACGATATGTCCCGCGTTTCCCGCTCTTACTCATTGGCAGGGATGTATGCAGTGACTCCTATCGAGGACCAAAAGAAATTGGCTGACCGAATAATTTCTCATTGGACTTCGGGACCGGGTAGCAGGACGAACCCGGACAGAGCTGCCGCTCTGGCAAAGGTCAGTGTGATGGACTCCCTGATCGATGTGGTGGAGCATATTGAGTCGGGAACGGGTAAGAAACCGATACTGGTGACAACCAGTGCTCGGGGCGCGGGTAATGTGACTCCTAGTCAGGTCCGTGAAATGCTTTATGACAATCCGGTGCTTCTGGTCTTCGGAACAGGACATGGATTGGCTCCCGAAATTCTTGAAATGGCAACGGGATGTCTTAGACCTCTCCGTTTCATGGATGGATATAATCACTTATCAGTAAGAAGTGCGGTGGCAATTACGGTTGACAGGCTTTTGGGAGACGCTTGGTAGATTTCGTTTTTGGATACCGCAAATTGAATTTATATAAGGAGTAGCAACATGAACGTAATTAAAAAGATCGAACGCGAACACATGCGTCTTGATATGCCTGCATTTAAAGCAGGTGACACTGTAAAAGTACATCTTCGCATTATCGAAGGTGAAAAAGAACGTATCCAGGTTTTTCAGGGTGTTGTTCTTCGTTACCGTAACGGTTCAACTGATTCAACTTTCACAGTACGTAAGATCTCCGACGGTATCGGTGTAGAGCGCGTATTTGCAGTACATTCTCCCTACATTGAACGTGTAGAAGTTGTTACTGAAGGTAAAGTTCGTCGTAGCCGCATTTACTATCTTCGTGACCTTAAAGGTAAAGCAGCACGTATCAAATCAAAGAACGCTTGGTAGCACCCGAAGATTTAAATCTTCTTGGTTCACTCATCCGGGCAATCTGTCCGGCGGAGTGCGCAACTACAAGTTGAAAACCGTCTCTCCCGGATCGAAAGATTCAGGAGCAGGCGGTTTTTTTATTGGTTTTACATTGGAGCATCAAAGATGTCATACGAGTTGTCGAACGGTACATTGCCGGGAATGGGCGGAGAAGATGGACTCGTCGCAGGTATTGATGAAGCCGGCAGAGGGTGTCTGGCCGGTCCTGTCGTTGCCGGGGCTGTTATTTTGCCTGTTGAATATGACTTGCCAGGGCTTACTGATTCTAAAAAACTAACTGAGTCCGCGCGGGATATTTTAGCGCTGCAAATTCGCCAGCAGGCTCTTTGCTGGTCGCTTGGAGTTAGCAGAGCGCAAGTGGTAGACCGCATAAATATTCTTCAGGCAACGTTTAGAGCTATGGCTAGAGCATCAATTCATCTTAAAGTGCAGCCTACTGTTTTGCTAATTGATGGAAATAAGACTATTCCGTTAAGTCACTTTAACGGTCTTTCAGGGTTTCAGCAGGAATCGATAATTAAAGGTGATGAGAAAATACCAGCTATTTCGGCGGCCTCAATCCTTGCAAAAACTTTTAGAGACTCCTTGATGGTTAAACTGGAAAAGAGATACCCGGGATACGGCTTTGCTGTGCATAAAGGGTATGGAACGAAATTTCATATGGATGCAGTCCGGGAAAAAGGTCCCTGCATGATCCATCGACTCACTTTTAAAGGCGTTCGTCCTGAAAAGAAAAAATCAGGGCAGGAGAGAATGTGTCTCCCAGGCATTTAGATTTCGGCGAGGCCGGAGAAAATTTTGCTGCCTGTTATCTTGAGTGCAGAGGGTTCACCGTTCGTCACCGGAATTGGCGGTGGCGACAATGGGAGCTTGATATTATCTGTGAAGACCTACCCGATTCTGACGGTGAGCGCGATCTTGTTTTTGTGGAAGTGAAGACCAGAACCGGAAATTCCGTGCAAAAAGGTTTGCAGGCGGTGACTCCTGCAAAGTGCCGTAAGTTAGTTAAAGCTGCTTCACATTATTTGTCGGCAATGGACCTGTGGCATAGACCGTGCCGTTTTGATCTTGTTATTGTAAATGATGCCGGAAACGGCATGAATGCGGAGCACATAAAAAATGCCTTCGAAATCTCCGACTTTATGGGTAGTGGCAACACCGCTTGGCAACCTTGGTGATATTTCAGACCGTGCAAAGAAAGTCTTGGCTACGGCAGATGTAATTTTAGCCGAGGATACCCGCAGAACAGGTAAGCTGCTTACCGGACTTGATATTAAAGGTAACGGCTTTATAAGTCTTCATGATCATAACGAAGAAAAACGTATAGCAAAGGTGCTCGAATTTTTTGACGAGGGCGGAAGCGCCGCGCTTGTATCTGATGCTGGAACACCGCTCATGAGTGATCCCGGTTACCGGCTTGTTAAAGCTTGCCGCGAGCATGGCGTGAAAATAGTTCCTGTACCCGGGCCATGTGCACCTGTTACAGCCTTAAGTGCTTGTGGTCTTCCTCCTTATCCATTTGTCTTTCTGGGATTTATGCCTCGTAAAGACGGACACATGACAAAACTTTTGGAAACGCACGGAGCAACAGGAGCTACAATAGTTTTTTTTGAGCGTAAATCCAGACTTCGTGAAACTCTGGAAGTCGCTTACAGGGTGCTTGGAGACAGAGAATTTGCTATATGCCGCGAGCTGACTAAAGACTATGAAGAGTTTATATCAGGGACTTTATCCGGCCATGCAGATGTTTCTGATGAGCTGAGAGGTGAGATAACAGTTGTGGTTGGACCACCGATTATAAGTGGCCCGGCAAGCGAAGAAGAAATATTCCGTCTCATTGATGAAGAAATGCTGTCTGGTGAAAAGCCGAAAGTGGTAGCTAGAAACGTTGCTGATCGTGTTCAGGGGTGGACAGCCAAAGCTGTCTATGAAAAAGTGACTGAAAGAAAAACAAATAGTTAGCGCGTTAGGATTGTTTGGCAGCGGTTTAAATATAATCCGAAGCAGCGGTGGAAGCGGTCGTGAATGAAAAAGTGAAAGTGAAAAATTCTCTTGGCCTGGCTTTTGTCAGGTGTTTTCTTCGCAGTTATTTTGTAGGGGCGGGGTTCAATACTCGCGGATTGCAGAATATCGGATTCTCTTACGCCATGCAGCCCGGACTTGAAGCGCTCTATTCAGATCCTCTGGAGTTATCCAGAGCACGTAAACGGTATGTTAAGCATTATAACTCACATCCGTTTTGGGCTCCATTGTTGATAGCTATTTTTTTGGCGGTGGAAATACAGATTAAAGACGGTAAATTCCCAGTCGCTTTTTTGAATAAAGTAAAAAATACTACCAGCTATACACTTTCTGCTATAGGTGATTCTGTCTTTGCTGGAAGTGCTCTGATTTTTTGGGCTTTGGCAACGATCTCTTTATTGCTTGCTGGTAATACTACGGCGGCTATGCTACTCGGTTTAATATCGTTTGTGGCATTGCAAATATTTAAAGTGTATATTTTCTGGTCTGGATTGCATAAGGGACTAGGATTTTTGAGTGAACTGAAAAAATGGAATTTGATTAATTTAGGTGAACGCTTGAAATTTGTTAATGCGTTTGTTCTTCTGTTAATCTGGATTCAGTTGTGGCCTTCAGATATGGGTATTTTTCAGTGGTATGGCGGAACTGCGATACTGGGATCGCTAGGGTGGCTTATTGCAACCGGAAAGATCTCCAGAGAAATCGTTGCGGTACTTTTTTTTGTAGTAAGTGTGTTTTTGATAAATTTATTGTAAATAAAAAAATTGCGTTGGCATAATAGATATAAAGGAACGGTTGAAAATGATTGATAATAGCGCGCTGCGTGAAGGTTCTCCAAATTCGGAAACCGCTGTAGCCCGGACTGTTATTGTAGTTAACCAATTAGGACTGCATGCTCGGCCTGCGGCTCAACTTGCTCAGGAAGCTCAAAATTTTCAGGCTGAGATCGCAATTTTGTGTGATTCTCAGGAAGTGGATGCTAAAAGCATTCTTGATATTTTGACGCTCGCCGCAGCACAGGGAAGTACTCTTGAACTTAGAGCTGAAGGTGTTGATGCCGTAGAAGCTCTCGATTGTCTGGAAGGGTTGTTTAAATCAAAATTCGGCGAGGATAAGTAATGGCCAGAGAAGTCGTTACCGGTATTTCCGTTTCAACTGGCATTGCCATAGGTAAAGCCTATTTTTTGAATCGCAGCATCTCTTCCAACTTGCCTCGGCAGACTGTGCCGGAGCATATGGTTGCCGGAGAAAAAGAGCGACTTGTCTACGCCTTTACTGAAGCTGTTAAAGAGTTGGCGGCCGTGCGACTGAAAGTCCCGGCAGAATTAAAAGAGCATCAGTTGATTATTGATTCACATTTAATGATGCTTAAGGATCCGAAACTCTCTAAGTCTGCAATTAAATATATTGATGATCTTTGTATCAATGCTGAATGGGCTCTGGATAAAGCTGTAAATGACCTTGAAAAAGCTTTCGGGGTTCTGGAAGATAAATATATTCGAGAACGCATGCAGGACGTTAGTCAGGTTGCCCAGAGGGTTCAGGCTAAGCTTATTGGTGGAGAAGCGATTCTAAGCCCAATTGAGGGGCGCGCAGTGCTTATGGCACATGATCTTAGTCCTGCTGATACTATTGAGCTTGAAATTAATAAGCTGATGGCTTTTGTAACAACTCTAGGCGGTAAAACTTCACACACCGGTATTTTAGCTCGTACACTTAATATTCCTGCTTTGGTGGGTGCTGAGAAACTTGAAAATTCTGTTGTGGACGGTGACCTTGTAATTGTAGACGGTCTTTCAGGTAAGATTATTGTTGATCCTGATGAAGAGGAGCTAGAGCATTATCATAACTTGCAAAGCCAGTTTGAAACTTATCAGGGCACGATTATAAGGAGCTGTCAGCTTCCTGCTGAAACTGAAGACGGGTACAGGGTTCAGGTTTTAGCTAATATAGAACTTTCGGAAGAAGTTTCAGCTGTTATTAATAACGGCGGTGAAGGGATCGGGCTGTTCAGAACAGAGTATGCATATTTGAACCGAAGCGATCTTCCTGACGAAGAAGAGCTAGCTGAAAAATATATTGAACTTGCCACGATAATGTCTCCTCGTAAGGTTGTTTTAAGAACTCTTGATCTCGGCGCAGATAAATTTATGTCTTATTTTGGGCCGCTTGATGAGGCGAATCCTGCAATGGGACTTAGAGCTATAAGATTTTGTTTGAAGCATAAAGACCTTTTTCACACGCAGCTGAGAGCTATTTTGCGGGCCAGTACGTGTGGCAATGTTTCAGTCATGTTTCCTATGATTTCCGGGCTTAAAGAAATTCATCAGGCAAAAGATGCTTTGGAACGTGCTAAGGTTGAACTGACGGCAGAAGGTATTGATTATGATCATGACATGCAGGTAGGTATTATGATTGAACTTCCTGCTGCAGTTATGATTGCTGAGATTCTGGCCCAAGAAGTTGATTTTTTCAGTATTGGAACTAATGATTTGATCCAGTACAGTATCGGGATTGACCGTACTAATCCCCATGTTTCGTATCTGTATCAGCCTTTGCATCCGGCGATAGTTCGCTCTATCAAGTATGTTGTTGACGCAGGACACAGAGCAGGGATAGGCGTTAGCCTGTGCGGTGAAGTTGCTTCTGACCCCTATTGTGTACCTATCTTGATGGGTATGCAGATTGACAGTCTCAGCCTTACTCCGCAGGCAATTCCTGGCATTAAACGCATTTTGCGCCAGCTTAGAATGCCTGAATGCAAGCAGCTGTTAAAAGAGGTTTTGCACTGCCGAACTGTTGCACAAATTAATAAGCTTGTTACTAAAAATATTTATAAAAAATATCCGGAAGAACTAATGTTTTTTGCATCTCTTCTGGATAACGATGATATCGCAGGTTAAATTTTATTATGGCTAAAGCAAAAAAGAAAAGCCCTTCTTCCATTGCACGGAATAAGATTGCTCGTCGAAATTATGATTTTGTAGATACTTTGGAAGCAGGTCTTGTACTTGTGGGAACTGAGGTTAAATCTCTGCGTCAGGGGCAAATAAGCTTCAATGACGGGTATATTAATTTTCAAGACGGAGAAGCATGGCTGATAGGTATTCATATTGCTCCCTACGATCACGCAGGCCATACGCAGCATGATCCTGACCGTCCTCGTAAGCTGTTGCTGCATGATTATGAAATTGAAAAATTGCAGACAAAATCAGAGCAGAAAGGGCTGACAGTCATCCCCGTGAGCCTTTACTTTTCCAAAGGTAAGATTAAATTACAAATAGCACTGGCAAAAGGTAAAAATGTTCATAGCCGCAAGGAAGAGCTGAAGAGGCGTGATATAGCAAGAGACACGGCCCGCCAATTAGCTAACTATTAGCTAACGGACGAGCCGTAAAAAACTTTCACCACCCCTTGCCGGTAGGTGGATAAAGTATGGTATGGAATAGTAACTTTTCGTCCGTCAAGGATCGAAAATTTTTACTGAAGTCTCGAAATTAAAACAGTTAGACCCATAGTAACTCCGATCCAGAAAAATAGTTTAATAGTACCTGTTACGGGATCAAGTCTGGTATAGCCTGAAATGCTGTCTTCGGGAGTCAGAATTTCCATTACGAAGTTGCTTACGCTGTTAACCATGACAATTCTCCTTTTTCGTGAAGTTGATTTAAAAAAAATCACGAACTTGATAAAAACTTAATGCCTGTTTTGTTTCATTCAATCCAACGGGAATAATAGAACCCCCCCTTTAACTTTTTCGATGGATAAAGAATTAAATTCATTCAATTGTAACAGATACGCCGTAAGTTGTTTAAACTATGGAACTATATCAGATTAAAACCTTTGTGGTAGTAGCAGGAACTGGTAATTTAACCAGAGCTGCGAAACACTTGCATGCTAGCCAGTCAACAATAAGCTTGCATATTAAATCTCTTGAAGAAGAGCTTGGTGTATGTCTTTTTTTGCGTACTCCAAAAGGTATGGTTCCTACTCCAGAAGGAGAAGCCCTTGTAAAAAAGGCTCAGGATGTTCTTGACTCAGTTGAAAAAATGTATGCTGAAGCCTTAACTCTTTGCGGGGCTGTTTCAGGAGAAGCTCGAGTCGGATTACAAACATCTCCAGTCTACTTAAGAACCCCTCAGCTTATTAAATGTATTAAAGATAATTATCCCGGTCTTAACCTACAATTTGTACAGCATCAGACATGGACAATGCGTCGGGAAGTTGCAGGTAGATCAGTCGAAGGCGGATTTTTTTATTCAGTATCCCCTCCTGCGGAAGTTGAAGGAATTCTTTTAGAGAACACGGTGCTTAGAGTTGTCGGTCCTGCTTCATGGCGGGCTAAAATGGAAAATGCCAACTGGGCTGATCTTGCAAAATTACCGTGGATCTGGACTCCTTCTGAGTGTTCATTCAGTCAAAAATTGAACGAAAAATTTCATCTTCTAGGTCTTGAAGCCAGTAAATCCATGATTGCAGACAGTGAAGACGCACATAATACATTGGTTAGATCTGAAAACGGTGTAACCGTTATGCGTGATGATGAAGCTCGTGAAGGTGAAGATTCAGGGTCATTTTACATCTGGCCCGGTGGGCACCTTGAAGTCGGATTGTATTTTGGGTTCCACAAGCAGCGAAAGGCTGATCCTATTGTGAAGGCGTTGATTGATTGTGTTAAAAAAGTCTGGAAGCCTTCAGTTTCTTAGGCGGTTATATAATGAAATCTTACCCTGAAAAATTATCCAGATCACAGCGCAAATTTTTAAAAGAACTTTTTCCTGACAGCGAAAGCGGTTTTTTAGATGGAGAACTTTTTTCGTGCGGCGTCGACGCTAGTCGTAAATACGCTAAACCATTAGCTCTTGTTAAACCGCATTCCGTCGAACAGATCTCCGAATTATTGGTTTGGGCGCAGAAAGAGCGCATGCCTGTTTACCCGCGTGCAAGGGCCACTAATAAGGTTGGCGGTTGTGTTCCGGTTAAGAATGGTATTGTTATCTCTATGCTGAGTATGGGGTCTATTTTAGAGATAAATTCTAGTGATTTTGTGGCAGTAGTCCAGCCCGGTGTAATTACGGCTGATTTACAGCGCAGTGTTGAAAAACAGGGACTATTTTATCCACCTGATCCTGCAAGTTTTAAAATTTCAACTATCGGTGGAAACATTTCCACCTGTGCCGGAGGAATGAGGGCCGTTAAATACGGTGTAACCCGTGATTATGTGCTCGGTCTTGAAGCTGTAATTCCTGGCGGGGAAATTATTCATACGGGCGGACGAACTCATAAAAATGTTGTAGGTCTCGACCTTACGAGACTTTTTGTCGGTTCTGCAGGATCACTCGGCTTGATTACTAAGGCTACTTTGAAATTGCTCCCTCTTCCCGCTGCCTCCGCTTCTGTTCTTATCGGGTTCGAAAATTTAGCAGGGTGTCTGAAAGGAGCTGAGGCTGTTTTCGATTGCGGAATTTTGCCTACAGCTATGGAGCTTATGGACAAGAATACGCTTAAAGCTTTGGAAATGCATTCGGATGTTCCGTGGCCTGTCGGTACCGGAGGAGTGTTGCTTCTTAAAATTGATGGATCTCATGAGTCCGTAGTAGCAGATCTGAAACAGATAGAAAAAGCACTATTATCAGCCTCCACAACTTTTCTTGAAAAGGGGAGCGGAGACGATCAGGAACGATTATGGGAGTTACGTAGGGTTATCAGTCCTGCCGCATTTAATCTTGCTCCGGATAAGCAAGGTGAGGATGTTGCTGTCCCTCGTGGTAAAGTAGCTCAGGCTATTGAAAGTTATCATAAAATTGGAACTCAACTAGGTGTTGTGGTCTTGTGTTTCGGCCATCTCGGTGATGGAAATATTCACGTAAGCGTAATGTATGACAAGTCTGTACCTGGTCAATCTGAGAACGCGCTGAAAGCCAAAAGAGCAATTTTCAGCAAAACGTTGGCTCTTGGCGGAACATTATCAGGAGAGCATGGCATCGGTTTAACGAAAGCTGACTATGTTGGAATGCAACTTGGCAATGCTGAATTAAATTTAATGCACGGCATCAAAAATGTTTTTGATCCGCTTAATATTATGAATCCGGGGAAGGCTGTATAATGGCTGTCTCTAAAAACTGCGTTCAATGCGGTAAATGTCTTGAAGTCTGCCCTCTTTTTAAGGTCACAGGAAGAGAAGAGCTGACACCGCGCGCAAAATTTTTTTTGGAAAGTCTGGACCCATCTGCAGGGTTAAGCGAAAAAGATTTTAAATCTTTGGCCTCTATGTGTCTTTCGTGTGGACGGTGTGAAAAGAACTGTCCGCAGCATATGTCAGGACCTGATTTAGTATCGACATTAAGGTCCGAATCTAAAAAATTTACTCAGACCTGCTGGGATTTATGGCTTTCAAAACCCGGATTTATTTGGCCCCTAGCGGCGGCTTTATCAAAATTTACTCCAGAGACTTTGCTTGAACCTGTAGGGTCTTTAAAAAAAAGAATGGAAGCTCTTTTTAAAAAGAGCCCCGCTCCTTGGGTAAAGCTTACACCTGATATTAAATTTGATGAAAGAAGAGTTATTCTGTTTAAAGGCTGTGTAGGCACTTATGCTCGTCAGGATTGGGTGCTTAAGGCAGAACATCTGATGGACGGGGCTGGGCTGGTCAGGGCTGGAGAACCAAATTTTAAATGCTGTGGGTCCTCCTACGGAAGTGCAGGACTACTGAGTAAGCAAAATTCCGTAAGAAAAGCCAATATTAGTGAATGGAAGAGGCTTGATTTTCCGCTCATAATCATTTTCTGTACTACCTGCCTGAAAGGGCTTAAAGAATATTCTTTATCAGACTTCGACGGAGATGAAGATTCCTACAACCTCTGGCTGTCGAGCCTTGTTCCATTGTCCTCTTTGCTGCTTGATGCGGACGTTAAAATTCTAGAGAACAGTCCGTTGCAGGTTGTTTATCATAAACCATGTCATGCCCCCGAGCCTGATTATGATCAGGCCTTGGTTGAAGCTGTTGTGGGTGATAAACTTATGCCTGTTAAAAAGGATATCTGCTGCGGATTCGGTGGGATTATGCAGCTAGGTGCGCCTGATCTTTCTAAGCAGGTTGGAGATTACTGTATAAATGAACTGACAAAGTCAATATCGCCAGGTGCGCAGATTTTGACTGGATGCTCCGCCTGCGTTATTCAACTAACAACTTTAGCAAAAGCTGATTTTTTTACAGGCCATTGGCTTGATATTTTAGAATAAGGACTTATTTGAAAACAGTTGATCGTTTTTAAAAAAGAAAAATACGCGGATTCCCGCTGAGAAAAAAAGGATATTAAATGTTTAACGCCATATTTTCGACAATTTTCGGTTCCAGAAATGATCGTTTCATTAAAAAGCTTAAGCCGCAAATTGATGCAATTGCGTCATTTGAACCTGAAATGGAAAAGTTGACCGATGAGCAATTTCCTCAGAAAATTTCTCAGTGGAAAGAAGAAGTCTCCGCAGGAAAAAAACTGGATGATCTCCTCCCTGAAGTATTTGCTTTAGTCCGTGAAGCTGGAAAACGATCTCTCGGTATGAGACATTACGATGTGCAGATGGTTGGTGGTATGGTCCTGCACGGTGGAAGAATTGCGGAAATGAAAACCGGTGAAGGTAAGACTCTCGTGGCAACTTTACCTGCGGTTTTAAACGCGCTTTCCAGTAAAGGTGTTCACCTGATTACTGTTAACGATTACCTCGCTTCGCGTGATGCCGAGTGGATGGGGAAGCTTTATAATTTTCTCGGTCTTACTGTAGGTGTTGTAGTTCATGGTCAAAATGATCAGGAACGTCAGGAAGCATACGCTTGTGACATCACATACGGTACGAACAACGAATTTGGTTTTGACCATCTTCGTGACAATATGAAATTCTACAAAGAGCAACTTGTTCAGCGTGAACTGAACTTTGCTATTGTCGATGAAGTTGACTCAATTTTAATCGATGAAGCCCGTACGCCTCTTATTATTTCCGGTTCCTCTGATGAAGCTACAGGTATGTACGCTCAGGTTGACTCCATAATTCCTCTCCTTAAGAGAGATCAAGATTTTGAAGTTGATGAAAAAGGCCAATCAATCACCATGACTGATGAAGGTGTTAGTAAATGTGAAGAGATTCTTAAAATAGACAATCTTTATGATTCTCAGCACATTTCATATCAGCATCACATCATGCAGGGGATCAAAGCGCATCATTTGTTTGCCCGTGATGTTGATTATATTGTTAAAGATGACCAAGTTGTAATCGTAGATGAATTTACAGGTCGCTTAATGCCCGGCAGACGTTTTTCAGACGGATTGCATCAGGCTCTTGAAGCTAAGGAAGGGGTAAAAGTCGAGTCAGAAAATCAGACTCTTGCTTCAATCACCTTTCAGAATTATTTCCGTATGTACAATAAGCTCTCCGGTATGACCGGAACAGCGGATACTGAAGCTGTCGAATTTTCACAGATTTATAATCTGGAAGTAATTGTCATTCCAACTAATGCAAGTTTGCTTCGTAAAGATTTTCCAGACTCTATCTACAAGACTCAGCAAGAAAAATATGTGGCGATCGCTGATGAAATTGCTACCCTTTATAAGAAAGGACAGCCTGTTCTGGTTGGAACTGTTTCAATTGAAAAATCTGAACTGATCGGCTCCCTCCTCAAAAAACGCGGAATTCCTCATGATGTTTTGAATGCTAAACAGCATGAGAAGGAAGCTGAGATAGTTGCCGGAGCAGGGCACAAGGGCCATGTTACTATAGCAACCAATATGGCTGGTCGTGGTACTGATATCGTGCTCGGTGAAGGTGTTAAAGAAATAGGCGGATTGCATATTATCGGAACAGAGCGGCATGAATCTCGTCGTATTGATAATCAGCTGCGTGGTCGTTCAGGTCGTCAGGGTGACCCGGGAAGTACTCGTTTCTATCTTGCGCTCGATGATGATCTGATGAGGCTTTTCGGTTCTGAGCGCATTGCCGGCATTATGGACAAACTTGGAATGCAGGAAGGCGAGCCTATTGAGAATAAGATGGTCTCCAAGGCTATTGAAAATTCCCAGAAGCGCGTTGAAGGGCATAACTTTGAAATACGTAAACAGTTGCTGGACTATGATGATGTAATGAATCAGCAGCGTGAAGTTATATATTCATTGCGTCGCGAAGTGATGTATTCTGAGAACATGGATGACATGATTTCAGAGTTTGTTGAAGAACTGCTTGATGAAAGTTATTTTCCGGTTGCTGAAGCTCATGGAAAGCCTTTAGACGAAGAAGTTGAGGAAATGATTAGAGTCGGCCTTGATGAAGTTTTCGGATTCAGTCGTATGGCTGAATTTAAGGAAGGCGTTCCATCGCGTGAGCAGGCTGATGAGTGGGTTAAGGATATTTTAGGTACACTCAAAAGTAATGCGGAAGATCACTTCAATGAAATTCAGCGGTATTTCATGCTCGAATCTCTTGATCGCAACTGGAAAGAGCATCTTTTGAATATGGACCATTTACGCGAAGGTATAGGCCTTCGCGGCTACGGTCAGAAAGATCCTAAGCACGAGTACAAGCGTGAAGGGTTTGACATGTTCCGTGATATGCTTGAGCGCATTAAAGAAAATACAGTAAGAGCCCTTTGTCATTTGCGTATTGAAGCTGAAGTTCGTGAAGAAGAGTTTCAGCATAAGGACCAAAAAGGTCTTGAATACTCTGACAGCGGTGAAGGTGAAGAAAAGAAAAAGCAACCCGTTCGCAGGTCTGAACCCAAAGTTGGCAGAAATGAAAACTGCCCTTGCGGAAGCGGAAAGAAATATAAGAAGTGTTGCGGCAAATAATTAAAGTTAAAAATATTTGATTTAGCCCCCTGATAGCTCTTGCTGTCAGGGGGCTTTTATGTTTTAAGGCCCCTTCTTTGCAGTTAATCATTATTTTTTGTTTAAAATAACTTTTAAAATTCTTTTACTGAATATATTAATTAATAAGCGTAGTTTGTAAAAGTTACGCACATAAATATATTAATCAGCGAAAGGAAAAAAATATTAGGCGGAATATAAAATGGTAGGTTTATTTTTTCAAACATATCTGAAATTATTTTTTGTTTTGACCCCGTTTTTTGCCGTATCAGCATTTTTATCCTTAACTCAGGATATGAGTCCTGCAGAGCGGAAAACAACGGCTATTAAGGTAACTCTGGCTGTCATAATAAGCTCTCTCATACTGTATTTATTTGGAAGATATATATTTGATTTGTTCGGCATAACACTTGATGCTTTCCGAATTGGAGCTGGAGCAGTTCTTTTTATGTCTGCAATGAATATGGTTAGCGGCGGTGGTAAGAAATTTGATGCAGGTGGTGATGATGATGATATCGCTGTTGTCCCATTAGCTATTCCGATTGTTGTCGGTCCGGGAACCATTGGAGCTTTACTGGTAATGGGATCCTCTGTTCGGGGACTTAAAGATCAGGCTTTTGCTTGCACAGCGTTGCTATGCGCGGTATTAACAGTCGGTATTCTTTTGTTTATATCTTCGAGCCTTAAGCGTTTACTCGGTAAACGCGGGCTTAATATTATGAGTCGTTTGACGGGTTTATTTGTAGCTTCAATTGCAGCTCAGATATTCTTTACAGGACTGCGTAACTTTATGCAGGGCTAAGACCACCCCAGATTCAAAGGAGAAGTTTTAAATGGACAACGGTAAGGCTCTTACAGAAAGATTTTTAGTAGCGCTTTTTAGGCGAGGAAAAGCTCCATATCTACCAATTGCGTATCTTAAAGAGCAGGGAGATAAAGTCCTTAGTAAAGGAGAGACTGATAAACTTCTTTCTATGCTTGAAGAAATGGCTGCTAAAGGGGTTTTGGAAGTAAAAGAGGATAAGTATAAGCTTATTAATGACCCTTTTGCTTAGAGGTCAAAATTAAGAGCAATTATAGATTCAATTGAAACTTTTTTTTGAATTTTTCTTGAGGGATATTTTTTAGCCGTTGAAGTTTTCTTCAACGGCCTTTTTTTTAGCTGGATTAGTCTACGGGAATAAATGAGCAGGAGGCTATTTCGGAGTTTTCAATTTCTAAAATTGCGACGCTGGCAGGCTTGGCTTCTCTGGGGGAGGTCAGACTACCAGGATTAAGCATTTGAATGCCATTTACAATAGACCAGTCTTGAATATGAGTATGTCCGTAGCAGACAAGATCGTAATCACGCGGAAATGAATTGGCAACATTCTTTGAAACTTGAGAGCGGCTGCCCCATCCGTGGGCTATTCCTATTTTTAAGCCTTGAAAAGTGAGTGATTCGAGTGGACGTAATCTTTCTGATAGTCTCCATTCGTCACAATTACCGAGTGCTGCATGAAAATTTTGATGTTGGCAGAAAAATTGCCATACTGAAAAAGTTGTACAATCACCGCAGTGAATAAGTAAGTCTGCATCAGCTAGATGGATATTAAAAATCTCCGTGAGTCTGGAATCAGGCTCACGGAGATGTGTATCAGATATAACAGCTATTTTCACTGGTGCTTATTGAACTGGTTGAGCTTGTGCATTAGGGTTAGTTATGACGTTTGAAGCAGGGGCCGGACGTCGGTTCCTTTTCGTATCATGCAGTTGACGCGCTCTATACTGTAGGTATGCATCTTTTAAAGCTGCATAAGGATCAATTGCACCTTCTTTAAGAGATTCATACTCACCAAGGTGGAATGAGAGTTTATTAATCTGGTTGTAAGCTCCGGCAGAAAGAGAATAATACCATGGAATGCCGAACCACCAGAAAGGATTAAGAGCAAAAGTGTCAATTCCAAGACCGACAGCATCACGTACTGTAGATGGTCCAAGTACTGGAATCATAAAGTAAGGTCCGTTTGGTATTCCCCAAACCCCGAAAGTCTGTCCCATGTCTTCGTTACCTAAGTAAAGAGGCATAGTTGACTGGCGCTCGCCTACTACATCACCAAGACCACCCAAGCCGACTATTGTATTCGCAACGAATTTAGAAGTCTCAGCGCCTGCTGTAAAGAATTTACCTTGAAGCAGACAACTTGTTACGCGAACAGGAGCAAGCATATTCTGGAAAAAATTATTGATCCATGTTCTAGGGCGAAGCGGCATTACATACATGTATCCTTGAGTTACGGGCTTGGTTACTCCAAAGTACATAAAGTCATTAAATGAAAACATGGCACGGTTGTAACTTTCCCATGGGTCAGATTCACTTGTGTCCTGTGCTTCTAATGTATCGCCCCAGATATCATCATTAAAATCATCGTTTCCCTGAGATGATTTATCCTGATCTTTAACAGCTCCAATAATACCGGAGCCAACTTGTGCAACAAGAACCGGATCATTTTTTTCAGCTGATCTTACCTGTGAAGGAAATGTAAGCAGTATGAAAGTCAGCACTAAAAAGGCCAGAAGCGCATTTGATGCAGAGTTTTTTATAGTCATGGATTTTTTCATTTTATTGAATTACTTTTTATTTTGTTTATTCTTAAGATCTTGGCACTTCTGTTCAAGACGTTCAAACAGATTTTTTTTGCTGGTTTCAAATTTATCATTTGAACTGGTATCCAGTATTCCAGCGAATTGAGACCTGTAATTATTAACTAAACTTATTCCTTCGACTTTTACATCATAAACATCCCAAACACTATTAATAAGTTTGAGACGGTAAACTACGGGAATAGATTTCGAGCTTGAAAGAATTCTTGTGTCTACCTGTGCATATTTATCTTGTATTATTGTCTCTTTGTCAAATGAGACCTTTTCAGAAGAATAACTTCCAATCTTGCCAAGGTAGGTTTCTTCTAAGAGTTGAGTGAAGAGAGAAATAAATCTATCTTGTTCTTTTGAAGAAAAATTAAGCCAAGGTCTGCCTATAGTCCTTTTAGAAAGTTCACGAAAATTGAAGAAATCTTTAATTATTTCTCTTACTTTGGCGTTCATTTCGCCTTGCTTGTCAGGAATGCCTTTATATTCAGGGTTGTTAAGGACATCTATAACTCCTTGTACTCCAGAGTGTAGTCGTTCCATAGGAGATACCGTTGTTGTAGATGCGACACAGTAACTTGCCGTTAGGCATGTAAGCACAAGAAAAAGGAAAATTGTTGTAATTCTTTTCATATAAATTCTACTTTTATTTTATTTCTAAATTATGGTTACACTTTGCCAAAAACATATTTACTTATCAAGTCTTCGATATCAATTGCTGATTCTGTTTCAATAATAGTACCGCCGGGCTCAATAGGGTCTCCAACACCGCCGAGAGCTATTTTTACGTACTTATCACCGATCAATCCACTTGTTTTAATGGATGCAATCGCATCATCCGTAAGCGCGATCTTATTTTCAATACTCAGTCCCACAACCGCTTTCTGTGTTTTAAGGTCGAGGTGAATATCATCAACAAATCCAACCGTTACTCCCATTATTTCAATAGGAGCATTAATCCTCAGGCCGGAAACGTCATTAAAGTTTGCACTAACGTGGTAGTGGCTGTCTGAAAATACGCGAATATCTCCAAGTTTAACACTCATATAGACGATGAGCATTAGACCGATGAATACAAATATCCCGACAGTTGTTTCTTTAGAGTATTTTTTCATGTCTAGTCCGTATAATTCAATTATTGTCGTAATCGCCAAGGTATTTGGTGCAATCCATCTTCATCAGTGAAGGGTCGAGTTGTGGCATTGTGAGCCGCGGTGCAACCCTTTTTTTACCTCGCCTATCAAGGAACTGTCGTAAATAGGGATCTTTTGTCGCGAGGAGAGATTCCTTATTACCTTCAAAAAGGGCTTTGCCTTCTCCGAGAACTAAAACATGGTCTGCAATTGTCTTCATACTGGCAAGGTCATGACTGACTACTACTATTGTCATGTCAAATCGTTCTTTCAGTTCCAAGAGTAATTCATCAAGTTCTGCAGAATTTATCGGATCAAGACCGGATGTAGGCTCATCGCAAAAAAGAATATCAGGATCCATTACCATAGCTCTGGCAAGTCCTGCCCTTTTACGCATTCCGCCAGAAAGTTCATTTGGGAAATAATCAACAAAAGCTTCAAGCCCGACCAAGCTTAGTTTCGCTTTGACTATTTCTAAAATTTGGGCCGCTTTCAGCCTAGTATGTTCTCTAAGCGGAAGAGCCACATTGTCAAATAAATTAAGCGATCCGAGAAGAGCTCCATCTTGAAAGAGTACACCTATGCGTTGTTTCAAACATCTAAAAGGCTTTCGTTTCAAGGTTAAAATGTTGTGCTTACCAAGAAAAACAGATCCTCCGAGGGGAGTGTTTAACCTGAGTATATTTTTTAACAATGTTGATTTTCCGCATCCTGATCCGCCGAGAATTACGGTAATTCCTCCACCGGGTAAAGTTGCATTAATGTTATTAACTATAGGTATATTGCCATAACCGATAGTTAGGTCTTTAATGCGTATGTCTGGTGCTGATGTTTTCATGAAGAGTAATTAAAAAAGTAAAGAGGTCAAAATATAGTCAGATATAAGTACTATTACACAAGACATGACAACTGCCGTAGTAGTTGCTTGACTGACTCCTTCAGGACCTTTTCCGTCTTTGCGGAAATGAGTGAAGTAGCCTTGAAAACAACAGACTGTACATACAATAACCGCAAAAACAAGTGACTTTGCGAATCCGGCAGAAATATCTTCAAAACTGAGTGATGTATATACTCTGTGAAAATAAACTCCAGAATTTCCGCCAAGTAGAGCAACTCCAGTCAAGTATCCGCCCGCAATCCCGATAATATCAAAAAGAGCAGTCAAGATTGGAAAAGAGATAAGTGATGCGATAAGTTTAGGGCTAACAAGATAGTTTATCGGGTTGATATCCATCAGTTCAAGTGCGTCGATCTGTTCGGAAATACGCATTACGCCGATTTCAGCTGTCATGGAAGAACCTGCTCGCCCTGTGAGCATGATTGCTGTCAGGACAGGACCCAGTTCTCTAACCAGTGAGAGGGCAACCGCAGCTCCGAGGAATCCTTCTGAGCCGAATTTTGAAAGAGCATAGTAAGTCTGAAGTCCGATAACCATCCCTGTAAATAATCCGATGAGGGAAATTACAGTCAGGGATCTGACTCCTATGAAGTATAGTTCCTTAATGGTTTTAGGGAAAATGGATAAGGAACTGAAAATATGCAGAATTGCTTCGAAAAGAAAGATGAACATGGCACCTAGTTCTCCGAAGATATTTAAGCTGATCCTTCCCAGTAAAGCGAAAGGCTGCATGGTCTGTTTTTCTGAAGCATGATCTGACATTTATTTATCTATTAAGCCGATTGTTGCTAATTATAATTGTTAAAAATGTTTTCCAGAGTAAGTTAAAATAAATATCATAATAATCTATGAAATAAAAGGTACTACAAGAGGTAAAAGTAAAATTTATAACTAAGTGTTGTTAAAAGAATTAATGAGAATATATTTCCTGGTAAGCAAGGCCTAATTAGTCGTCTTTGTTTTCGTTTTCGCCCTCAAGGCCTTCACGATTTTCCCACCATGATGCAGGGGGGCCGATATACCACCAGTCTTTATGGTCCGTCTTAGAAATTGTCGCCGCAAGTGCTTTGCCCTGTTCTGTACGCAAACGCTTAAGGGCTGATTCCATCCATGATTCAGCATATGGATTGCCCATGTCATGTTCTTCTTTAAGATTTAATATAAAATCTATTTGATCAGCATCTTGTGCAAGAAGAGATTCAATGGATTCACTTTTCTCAAGTTCTTCCCAATGAGGAAAAATTTTGTTCTCAAGCCCAGTTCCGGCTAAAGTATGTCGAAGCGCTTTATTGCGTGAACTCTTATTGTACATCTGATTTACATAGTTGAAGTCCGCTGTGCGAGCTTCATGTAAATCATGGAAAAGACACATAAAGACAGTGCGAGCCATGTCTGCTTCTGCCATATCGGCAAGAACATAGCCAAGAACAGCAACCCTGTATGAATGGTCTGCAACAGATTCGGATCCGGTCCCTAGGAATTGATAACCTGTGCGAGGAGTTTTTTTAAGCATACCGACTTCAAATAGAAAGTCAGCGAGCCTTGTCATTCTGTCGCGGCTTTTAATATTTTTCATAATAAATCTCAGTGCAAAAAATCAGCCCTGCAAAACAGGGCTGATCCATAATTATACGGATTATGAGCGATAGTCTGCGTTGATAGCAATATATTCTTTGCTGAAGTCAGAAGCTAAAAGTGACGCTTTTCCGTCTCCGTCACCAAGAGTGATGATAACTTCTATGTCTTGCTTACGCATAATTGGTTCAAGCAGGGCGTCCATATCACCTTCAACAGGTTTGCCTTTTTCGAAAACAGTGATCTTTCCAAAGTGAAGAGTCAGATTGTCAGGATTAAATTCTGCTCCGCTTCTACCCGCAGCAGCGACGATTCTACCCCAGTTAGGGTCTTCGCCGAAGAGTGCTGTTTTGACCAATGGGGAATTACCGATAGCGCGGGCCATAAGGTTCGCGTCATTATCGCTTGCGGCTCCTAAAACGTTTAGGGACATTACCTTTGTTCCGCCTTCAGCGTCTTGAATTATCATATAAGATAGAGACTGGCAGACATCAAGAAGCGCAGCCTCAAGAGCTTCGCGAGTTTCAGTTGTATCTGCTTTAAAGTCTGATGCCCCATTAGCAAAGGCTAAAACTGTATCATTTGTGCTTGTGTCGCCATCAACAGTTATGCAGTTGAAAGATTTATCAATGCACCGTTTGACAGCTTCTTGCCACCAGACTGGATCTACTTCTGCATCGCATATAATGAATCCAAGCAGGGTGGCCATGTCGGGACAGATCATGCCTGCACCTTTACACATACCTAGTATTTTAGCGGTGCCATTGTCTGCTTCGACTGATTCCCATGCTAGTTTAGGGAATTTGTCAGTAGTCATAATCGCTTTAGCCGCTTGCACGGGATCCGCTTCTCCAACTGATTCAACAAGGCGAGGGGCAGCCAGTTCCCATTTATCCATGTCAAACCGAGGTCCAATAACACCTGTAGAAGCAGGAAGAAGTTCAGAAGGTTTAATATTTAAACCTTTTGCAACCAGTTCAAGGGTTTTCCTGCAATCTGTAATTCCTTCCTCGCCAGTACAAGCATTCGCTTGGCCTGCATTGATCAAAGCTCCTCGTACACTAGTAGAGTTCTTAAGAGTTTCCTTGCAGACAGTTACTGGAGCTGCTTGAAATTTATTTTTTGTAAAGACTCCTGCACCTACCGTAGGAGTGTCGCTGAGTATCAGGGTTAAGTCATGTCTATTTTTATATCTCAAACCTGAATTTACACAGGAAAACTTAAAACCTTTAGGGATGGATAGCATATGCAGTTCTCCAATTTAATATGTTCGCCAAGAGGGAAACTAGAAGTTTGAAGCAGATAGTTACGCTTTTGACGGAACACGTGCAAGAAGGTTGTTGTTAAAAAAAAAGGTCTGCTCCCGGAGGAACAGACCTTTTAACTAATCACTAACTATAGACTAATTATTAAGTAAATCCGGGCGAACAACTTCAACTTTTGCTTTAGATCGCAATTCCTGCATAAATGAACTAATTATTTCATTTGCCTGCTGGCGTTCAAGGCTTGACATAATAGCTTGCTTCTGGCTTTCCCAAGTTTCGTCGCTTGGAGGAATAAGCTCATCAAGTCTTGCAACTATGTAACCACCTGGAAGTTCAAAAGCCTGCTGCATCCAATTGTTTTTGGTTGAATCAAAAGCGGTTTCAGCAAGTTTAGGATTCATTCCAAGCCCAGGGATAAAACCGTCTCTACCAAAAGATTCAGATGTCTTAAGATCTTTCTTGATAGATTTAAGTTCTTTTTCCGCAGTAGCAGGTGTGGTTAGCTTGCCCATCACTATGGTTGCTTTAGCTTTTGCCAGCATCATAGCCTGTTTCTGAGAAAGGAATTCTTTGATGTCCTTTTTAACTTCATCAAGCGGACGAAGTGATGCAGGAGTTTCTTCTACTTTTTCAGCGACCAGATATCCGTTATCTACAGCAATAGGCATTTCAGTTGTATTGCCTTTTGGAAGTACAATAATTGATTTCGCAGCGTCTTCGGTCATGCCGAATGCGCGGGTAAGGTTTTTAAGAGTTGCTTTTTCACTTTTTTGAACAGCTACTCCAAGTTCTTCACCTACTGCATCAAGTTTCATACCTGAAGCAATAAGGTCTAGTGCATGATCAAGTTTTGCGCTGATTGAATCAGAAGCTTTTTCCTGAGCAATTGTATTTTTAATTTCAGATTTAACCTGGTCAAAAGATTTTTGACCAGCTTCACGAGTATCTTCTACTTTAATAATATGGAACCCAAAGCGTGTACGGACAGGTTTACTGATTTCACCTTTTTTAAGCTTAAATGCAGCTTCTTCAAACGGTTTTACCATTGATCCTTTGCTGAACCAGCCTAATTCTCCACCCTTAGTCTTGCTTGGGCCTTCAGAGTATTTTTTTGCAAGTTTTGCAAAGTTCTGACCTGATTTTGCTTTCGCAAAGATTTTGTTGATTTTCTTTTCAGCTTTTTTAATTTCAGCAGGGCTGGCCTTTTCATCTACAAGGATAAGAATATGGCTGGCTTTAACCTGTGCATCCTGTTTGTAGCTCTCTTTATTAGCCGCATAGTATTTGTTCATTTCTTCAGGGCTGACATCTTCATATACAGCCAATTCTTCAGGAGTGAATGAAATGTACTTTACAATACTGCTGGCAGGAATCGTAAAATTATTTGGATTATCTTTGTAGTATTTTTTGATTTCAGAGTCAGTGACTTTTGCCTTGTTTAAAAAGTCTGCTCCGGAAACATAGTAATAATCTATCTGCGCTCTTTCGCCTGCCCAGTTGAATAACGCACGAGCATCAGCCTCCGTTGGGGCTGCTGGAATAGCTACGTATTCCTGAATCTTTTGAATTAGGTTGCTGTTACGCATGTCCTGTTCAAAAGTTGCGGCTGACATTTGTCTACCCTGTAGATATCTTTGGTAAAGAGATTTATCAAATTTACCATCAGAATTTGCAAAAGCAGGAATTTTACTAATTTCGTAGTAGAGTTCGCTGTTTGAAATGCCAATACCAAGTCGTTTAGCTTCAGATTCAAGAATTTTAGAATTAACCAGCTGATTCAGGATCGCTTTTTTAAATTCAGGAGACTGGAGTTGGTCAGGATCAATCTTAGGATTCTGCTGTCTAAGCATTTCTGCTGTTTGCCGATAAACTTTAACAAATTCCTGAGTTGGAATAGGCTCATCGTTAACATAAGCTATGACCGGATCAGTGTTACCGTTAAAACCGCTCATGCCGAAGGCAAAAATAAAAACCAGAATGATGATACCGAATAAAACTTTAATGCCCCATCCTTGGGCTTTTTGGCGCATAATGTCCAGCATGTCGTCTCCGTACTCCAGTTGGCAGTTAGTACTGCTTTAAATGTTGGTATGCATGTAAGGCACCACAATCAAATTATTTAACTGCGGTGCCATTCTCATTTACTATTTTCTGCCCACGTAATTGAGCAGACCACCGGCTACAATAATAGCCAGTTCCTTTTCGGAAAGGTCATTTTTGACCTTAACTTTAAAACCTTCTGTTGTGGTCATTTCTGCCACTCCGCCGGGAGTCAAAGTTGTTGTGTCGAGAGTCAGGCCGCTTCCTTCAGATAGTTTGTCGTAATCGCTCTTGTCGGATAGTACAAGGGGTAGGATGCCGAAATTGATAAGATTTGCTCTGTGAATGCGTGCAAGTGACTTAACAATGACAGCTACAACTCCAAGGTGACGTGGTCCGAGTGCAGCGTGCTCGCGGCTTGAGCCCTGTCCGTAGTTTTCACCGCCGAGAATAATTCCGTTGTCAGATTTTTTCATTCTATTGACAAAATTTTCGTCAACACGGCTGAAAATGTATTCGCTGATTGCTGGAATGTTAGAACGTAAAGCAGTGATTTGCGCTCCGGCAGGAAGAATATGGTCAGTTGTAATATCATCACCTACTTTAAGAAGTACTTTAGAAGCAATTTTTTCAGGCAGTGCTGAAAAACTTTCAAGCGGTATAATATTAGGTCCACGGACAAGTTCTACATTTTTACCGTTTTCAGGTGGGAAAATGAAGAGGTGGCGGATAGATGGAATCTCTTTAGGGAAGTCAATTTTTGCAGGAGGAGTTCCCCAAGTTGCAGGATCAGTGAATTCTCCTGCAAGTGCTAGGTTGGCTGCTGTCTGAGGTGATGCAAGGTAAATTTTTGCATCTTGGGTTCCGCTGCGGCCTTCAAAGTTTCGGTTGAAAGTTCTTACGCTGACACCTGCTGACACAGGTGAACCGCCCATGCCGATGCACGGGCCGCAAGTACATTCTAGAAGTCTAGCTCCTGAATCAAGCAGGGGAGCAATCAGCCCGTCAGATGCGAGCATCTTTAAAACCTGCTTAGAGCCGGGAGAAATCATGAGGTCAACACCCTGCGGAAGCTGGTGGTCAGTCAAAATGAGCGCAGTTGTCTTGAGGTCTGAATATGAAGAGTTGGTACATGAGCCGATTGCCGCCTGACTGACTTTGAGTCCAGCAAGTGATTTTACGGTCACTACACGGTCCGGCATGTGTGGCTGTGCAACCAGAGGTTCAAGTTCAGAGAGATTTATTAGGATTGTTTCAGAATAAGTTGCATCTGCGTCAGCTATAAGCTCACTGAAATCTTCAACGCGTCCCATGACTTTGAGGAATTTCTCGGTCTGGCTGTCGCTTGGGAAAATAGAGGTGGTCGCGCCGAGTTCTGCGCCCATATTCGTGATAACAGAGCGTTCAGGAACGGATAATGTTGCTACTCCTTCTCCTGCAAATTCAAAAACTTTTCCCACGCCTCCTTTGACTGTAAGCAGCCCAAGGAGGTGCAGGATAATATCTTTAGATGTAGCCCAGCCCGTAAGTTCTCCAGTCAGTTCAACCTTGACAACTTTAGGCATGGGGATGGAATAAGGCTGTCCCGCCATAGCAAGAGCTACAGATAGCCCGCCTGCTCCCATAGCCAGAGAACCGAGTCCGCCGGCAGTAGGTGTGTGGCTGTCAGAACCGATCAGAGTTGCGCCGGGTTTAGCGAAGTTTTCAAGGTGCAACTGATGACAGATGCCAGTTCCTGCTGGAGAGAAAACAACTCCATGTTTAGCTGCAACAGTTCTGAGGTATTGATGGTCATCAGGGTTACGGAAGCCCATCTGTAATGTGTTGTGGTCAACATAGCTTACAGAAAGGTCCGTCTGAACTTTATCAATACCCATGGCTTCAAATTGCAGGTAAGCCATAGTACCGGTGGCATCTTGAGTTAATGTCTGGTCAATTTTAAGCCCGATTTCAGAGCCCGGTTCCATTTTGCCGCTTACTAAATGGCTGGAAATAATTTTCTCAGTAATATTAAAACCCATGAGACCTCCAAAGTTGCTAATGCTCTATTGCAATTTAAAAATAAACAAGCCTACAATATAATTTTAGGATTACAATTCGGTCGTTCCGAGTTTGATCCGGTTAATTTTGTTTTTGCGAGATGTTATTTCAACTTCTAAGCGAAGTTTGTCTCTTTTGCTTTCAAATATTTCTTGAGCAAAATAAATCCCTTTCGCAGGATTTTCACTCTTGAGAAGTTTTTGAATTCTTTCTTTGCAAGCTTCAAGTTCTTTTTCAAAAGACTTAATAGCTTTTTCGATTTCAGGAATACTAATCAATTTTGATTCTTCGTCTGTTTGATTTTGCGTCATCATTACGATCTTTAATCTCTGGGTCTTTAAGGCCGTCAATTTCAGGAAGACTATTATATAAGGTCCAGTAACGAGGCCATAGTTCGGTTATATCTCCGGGATTCTGCAAAGAAAGTCCTGGGCGAATCCAAGCCATCAGTCCCAGTGCTATACCAAAGTAAGGAGTTGGAGCACTCCAGGCATCTTCCCACTGCAATCTGCCGGGAGTGATTTGAACTCCGCTTTCAGTTCGGGCGTATTGGAGTCCCAGCCGTTCAAGAAGTTCAATTCCCTGTTCGAATAAGGTCGTGTCGTTAATTCCCTGAAGAGAACATTCTGTTCCGGAGTTTACAGCCAGTGCAATTCCGATTGGGAAAAGATTTGAAGCCTGTCCGAAGTCAATATTAACTGATTGCGGTTGATCACCTTTAGTAGAACTTATTTCAGTGTCGGAAATCTTTACAATCAAACCACCTAAAGTGAGAGCCTTAAGAGCATCTTTTGCTTTAGGAGAAGTCTTCGGCCATGTTCCTTTAATGGTAACATTTCCGCCTGCAAAAGCAGGGATTGAAAGCAGCGCCGCGCTGAGTTCTGGGTCCAATGCAATGTTTGGCTGTTCAGGGAAAGAAAATGTTTTGGTCGGATAAACAGTACATGATGTGTCAGTCAGATCTGTTTTGATTCCGCAAGCATTCAGAACGTCAACTGCATCGCGAATTTCTGAAATTCCAGACCAGTCTTTTTCATAATTAAGGGTTAAGCCTTTAGGATATGTCCAAGCTGCAAGGGTTAGAGCTGCTGCAAATTTAGGAGGAGTATCTTCGGTAATTGTGAGAGCAGATACCAAATTCCCGCCGCATTCCAGTCTAGCTGGTAATCCGTGACTCTGAAGGTCAAGAGTGTTGAGGCGGGCTCCGAGAGGTGCTAGCAAAGCAGTTAAAGGTCTTGAGTCGTACTGCTTGAGAATTGTTCCACCTGCTACTTTGAACTTGCCTGGGGACTTTAGTCCGAATGCAAGCACTAAAAACATGGTCATTTCATCATCGCCTGCAAAGACGAGTTTATCTTCGAAGGACACTCCATCTTCGGATGCGCGTGATTCAATAGTGTCATTTTCCCATGAAATATGAGCGCCAGCCTGATTGAACGCTTTTGCCAGTTCTGTCAGCTGATCATTAACAGATAGAGGTGACATTGTCGCATCAGCAGAGCACATTGCTGCAAGAGCAATCCATAGCTGAGACTGAAATAGAGAACATGGTCCGTCAATAACAACCTTTACTGGTCTTCTCGGAGGTGACAGTGCGTAAGAAGGCAGATTGCGGTTTTCAGGTTTGGCAACGCAAGTATATGCAAGAGCATTGAGCTGCTCAAAAACTCTGCGAGCAGCCTTAATATTAAATTTTTTGTCAGTTGCTTCTGTGGTCCATGTCTCAAAGATACGTCTTTCCATGTCCGGGTCGCCAAGAGGTAAACCTTTCAATTTTCTTTTAGAGGCAGCTTTACCCATAAGGTAGTTTCTGCGTGAAATCAGTGAAATTAGGCGTGCGTCCAGATCTTTAATTTCTTGAAGCAGGGAAGGCCTGCGCGGTGAGTCGTCACCATGGCTATCGAATTTTTTGTAATTGGGCATTTTTTGTTCCTGATGTGTGATATAGGGAAGAACGCCTTTCTAGCCTGAAATTCGCCGATGAGCAAGCCCCAAAAGGGGTACAAAGTACACTGTTTTTATTGCGCTGCAAAAAACTAAAAAAAAAGGGAGAAAGCGGTGACCGCCTCCTCCCTATAAAAGCAAGTAGTGGTACTACTTTAATTACATTGCGTCGCCGGAAGCTGCGCCCTGCATTTTGACTTCAACCTTTTCGGTGAGGCCTTCGTAGTAAGCACGGAGAATAACGAGAACTTCGTCACGACCGAAATGGTCAGCAACTTCAGCACCGTCAGAAAGAGCTTTACGGAGTTTAGTTCCGGAAAGGATAACGCGATCTTCTTTACTATGAGGACAGGTGCGCAGAGAAGCCATACCGTCACATTTGTAGCAGTAGAAGGTCCAGTCAATTTTCATTGGCTCACAAAGGAGAGCTTTACCAGGTTCTGGACATGCTTCTTTTGCGTAAGGAATTTTGTCGAAGATTTCTTGAGCTTCAAATAAGCCGTAGAAGTCACCAACACCAGCGTGGTCACGACCGATCAACATTCTGTTAACACCGTAGTTCTGGCGGAAAGTTGCGTGGAGCAGACCTTCACGAGGACCAGCATAACGCATATCAAGAGGGTAACCAGCCTGAATAACGTTATCTTTAACAAAGTATTTTTCAACGAGAGTATCAATAGCTTTAACACGAACGTCAGCAGGAATGTCTCCTGGTTTCAGGTTACCGATCAATGAGTGGATCAAGCAACCGTCGCAGACTTCAATAGAAATCTTAGCGAGGAATTCGTGTGAACGATGCATTGGGTTACGAAGCTGAAGTGCGGAAACTGTGGACCAGCCTTTTTCTTCAAAAGCTGCACGAGTTTCAGCAGGACGGAGGTAAACACCTTTGTACTGTTCAGGGTATTCGCCTTCGGAAAGAACTTTAACAGGGCCAGCGATGTTGAATTTCTTCTGAGCCATAACCATCTTGACACCAGGATGGTCTTCAAGGGCGATTTTCCAGAAAACATCATCAGCAGATTCTTCGCCTTCACCTTTGAATACTTTTTCGCATTCCCATTTCTTATCTTCTTCAGTCATTTCATAGACTTCTTCGATCTTCATGGTAGCGTATACTTCGCCGTTACGGACGAGAGCAACTTCTTCGCCAACTTTAACGTCTTCATCAACGTCAAGAGTTACAGGAACTGGCCAGAATGTTCCGTCTGCCATCAGAAAGTTTTCACAAACGCCTTTCCAGTCAGCTTTTTTCATGAAGCCGTTAAGAGGGCTGAAACCACCACAACCCATCATGATAAGGTCACCCTTAGCACGTCCGGAAATTTCGATCTGTTTTAGACCAGCAGCTTTCTTCTGTTCTGCTGCGAGTTCTGCGCCTTCGAGAAGGCAGCATACAAGGCCTTTTCCACCGTGAGGGGCTACGAGCTTAGACATGTGCGTCTCCTTACTTGTAATTATTTTCAACACCTGGGCCTGTCCGCGGAACCGCGAGGGATATATCTCTGCCTCATATTAATAGAGGCTTGCTCTTCTTATTATATAGAAGGCATGGTCCGCAGAACGAAATTTTAAAACAAAGTATTATAGTAAAGCCTACTTCGAAGCAGAAATGCCTCGTTATTTGCTTATTCATAATTCCTAAATGGACTTATGAATCCTTTGTGAAAGAAATGTCAAGGGTAAAATTGAAAGAGGTTTGATTTTTTCAGTAATAGGATATCAAAAAAAAAGTGATATTTAAATTTTAATAAATTAATCAAAGGTGTTATGTCTAGAAAAACCGCTTATTTGAACAATGTGAAAATTATAACTCTATTCTTTTCTGATGTGAAGAGCTTTAGATAAAATGTTTTATTATTATTTAAGTTTTAAAATGATAACCAAAAGTCACAAAAGCGGCATTTTGTTTAGCTTTAATAAAGATTTTTTCGAAATATAGTCTAGATAAAATCTAATGCTAATTAAATAAAAAGTTCTTTATTACAGAGTATTAAACAAAATAAATAATAAGTTAAACAAACTTAAAAAAAAGACTTGCATTGGAAGGTGGGAATGAACTAAAGCTCATGAAGGTGGAAAAATCAATGAAGTTCGTTAAGGCTTTTTGTTGTTTTTTCTCTCTTAATGCTCTAGCTAGATGTTGTGTTTTTTCACAAATACAATAGTTCTTTGACAAGAGCTTGTTCTAAATTTCACTTTCGTCTTGACACCTTTTGTCGGGCTTGGTAGTCAATTGACCACAGGCCTTGAATTTAAAGGCAAGAATATAAATGGTTAAGGATGTTGTCGGTGATTGATAACTTTAACTTTTAGGAGGACTAGGTATGCCGACCTTTGTCAATCCAGAAAAGTGTGATGGCTGCAAGGGTGGAGAAAAAACCGCCTGTATGTACATCTGCCCTAATGATCTTATGATATTGGACCCCGAAGAAATGCGGGCTTACAACCAGGAACCAGAAGCATGTTGGGAGTGTTACTCCTGCGTGAAAATTTGTCCTCAGGGCGCTATTGAAGCTCGTCCTTACGGTGACTTTGCTCCTATGGGTGGAACTTCTATCCCAATGCGTTCAGCAGAAGACATCATGTGGACTGTTAAGTTCCGTAATGGTGATGTTAAGCGTTTCAAGTTTCCTATCCGTACTACTCCTGAAGGTTCAATCAATCCTTACGAAGGAAAACCTGAACCAGCTGATCTGGATAGCGAACTTCTCTTTACCGAAACTGAACTTGCTGTACCGCAGGTCAATGCCGGAACTAAGGCTGAAGTTGGCGATGCAGGTAAGACTTTAGTAATAAAGGATCTGCTTTAATCATTAATTTGTCGTTATCGACAATTGTGATTAAATCTAAGAAATTTGTAACATTCTAAGGAGGACACATGCCTCTGCTCCCTACTAAAGAAGCTGCAAAGGGCGTTGCACTTGCAGAACCAGAACTCATAGAAAAAGACGTAGATCTTCTTCTCGTCGGTGGTGGTATGGGTAACTGCGGTGTTGCTTACGAAGCATGCCGTTGGATCGAAAAAGCTGGTGGAAATCTTTCAATCATGCTTCTCGACAAAGCCGCTATGGAACGTTCCGGTGCTGTTGCACAGGGCCTTTCCGCTATCAACACATATCTTGGTGAAAACAATGCTGACGATTACGTTCGCATGGTTCGTACCGACCTCATGGGCATCGTCCGTGAAGACCTTATTTTTGACTTAGGTCGTCACGTTGATGATTCCGTACATCTTTTTGAAGAGTGGGGCCTTCCTTGCTGGATCAAAAAAGATGGTAAAAACCTCGACGGTGCTCAGGCAAAGGCTGCTGGCCTCTCCCTGCGTAACGGCGATGCTTGCGTTCGTTCCGGACGTTGGCAGATGATGATCAACGGTGAATCCTACAAATGTATCGTTGCTGAAGCAGCTAAAATGGCTCTCGGCGAAGATAACTACATGGAACGTATCTTCATCGTTAAAATGCTTCTCGACGCTAACGAACCAAACCGCATCGCTGGTGCTGTTGGTTTCTCCACCCGTGAAAACAAAGTATACGTATTCAAATGCAACGCAGCTGTAGTAGCTTGTGGTGGTGCTGTAAACGTATACCGTCCTCGTTCCACTGGTGAAGGTATGGGTCGTGCATGGTATCCAGTATGGAACGCAGGTTCCACATACACCATGTGTGCTCAGGTTGGCGCTGAAATGACCATGATGGAAAACCGCTTCGTACCTGCTCGTTTTAAAGACGGTTACGGACCTGTTGGTGCATGGTTCCTGCTTTTCAAAGCTAAAGCAACTAACTACAAAGGCGAAGACTATTGCGAAACAAACCGCGCAATGCTCAAACCTTATGAAGATCGCGGATACGCTAAAGGACATGTTATTCCTACTTGTCTGCGTAACCACATGATGCTTCGTGAAATGCGCGAAGGTCGCGGTCCTATTTATATGGATACTGCTACTGCACTTCAGAACACTTTCAAAGAACTCTCACCTGCTGAACAGAAACACCTCGAATCTGAAGCATGGGAAGATTTCCTTGACATGTGTGTTGGCCAGGCCAACCTTTGGGCAGCTATGAATATCAAACCAGAAGAATCTGGTTCTGAAATCATGCCTACTGAACCTTACCTCCTCGGTTCACACTCCGGTTGCTGCGGTATCTGGGTTTCCGGACCTGACGAAGAATGGGTTCCTGAAGAATACAAAGTTAAAGCTGACAACGGTAAAATATACAACCGTATGACAACTGTTAATGGCCTCTTCACTTGCGCTGACGGTGTTGGTGCATCTGGTCATAAGTTCTCTTCCGGTTCACATGCTGAAGGCCGTATCGTTGGTAAGCAGATGGTTCGTTGGTGTGTAGATCACAAAGATTTCAAACCAACTTTGAAAGAAAATATCAAAGACCTCGCTAAAGAATTGTACCAGCCTTGGTACACTTACGAAGCAGGTAAATCCATCTCTACTGACCCAGTGGTCAACCCTAACTATATCACTCCTAAGAACTTCATGATGCGCCTCGTAAAGTGCACCGATGAATACGGTGGTGGTGTTGGTACCATGTACGTCACATCTGATGCTCTTCTCGCAACAGGCTTCAAGCTTCTCGGAATGCTTGAAGAAGATAGCTTGAAATTGGCAGCACGTGACCTCCATGAACTGATGCGTTGTTGGGAACAGTTCCACAGATTGTGGACTGTACGCCTGCATATGCAGCACATCAACTTCCGTGAAGAATCCCGTTATCCTGGATTCTACTATCGCGGAGACTTCATGGGTCTTGATGACGCCAACTGGAAATGCTTCGTAAACTCCAAATACGATGTTGAAAAAGGCGAAACCGTCATTTTCAAGAAAGCATACCACCAGATCATCCCTGTTTAATATAGGCATGATACTACGCGGCTGCGGACTTAACGGTCCGCAGCCGTTCTCATCTGGCGGCTGCGCTGAAATGGTCTGAATCCGAATTGCGACCGAAGGCGGTCGGTGTCCGGATTTGGGCCATTTTATGGCTAAGGGCCTTAAAGAGTTCAGGAGGATAGAGAATGTCAAAAAGCATACTTGTCGTTGGTGGCGGGTTCAGTGGTATTACTGCTGCACTCGAAGCTGCTGAAGTAGGGCATGAAGTCTTCATCGTTGAGAAGGCGCCATTCCTGGGTGGCAGAGTGATGCAGCTGAATAAGTATTTTCCAAAGCTGTGTCCTCCTTCCTGCGGTCTGGAGATCCAATTTCAGAGAATTAAAAAAAATAAGAACGTTAAGTTCTTTACCTTGGCTGAAGTAGAATCCATCAGCGGTTCTAAAGGTGATTTTGAAGTCAAAATCCATATTAAGCCTAGGTATGTCGGTCCCGGTAGTGTTGAATTGTCTGAAGTCATCGCAAAACTTTCCAATAATGTTACTGATGAATTCGAATTCAAACTGTGTGACCGCAAAGCCCTTTACATGGATGTGCCTTTTGCGTTCCCCGCAAGATACGTTCTTGAAAAGGAAAACTGTACTGATGAAGACCTTAAGCTTCTTGAGGGAGTCGATGTTGTCGACCTTAAAGATGAAGAAAAGGTAATCACTCTCAATGTGGGTTCCATTGTATATGCGACCGGCTGGAAGCCTTATGATGTAACTAAACTTTCAAATCTCGGAGCTGGATCTGTCGCTAACTGCATTACTAATATGCAGATGGAACGTCTTGCAGCTCCAAGTGGTCCTACAAGCGGCATGATAGTCCGTCCTTCTGACGGAGCTCAGCCGAAAAACATCGCGTTCGTACAGTGTGCGGGGTCACGTGATGAAAATCATCTCAATTACTGTTCATATATTTGCTGCATGGCTTCATTGAAGCAGGCTGCATATGTTCGTGACCAGTATCCTGATGCAAAGGTTACTGTTTATTACATCGACCTTCGTACTCCGGGACGTTACGATAAGTTTGCCAAACGTATTCTTTCCGATGACAAGATCAATGCCGTTAAAGGTAAGGTCGCTGAAGTTATTGAAGTTTCCGGTTCCGGCAATGTTCTCGTCACAGTTGAGGATGCTGAAACCGGTATTAAGGCACAAAATGAGCATGACCTCATTGTCCTTGCTACCGGAATGCAGCCTAGCCTTGCTGGTGTTCCGGTTCCTACCGGAGTTCAGGTTGATGATCAGGGCTTCATTATTGGCGGAGAAGAACAAGGCATTTTCGCCGCCGGGTGTGCAAAGCAACCTCTGGATGTCATGAAGACAGCTCAGTCAGGTACAGCTGCCGCTCTGAAAGCGATTCAAACGGTGATAGGGAGGTAAGTCGACATGCCCGAAAAAATCGGAGTTTATTTCGACCAAGCAAGCATTTCCCCTTACCTTAACGCTGAAGAACTTGCAGAAGTAGTCCGTAAGGTCTGTGCAAGTGAATGTCCGGTGGTCAAGTGCCACCCGAGACTTAACAGCGAGGAAGGCAGAAAGCTTATTCAGGAAGATATCGACGCTGGCAACGTTGATGCAGTATGTATCTGCGGCACAAGCCCTCGCGTAGATTGGGACATTTTCAATTTTGACAACGTCATGGTTGAACGTGTTAATCTGCGTGAACAGTGCATCAAGGTTTTCAGGAACCCTGACGGCACATTGCCTGATCCAAATGGTGAAATCCCTGAACTCCTCAAAATAATGGCTAATGAATATGTCAGAATGGGAATCACTAAACTTACCAAAGGTAAAACCTCTGAAAATCAGGTTGTAGGTTCTACTAAGGTTGTTATGGTTCTTGGTGGTGGTTTTACTGGTCTTACTGCAGCTCTTTATGCAGCAAAGACTAACCACGACGTAATTCTGGTTGAAAAGTCAGACGTTCTCGGTGGTAAAGCCGCCGGAATGTACAAGACTTTCCCACTCGCATATCCAAACACCGAAGCTCATGAAACAGGAATTGAAGCTCTGATTGCTGAAGTTGAATCAAACTCCAAAATCAAAGTTTTTAAATCTGCTCATCTTGAGAATCTTGAAGGTGCTCCCGGTGATTACACCGCCAGCGTTAAAGTTGGTTCCGGTAAAGAAGAAATGCCCGTTGGTGCAGTTGTTCTTGCTACTGGTTGGGTCCCTCAGGATACCAAGTATGTTGAGCCTATGGGTTACGGTTCTTCCAAAGTTGTTACTGCTGCTGAATTTGAGAAAATGGTCAAGACAGGAAAAATGGACGCATCGTCTGTTGCTTTTGTTCTTGATACCCGTCTCAGTGAAGCAAAGTTTGCAGCTGAAGAAGATGCATATGCAAATCGTTCTGAAGAGCAGATTGCATCTGATGATGCTGACGCTAAAGCCGTATCTGATGCTGCTAAAGCAGAAGGTGATGATGCAGAAGAATTTGTTTATGAGGATATGGAATCCTATAAACATCTTCCTTACAGCTCAGAACTTAGCAGTTTAGTAGCTCTTAAGCAGGCTAACTACGTTCGTGAACTTAACGACGAAGGCATTGCTTATATCATCTATGACCACATGATGGTTCCGGGTGTTAACGAGCGTTACTATCGTGCTGCTCAGGATGATCCAGGTATTATGCTGACCAAAGGAACTGTCACTTCCATTCAGGAAGAAGGCAATTCCATGGTTGTTTCTGCCAGTAATACTCTGATTGGCGAAAATATCGAAATTCAGGCTGATTTGGTCGTTGTTCCTACAGGCATGGTTCCAACCACTGCTCATGATCCGACCATCAACCTTGTATATAGACAAGGACCTGCATTCCCAGACCTTCAACAGTTTGCAGGATATGCAGATTCCAACTACATCTGTTTCCCTTACGAAACACGCCGTACCGGTATTTATGCCGCTGGTTGTGTCCGTCAGCCCATGTCTATGGGACTTGCAAGGGAAGATGCTGCCGGTGCTGTTCTCAAAGCAATTCAGTGTATCAACTCCTCCAATCATGGTGTAGCTGTTCACCCTCGCTCTGGAGATAACACTTACCCCGTTTTCAACTTCATGCGTTGCACACAGTGTAAACGTTGTACTGAAGAATGTCCTTTCGGTGCACTTGATGATGATGAAAAAGGAACACCAAAGCCGAATCCGTCACGCTGTCGCCGCTGCGGTACCTGTATGGGTGCCTGCCCTGAACGCGTAATCGGGTTTGACAATTACAATATCGACATGATCGGTTCCATGATCAAACAGGTTAAAGTTCCTGATGACATGGAAGTCGGCGGTCCTAGATTTATCGTACTTGCTTGTGAAAACGATGCTTATCCGGCACTCGACATGGCAGCTATGCGCGGTAAAGGCTGGTCTCCATATGTTCGTGTAATTCCTGTTCGCTGTCTTGGCTCTGTTAATACCATCTGGATTGCAGATGCTATGAGTAAGGGTATTGATGGAGTTCTATTGCTCGGATGTAAGTACGGTGAAGATTATCAGTGCCACTTTGTGAAAGGTTCCGAACTGTGTAATCGCCGTATGGAAAACGTTGCTGATTCTCTCAAGAGACTTGGCGTCGAACCTGAGCGTGTTGTCCAGTCTGAACTCGCTATTGACGAATACGATAAAGTCCCTGACATGATCGATACCTTCGTCAATGACATGATCAAGATTGGTCCTAACCCGTTCAAGGGCTACTAGGAGGTAGACGCGATATGGAAAAAGATGTTCGCATCAAACCGGATCTGCAGTTTATCAAAGAACTCCAGGAAGTCGGTGGAGACGCAGTCAAAAAGTGTTATCAGTGCGCAACTTGCTCTGTAGCATGTCCTTTGTCTCCTGCTGACAACCCTTATCCGCGTAAGGAAATGGTTTGGGCTCAGTGGGGCCTTAAAGATAAACTCGTTAATGACATCGATATATGGCTTTGTCATAACTGCGGACAATGTTCCGACCTGTGTCCTCGCGGCGCACGTCCTGCTGACATGCTCGCAGCTCTGCGTAACATGGCCTACCAGAAGATGGTTACCCCGTCCTGCTTTGGTAAGTGGATGAGTTCTCCGAAACATCTGCCTAAATTAGCAGCTATTCCAGCAGTTCTTTATATGGTGATTTGGTTCATCATGGCTGGAGTTCGCGGTTCTTTCTTCCCTCTTGAAGATGGCAAAATTGTCTACGGATATCTTTTCCCCGGCGATTTTACTATTGACCCGATCTTTATGATTGCTTTCGGTTTCATGGCTTGGACCTTTTATAGGGGAGTCAAAAATCTTATTGCTTCATTTAAGGATCAACCGAAGGTCTTTGCTGTTGGTGACAAATCTGAAAGACCCAGCCTCTTGGAATGCTTCGTGGATGTGTGCAGAAAAGAAATTCTGACTCACTCCAAATGGAAAGAATGCGGAGATACTGATGAAGCTGACGAACAGAAGTTTAATGGTCATAGACTCATTATGCTCGCTTTCGTCTGCCTGATGATTGTGACAGGCATAGTCGCTGTTGCTCATTGGGGAGGAAAGGTCATACCTCTCCTTCATGCTATCGGTCACACTCCAATGCCGCTGTGGCACCCGGTTAAGATTCTTGCCAACATTGGCGCAGTACTTCTTGTTTACTCATTATTACTGCTTACCAAGCGCCGCTTGAATCAGGATGAATCCGCTCACGGTTCCAGTTATTATGACTGGTATCTACTCGGACTTATCTGGACAATTGCAGGTACTGGCGTAATGAGTGAATTGCTCCGTCTTTTCGGAATCGCAATTCTTGCTTACCCTGTATACTATGTGCATCTTGTCGCCGTGTTTATGATGTTTGTCTATCTGCCGTGGTCCAAGCTTGGACATCTGGTCTACAGGACTGCAGCTTTAACTTATGCAAGATACATCGGCCGTCTACCAATGCCGGTCCGTGAAGAAAAGACTTTTACTCTGTAATAGAGCAAGGAGGATTTACCCATGTCTGAAGCACGTAAAACTTTCCCTATGAGCACTTTTGTTGCTTATGTTAAAGGTGGAGAAAGCAATAATTCTGTTCAGGAACTTCTGTCTTACATGACACAGAAGGATATTAATGCTGAATTCGAACCTTTTGCAGCAGCGCTAGCAAAAGCTTGGATCTATGAACAGCATCCTGAACTTGCTAAAATGAAAACAGGTCAGGTCGCAGGACTTGGCGAAAATGTTTCTGTTGGTGCACTTCCAGCTGACGTAATGGTACAGGTTGATAGTATTTTTACTAAACTTGCTGATTACCATACTACTATTAATGCACAGGCTGATACCGTCAAAGACCTCGAAGTTAAACTTGCTGCAGCTGAAGGAAAACTTAGTGTTTCTGAGAAAGCTCTCGCTGAATACAAAGGCAAATGTGAAGCTTTTGAAGCTGCAGGAAAAGGCGAAGGCGATAAAGTTATAGTTACTTCACAGGAAAAAGTAGAAGAGTACATTGGCAAAGTAGATGAACTCCTCGCTATGATTGAAGATGTTAAAAAGAACGGTGTAGTCACTGTTGCTGCCGGTGCTCCTGCTGCCGGTGGTGCTGCTCCTGCAGCTGGAGATGCTAACGCTCCTGCAACTGGTGGTGCTCCTGATGATTCCTTCGGCTTCGGTAGTGATCCATTTGGTGATTCCTCTTGGTAAGTCGTTTGACTTGCTTTTAGCCGACTAAGGTTAAAGTTTTTAAAAGCCCTGTCCGCGTGCGGACAGGGCTTTTTTTGTCCTTAAAATTAATAAAAAAAGTCACTTATTACCTAAATACAATTCTGTACTTCATAAATACAAAATTGGATAAAAAAATTGTTGATAGAAAATTATTAAATACTCAATAATAGCGATCTTTATACTTTAATAGCTCAAAATAAGCTTAGATAATACGTTGAAATGTAATAAGCGAATGTTTAATTAAAATCATGTGACTTTGACTAATATTGAATGTTTCAAAAATGTAAATTTTAAATGATGTTTGAAAGAAAAGAAGAATGATGCTATATATTCTAGCTAGATTGTTGAATATAATCGGTTTCATCCAATAATAGTTTTGATTTGCGAATCACTTTTATTTACTGATACGTGGATATTTATTGTTATTTAATGGAAATGAAGCCGTATTAATGTTTGAAAAGTTGATAATAGTGCGAATAATGGATCATTAAAGCGGTCCGATACGGAATAATAATCGTGTACATGCTTGATATCGAGAATTATAAAGTGTATAGGTATAAGTAATATGGAAGAACTACATTTACACGACGTGAGCGTCCGCTTTGGTGGGCTTCAGGCTCTGGCTGAGGTTAACTTCTCTCTTCTGCCGGGAGAAATTGTAGGCCTTATCGGACCTAACGGTGCAGGTAAAACTACTGTATTTAATGTTATCACCGGAGTATATAATGCGTCTGGCGGTGATGTTGTTTATGGAGGGGAAAGCCTTCGCGGACTCAAGCCTTATCAGGTTCTAGCAAAGGGTATTGCACGCACTTTTCAGAATATTCGTCTTTTTCAGAATATGACGGCTCTTGAGAATGTAATGGTCGCACAACATTCTCGCACTAATTGCGGTGTGCTTGGAGCAATTTTCCGTACTCCCACTCAAAAGCGTGAAGAAAAGAAAATTAAAGAAAGGGCGATGGGTGAGTTACGCTTTGCAGAACTGGAAGAGTTTGCAGATGAAGTAGCTTCCAGTCTGCCTTACGGCCATCAAAGGAGGCTTGAGATTGCTCGAGCTTTAGCCTCTGATCCTAGCACGATTCTTCTTGATGAGCCTGCTGCAGGTCTTAACCCCGCTGAAAGTTCCGAGTTAATGGAAACCATTCGTAAAATATCTGCTAGAGGGATTAATGTTTTGATGGTGGAACATGATATGAAAGTTGTCATGGGAATCTGTCAGAAACTTGTAGTTCTTGATCACGGAGTAATGATTGCAAAGGGAAATCCAGAAGAAATTCAGAAGAATCCTGCTGTAATTGAGGCATATCTTGGTAATTAACCATATTTACTTTTGGGAGGCGCTTTTATGAAACGTTTATTTATGACAGCTTTGCTGTCCGCGGCATTATTAATGCTCGGTTCCGGCATGGCTTTTGCGAAAACTTTAAGAGTTGGTACAATGGGACCTCTTACCGGTCCTTACGCTGCTGATGGTAACGACATCAAAAACGGCGTTTTAACCGCTGTTGAAGTTTTTAAAGCCAATGGCGGCATTCCCGGTTTTGACGAAATCGAAGTCCTTCCGCAGGATACAGCATGTGAGCCTCGTCAGGCCGTTGCAACAGCAAATAAACTGATAAACGAAGGCGTAAACGGTGTTGTAGGTTCTTATTGTTCAAGCGCAACTCTCCCCGCATCAGAAGTTCTTGATGAAGAAAGCATCATCATGATTACACCTGCTTCTACTAATGAAAAAGTTACCTCCCGTGGTCTTCCTTATATGTTCCGTATGTGCGGACGTGATGATGATCAGGGCGCAATCGCTATCAAATTTATGAAGGACAAACTTGATGCTAAATCTGTTTATATTGTTGATGATAAAACAGCATATTCACAGGGACTAGCAGACGGCATTGAGAAAATGAGCGCATCTGCAGGAATTAAAGTTCTTGGACATGAACACGTTAATCAGGGCGATAAAGATTTCTCAGCGATTCTTACCAAAGTAAAGACAGACAAACCTGATGTTTTTTACATGAGTATGCAGAATTCAGCCACAGGTGCATTGATGCTTATTCAAGCAAAGCGTATGGGGATTACTGCTGCCATTCTTGCTCAGGATGCAGTTTATCATCCTCAGTTGATTGAAATTGCAAAAGAAGCCGCTGAAAATGTGTATCTTACCTTTGGATTTATAGATGATAATGCTCCTGCATATAAAGAATTCTACTCTGCCTACCAGCCTAAGTTCGGTAGCCCTGGAGCTTATTCTGGTTATGCATATGACAGCGCGATAGCATACCTGAAAGCTGTTAAAGCTGCAGGTTCTACCGATCCTGCAAAGGTTAAAGCTGAGCTTATGAAGCTTGATTATGATGGTGCGACAAAGCATATCAAGTTTAAAGCTAATGGTGATTCCGGTTCAAACTACATCATTCGTACTGTTAAAAATGGAAAGTTCCGTAATTATTGGAACCCTGCAACTGATGAACTTTACTAGAGTCTAAGCAATGAACGGCCCCCGCTCATCGGAGCGGGGGCTATTACGAATAGCCCCCGGATATCCATGGAATATTTTTTTCAACAACTCATTAATGGTATAACACTCGGTAGCGTATATGCGCTTATCGCTCTTGGTTATACTATGGTGTACGGCATCATTCAGCTTATTAACTTTGCTCATGGCGAATTTTTCGCAGCTGGCGGTTATGTCGGCGTTATTTTCATGAGTTACCTTGTTTCTCAAGGAGCACCGGCTTGGGTTTGCCTTTCTGGTTCGTTGATTTTGGCAATGGCATATTGTGCAATGCTTGCAGTTGCTGTTGAAAAAGTAGCATATAAACCGCTCCGTAACTCATCTAGGCTTTCTGTTCTGCTTTCTGCTCTTGGTATGTCCATATTTTTACAGAACGGCTTGATGTTAACACAGGGTGTGTATGACAAAGCTTATCCTACAGAACTTGCTCAGGGTGGCTTTGAGATGGGAAATGTAATGCTTTCCTATATGCAAATTTTTATAGTCAGTCTTACCGCATTCTTGCTGGTTGCCTTGAATGTGCTTGTTTTCAAAACTCGTATTGGTAAGGCTATGCGCTCAACAGCTCAGGATAAAATAATGTCTGCACTTGTTGGAATTAATTCTAACCGCACAATTAGCATTACCTTTGCAATTGGAGCTGCTCTTGCTGCCGCTGCTGGAATAATGGTCGGGCTTTATTATGGTTCTGTCCGTTACGATATGGGATTTGTTCCAGGCATTAAAGCTTTTGCTGCCGCAGTCTTGGGTGGTATCGGAAACATTACCGGTGCAATGATCGGCGGTTTTATTATCGGAATGGTAGAAATTTTCGCCGCAGGCTATATTTCAGGCGAGTATAAGGACGTCTTTGCGTTTGTGATACTCATTGCGGTTCTTTATTTCAGACCTTCAGGAATCATGGGAGAGAACGTTGACGATACCAGAGTTTAAAAAACACTGGACATCCCTAGGTATTGGGATGGTCTGGCTGTTCATCCTATTGTGGCCTTTGCTTGGCGTAAAGCCAGAAGGGCTTGAGGTTGCCAGCACTTTTAATGTCTGGTGGAGAATTGCTGTCGGTTGCTCATTTATTCTGTTTTTGTACCAGTTAAATAAGATCGGAACATTTAATTTTATATCCAGACCTGCGTCAGCAGTAGCAGGTAATATTAAAAAAGTTTCTTCCACTGTACCTGTTGTGGTCTGGTTTGTGGTCGGTATTGTCTGCGCTGGTTTAATTCCACAATTTGCAGGTCGTTATGCTCAGGATGTAGCTATAAACTGTATGATCTACGTCTGTCTCGGACTTGGATTGAATATAGTTGTCGGCCTAGCTGGTATGCTTGATCTTGGCTATATCGCATTTTATGGTATCGGTGCATACACATATGCTCTTCTTTCAGTTCAGTTCCAACTTTCATTTTGGATTTGTTTGCCAATTAGTGCCGCCGCAGCAGGTTTTGGAGCATGGCTTATCGGCTATTGTTCCATGAGAATGAGAGGTGATTATTTAGCTATTGTTACGCTGGGATTTGCTGAAATTGTTCGAATGGTTTTCAATAACTGGATGAGCTTGACCAATGGGCCTAACGGTGTAACCGGTATTAAGGCTCCCGGGCTTTATTGGTTCGACTTTACCAATGGTATGACTTTGGAGCATATTTGGCTTAAAAAGCTTTCACTTGTATATTACGTAATTCTTCTTCTTGTGGCCTTCACTATTATTGCCGTCTACCGTTTACAGCATTCACGTACAGGTAGAGCATGGGAAGCAATTCGTGAAGATGAGACTGCTGCTGAGGTTATGGGTGTCCCGACTTTTTATATGAAGCTTCTTGCATATTGTTCCGGAGCATGTTTCGGCGGGATGGCCGGAGCTTTTTATGCCGCGAGAATGAGATTTGTCAGCCCTGAGTCGTTTACCTTTCTAGAGTCAGCTATGGTTCTGTCTATGGTTGTTCTAGGGGGTATGGGGTCGATTCCGGGTGTTATTTTGGGGGCACTCGCACTTATTGCCTTACCGGAAATATTCAGAGATTTTGAATTATACCGCATGCTGGTTTTCGGGGGAGTGATGACTCTTATGATGCTCTTCAGACCTCAGGGTATTTTGCCGCCCAAACGTAAAATGAGAGCCGGAAAGGAATAAGCCATGACTGAACCAATATTAGAATTACGGGATGTTAAGTCCGGCTATGGGAGCATTCAGGCTCTTAAAGGAATAAATATTAAAGTATATGAAGGTGAAATTGTATCGATTATCGGAGCTAATGGTGCCGGTAAAAGTTCAACACTTATGACTATATGCAATATTGTTCACGCCACCAGCGGAGATATCTTTTATAAAGGTAAAAGAATAAACCAGATTGCATCAGATAAACTGCCTGCAATGGGACTTTGTCAGGTTCCGGAAGGGCGTAGGATTTTTCCGCGCTTAACGATTGAAGAGAACCTTGATATGGGAGCTTTTTTTAGAAACGATAAGGAAATTGAAGATGACAAGGAAAGAATCTTCGGTATGTTTCCTATTCTACGCGAAAGATGTAAGCAGGCTGGCGGAACACTATCCGGTGGAGAACAGCAAATGCTTGCTATCGGCAGGGCCTTAATGAGCAGACCGAAAGTTCTTCTTCTTGATGAACCTTCCTTGGGGCTTGCTCCGCTGATTGTTAAACAGATTTTTGATATCATTAAAGAAATCAACAAGCTGGGAACAACCATTATTCTGGTTGAACAAAATGCTAAAGTTGCGCTTAGTATGGCGCATAGAGGCTATGTTCTTGAAACAGGTCATGTTGTCATGGAAGATGAAGCTCAGAAACTTTTAAATAATCCAGATATTCAAAAAGCATATCTTGGAGAATAGTTTTTTATTTAGTAAAATATTTGTTTTATATTTTAAGAGTCTCTCAGATTGTTACGGTTTGAGAGACCTTTTTTTATTATAAAATGTTGAAAAAAGTAAATATTACAAAGTATTAATTCTCAAAAGTTGATCTATTTTTTTGTATAAATTGCGGGTTTACTTTTTATCAAGTGTTAAACTTGTAGTCGCAGGAAAGACTTGCAAAACATAAGTTGTTCATGTTTAATTTAATTCTTAAGTTTGTATTATACTTCTTCCAAAGATCTGGAGGGTTACAATGGCTAAGAAAGTAGTGATTGATCACGATGAATGTATTGGTTGCGAAACCTGTGTTGAACTTTGTCCTGAAGTTTTCGCTCTTGATGCCGAGGGTGAAAAAGCTGAAGTTATTAAGGAAGATGCTATTGATTTAGACTGTGTTCAAGATTCTATAGATTCTTGTCCGGTAGAGTGCATATCTATAGAATAAAAGATCAGCTTTCATATGTAGAACAAAAAAGGCGTCTTAGTTAGATGTCTTTTTTTATGATTTTTTAAAGAACTTAATGTCCATTTGAATTAATGCCGGAAGCATTTTTATTATATGAATTTTAGTGCAATCTTCATTTAGGATGGAATCCGCTCCGTATTCAATTTTAAATTTATTTCCGTCAATTCTTGCTCTGCACCATTTTGCTCCAGCCTCAAACATGCATTCTTCCGTAAGCTCCACCATTGTAAGATTTTGCTGAGTTAAAGATGTTCCTGTTTTTATTCTAGTCGCCAGACAACTGTTTGAAGGGCGGTTGAGGGAATAAAGCTTTAGGTGTTTGGCTGTATCGATGATCTTTTTTTTATTAAATCCGGCGAGAACTAAAGGTGAAATAACGCCAGCTTCGCGAATTGCTTTTAACCCCGGTCGATCATCAGTGTCGTCGACGTGGCTGCCGTCAAAAAGGGGCCGCTGAGCAATGGTCTTAATGATCTCTTTTTTGCAATAGTAGCAGCGTCGTTCTGTATTAGCACTGATCAGCATATTTCTAAGTGCCGATATTTTAATGACCTGATGATTGATACCTATCGATTTTGCTGACTCTCTCGCGAATAAAATATCACGGTTGGCTGTAAGTTCAGATTCTATTGTAACAGCTATAGCCTTATTGCCTAATATATCAAATGCTGCTTTAGCCACCAAGGAGCTATCAATTCCGCCTGAAAATGCGATGAAAGCTTTATCGTAATTACTAATAATATTGAGTAGGGATTTGTATTGAGTTTGAATAATATGATAATTTTTCATAGGCATGAATTTTGTTTAGATAAGGTTAAGATAAATAAAAATGTTGATCACATAATCAATAAAAACCCTTAAGATGTAAGGGTTGCCAATAATGTAATAAGTGATTAATTATTGTCGATACGTGTCTATTAAATGTTTCACGCAATCGAAAGGTAAATAAAATATGATCATTAATATGAGCCTGATGCGCTATCGGGTCTTTTCAGGAACTGTTATAACATTCGCAGTTCTCATAGCTCTTATGCTTACTTTAGGGGTGAGCAATGGATACTGCTCTACTTTTTCATCTAAAGAAAAAAGCAAAAAAAAAGTTAAACTCCCTAGTCCCGTTTCTAACGGTATTGACTATCTTCTGTCTACTTTATCATCAAAAACAAAAGATTTTGATGCCAATCAGGTAAATGATTTGATTCGTTTTGTTGACGAATTTCCTCCTACAAATAAAATAATCGAACTGCCTAAATATGATTCCGCTAATGGTGCAGGAATGCGTATTGAAGTTAAGGCTCCTCTAAAGAGAATCCTTGAGTATACGTATAATCCTGAAATTCCGAATTACGCAATTTACCCTTCAGTTATTCGTTTAAGCGGGTGGTATCCTGAGAGTGAGTTTTTTGCAGATAAAGTTCAGCCATGGAAACATCTTGATGACTGCAATACTCCGAAAGTGTGGCGCGGAAAAGAGTTTGAGGTGAACACTCCGGACTCATTCGGGGGAGCTTATTATAGATACGACCTGAACCGTTTATTAGTCCTTATGAAGTATGAAGGAAGGGATGTTTTCTTTTCAATATCCAGACAGGATGACAAGTCCAGTGTTGGTATGAAAGGGCTTGTTATGGATGATAACCAGTGGAATTATTTTTATACTGGAATTCCCGGCTTAACAGCTGGAGGAATGGGCTGGATGGATACATTTATGTACGATTCCATTTCTGTTTCCGTTTACATACAAGATAAGAATAACCCTGAATATACTGTTAATTGTTTGTTCAAATGGCTCCGCGCTGGTTGGGCCGGACTTAATGTCGTTCGCCCTAAACATATCTTCGAAGGCAGTCAGCGGTTCGCCAAAGCTTTTATGGCTTTGATGGAATCAAATGATCTTCCTGAACCTGCAGTCTTTGCTGAAAAAGTTAAAGGCATAGAGGCCATGACTGATCAAAAAATCGATAAGTACATTTCAGAATATTCAAAAAATATACAAGCTCTTGCCTGTGAGAATCCGGTACTCGTCGATAAATTCCCTGAAGTTTATGCAGACGGTAAGTATGCGAATGGCTTTACGAGGGAAGAACGTATAGGTATCCTTGTTAAGGAGTATGTGAAGAGGGCTATGGGCAAACAATGTTTGATTTATAACAAGGTTGTCCAAAATTAACCAAGACTCTTTTTTATGGGGGAGTTTGATGATCTGTTCAGAAAGTGAGGCTAAGTTTAAATATTGCCCGTATCTTATGACAAGTGATGATAAAATGAAGTTTTGTCAGGGAACTATGTGTATGATGTGGCGTTCCTGTGGTAGTGATAAAGGGTATTGTGGCCTTGCTGGTAAACCTGAAGCAAGCAAATAATCTGACTGTTTAGGATAATATTCTATAATGCCCAAGCCTTATGCTTTTAAGCTTGAAAAAATTCTCGATTTTAGAAAGCAAGTTGAAGAGCAGGCTCGTTTAGCTCTGGCTGAAGCGACCAGACTTCATGCTGATCAAAAAAAAATTGTCGATGAAATTGAGCAGAAAAAAAATAATCATCAGAAAAAAGAGTATGAAAAACTGTCTGTTGATGATTTATGGCTATGGCGACAGTACAATGAAGCTTTAACTAAAGATCTTCATTTTGCGCAAAATCGTCTCACACAATTGGCCCTCAATTTGCAAAGATGCCGTACAGAAGCTGTTCAAAAGTCAAAAGATCGTAAGTTGCTGGAAAAACTAAAAGAGAATCAGGCGAAAAAACACAATGAAGAAGAAAATCTTAAAGAACAAAAAGAGTATGACGAAATGGCAACGCTTCGGTTCAAACCTAAAACTTTCTAAAATTCTTATATGTTTGATTTTTCTTGCATTCTTTAAACTTTCTCTCATAGGTACTTTAGGCTTTAATTTACTTGTCCCAACGCAGGGAGCGGTAAAAGCTGTAGTTGAAAGTAGTGTTGTCCGAAATGTGGTTTCTGCTCCAGAAGCCGTTGCCGCTGAATCTGATAAAAAGCCATCTAAGACGTCAACAACAAAAGGAACAAGTCGTCCTGAAAAAATGGCGGAAGCAGATTGGAAAGCTCTCAAAGCGAAAGAAGATGAACTGGCGCGTAAAGAAAGGTCACTCCGCACACTTGAGAAAAATTTAGATAAAAAACTTGCTGACCTGAACGGGCTTGAAGCCCGCTTGAAAAAGATGATTGCTGAGGCCGATGTTCTGAAAGATAAAAAAATTAAGCATCTGGTCGGCGTGTATACGGCGATGAAGCCTAAAAGTGCAGCTCTGGTTATTGAATCTCTCGATAAGGATTTAGCTGTCAAAATTTTGTCCGGCATGCGAGGTCGTAATGCTGGTGAAATCCTAGGATTTGTTAATCCAAAGAAAGCGGCAAACCTTTCAGAGGCGTTGACCAGACTACAGGTTCCTCTTGAGCAGTAGTTGTTTGAGGTTTTGGAAATAGTTTTTAATAATTGCTCCAGCCGTTTTTCGGCTGGAGCATTCATATTTGTATGGTCTTGTATTAAATCCTGTAAAATAAAACCGGAGTTCGCAAGTTTGCAACTTAGCTTTTGCGAAAATATTTAAATTGAAAAGAGTCAAAATAACAATTGCTTATGATGGAACAAAGTTCTGTGGCTGGCAGATTCAGCCGGGTGTAAGGACAGTTCAAAATGAACTTGAGAAAGCCATTTCGCGTATAACTGGGGATTCGGTGCGAGTATATGGTTCAGGCCGTACCGACAGCGGGGTACATGCCCTTGGGCAGGTGGTTCATTTTACAGTGCCAGACAACAAATCAAAAATTCCATGGCAACGGGCTTTGAATTCCATTATGCCGAATGATGTTACTGTGTTGGACGTACAGTATGTGGATGAGTCTTTTCACGCTCAGTTCAGTTCTGTTCGTAAAACATATGTTTACACTCTCTGGCTGGAAAACAGCTTTTTGTTACCATGTCGACGTAACTATGTATGGGCATGTGGTCCACTTGATCTTAATGCACTTGATCAGGGGATGGAGTCTTTTTGGGGCGAACATGATTTTGCGTCTTTTCAAAATGTGGGAACTCCGGTCAAGAATACGATTAGAACCATTTTTAATTTTTCACGTCTTTCCGGTGAAAACGAGCATGAAATAAGACTTGAAGTATGCGGATCTGGCTTCTTGAAGCAAATGGTGCGTAATATGGTCGGCTGCCTTGTTGAGATCGGTAGGGGTAAAGCAAATTCAGATTCAGTCCGATCAGTCTTAGAGGCGAAAGATCGAACTTTAGCACCAGCCACAGCTCCAGCGCAGGGGCTGTGTCTTGCTCACGTTTATTACGGGGAGCTTGAGCGTGGCGAATCTGAATCTGGACATAATGAATCTAATATTAACGGGGGCGACTGAAACCGTTGAATCACCGCAAAAAACTGTAGTAAGTTCTTTTTGGGGTGATAAATTCTCTCGCGCGGCTCTGAAAAATAAATATGAATTAACTGGCACATCTACAGTCATGGATGTGCAAAGCAATATTTTGAATTTAAGTGAAGCTCTTGGTAAGTTCCGCTGGTCAAAAGATGGCTTCGGTTTGAGTCAATCACGTCTTGTTGTAAATGATCCTTTTCTTGATAATAAAATTTCAGCTTCTGAAACTCCAAAAAACGAGTATGCGCGCTACTATCGAGCATACTCTCGTGGTTTTACGGGTAGTTCCCCCACACTCCTTGATCCGGGAGAATATAAATTTAACATGTCTTATGGCTCTGTCACTAAAGAGCTGAGTGTTACTGTTGAGAGCGGTATGAATAATGATGCTGTTCTTGATAAAGTGCGTGATGCCGTAAATGAAAGCTCTCTCCCAGTTCAGGCTAGAAAATTTATCCAAAATGTTCCTGGTTCAAATCTTGACGACCTTTTAGGTATCGGCTCCTCTTTAGCATTCTCTGTAAATACCGCATACAGCAATAATAACTCCGATATAGTTGGAGGTTATGACGGAGAGACAGATAGTGAAGTTAATAGCCAACTGAAATTCAGTGATACTAGCGGACATTTGATCTCTAATCTTAAACTTACAGATACCTTTTTGCCTGTCGGCCCTGCGGAAGAAAGAAGCTATAGCTTGTCTGGAACTAGAGCTGGTTCAGTTTCAGAATATTTAAGCAAAGGTTTTGACGTAAATGCGGTATCAACACTTGCCATCGGAGTTCATTCTATCGGTTATTCTATTGGAGAAGAAACTGGAACAATCGATTTTTATGTTGATGAAGGGGCCACGTGGCAGACAGTTTTGAATTCAATTAAAAACGCAGCTGCTGGGACTTCTGAAAAATTTACAGCTGAGATTGTCGATGCAAAACTACCATCTTCGGTCTACACTGGAGATGAGTATTATCTGATTGATGGAAAAGCTGTAACAATTACTTCCGTTTCCCCCAAGCTTGGTGAAAGACTTGTCCTCGAACCTGAGGATGGACTTGAGGTCTTGGGGTTTAATGCTACATCTCAGCCTGGGGTAGATGCGGAAATGGTGATTAACGGAGTTACAGAAACACGCGCTCCCGGGGAGTTTGCTTTGGATCATGGTCGAGTAACTGTAGAACTTAATGAACCATTCGGCGAAACTTTGCCCTTGCGTGTGGTAAATGCTGCTATGCAGATAGAAGGAAATATCGGTTTATTTACTGACGCTTATAATGAGTTGCGGAAAACAATATTGCCGTCTGAGGATCTTTTCAAAGATGGTTTTGCAGATATGTGGCGTGAACCGATTGAGAATAATAGAATAAATTATGAATGGATGGGGCTACGGGAAGCTGAAAAGGATGATTTACTCTGGTTTGATTCAGATGTGTTTTACTCTGCAATAGGCTCAGAACCGGATAGGGTCAAAGACCTTTTGGAAGGAGAGGAAAATGGATTGGTCCCTCTTTGGAAAGAAGTGAATGCGACTGTATTAAAGAATAAAGTCAGTTCGTATCTGATACCGAAAACATCACTGCCCGGGCCGTGGCTTCCGGAACCTTCACCTCGTACTGAATTGGAATTAGAAGTTAAGAAAGAGCTTGTTGATACATTTGATACTGCTTTGAAATTTGACTTTGATGAGAATCTTGAAAGCACAGGAAGGTTGATTGCACGGAAAGGGTAATTATAGATTGTCAGCAACAATAGTTCTGGAAGCAGAATCAAAATGAAATTTGACCCTGTTTAAAGGCTTGGTGACTGTAAGGGATTTGTCTCCGATTTTTATTTGCACGCCGGGGTAAACAGTTCTTTTGACTCTTATTGATAATCTCTCAAGACTTTCATAATAATCAGCAAGGTCATTTGAAAGTTTGCTGCGGACTGCTTTTAGCTTGCGTTTGATTTGAGCACGCAGGATAAGAATTTTTTCTATTTGCTGCATTTTATCTGGCGGAGTTCTAGCTAAAATATCTTCATCGGAATCTTGTCCCAATACCGCATTGATTTTCATTAATCTTTCTCGAAGATTTTCTCTTTCTTTGACCAAAACTTGGTTTGAGGGTGCCCTAGAAATGATACTTAAAACGGTACTGACACCTATTTCAGAGCCAAGTTCATTTGCTTCAATTCCAGTCGCAGAGGCAATTGACCCTCCTTGAATAACACCTTTGCCGGTTGTCGCGGTGATGGTTCCTTTACAGCGAACAAGGCAGTTGCTGAGTTCGTGTGCTATCGTAAGGGAGTCTCCGCAGTCAATGCGGGAATTAGCTGCAAATTGTGCTGTTATATTATTTCCTGCTTTCAGGTGTCCCTTTCCAGCCATAATAATGCCGCCGCTGATTTCAATATCTCCGCCTGCACTGACTTCCGCCCCTTCAATTGAGTCCTTAACGAGAATATGACCGGGAACATTGACTACAAAACCTTGCCGAATAGACCCTGTGATGTGAGCTGATCCTTTTTCAAGTCTGATATTGCCAGTGGAGTAGTCCACGTCGCCTTCTGTTTCAAGAACATCAATTACCGATAATTCTCCCTTTTCAAGGGTAACCATACCGGTAGCTAAAGCTTTATAGGTTATTCCGTCAGGCATCGGGGCTACATGAAGCCCGGGTTTAATTTCAAGCGATTGACCTCCTGGGGGAGGAGTCTGTCGTCCGTACACGTCTTCTCCGGCAATACCCTCCTCAGGAGGGTGAATCTTCCCAATGATCTCACCAGGATTGACCATTGGATGCGTGCCTCTTTCTTTAAAATCAATTCTATCATTCTCAAGTGAGGTCCCAATCGATTTGGTTTCCTCTTTTGCATATTCAAACCAGCCATTTTTACCTGCAATCGGTTCAGTGCCTTTTGCAATAACCGTTTCTTTTGCAATTCCTGTTTCTCTGGCTGTTCTTAGAGCCGTTTCTCCTGCTACCAGCAGTATCGGGCGTGAAATGCCAAGAGCCTGTAGGGCCGGTTCTATTTTTTGCAGGGTAATGTTTGAACCGAAGCAGTCGTGTGGAAAAAGTGTTGCTCTGACTTGCATTGAATTTTTTGAAACATGAATAAGAGGGGCAACATAAATTTGGTTTTCTTTTATTTGTACCAAGCCGTATGTGTCAGAAATAAGAGCATTACTTTCTTTATCGTAAGAACAGCCTCCGTCAACTGCAACGGCAAGCCCTTCAGGGGTATCTGTTTTTTCTGTGGGGATGACTTCACCGAGCAGGTTAGCTCCGTTTGAAGCTTTTACCGGAGGAAGCAATGTCCCAAAGACCATGTCCGGTAAAACCGGAAACTGGAAGTCGGCATCGCCAGAAATTGTGCCGTTTTCAGGCTCTTGAGGGTAAGTTCCGCGAACAAGAGCAACATTAAGAATGGATTTACCTTCGCTTGCTCTTTGCAATGCAAATTTTGCCCCGTCAGGGTCGAGTTGTCCTTTATAGCCTGCCAGTTCAAGTCCTTTTTCCATCAGCTCTAAAGAAAGAGGAGCTCCATTCCCGCGTGCAGGAGTATAGCTTGAGATGAAAGCAGCCATCTGGTCGGAGGTCGTGCTGAATTCTAAGTGAGCATCATGGCTTTCGTCTTCTTTTGCGGTTGAAGAAGATCGTAATGCAGAACCTCTGATAGGGGATTCTTGATCTGCCATTGGACTTTAGCTCTTTTATATTTAGATTATGAAGAGTAACTATGATACACTGATAATGCTATTTCTGTGATGTTAATATTATACTATGTTGCGAATTTGTTCAACAAATGTGGACTGGTATTATTATAAATATTTTACTTCTATTTTTTGTTGATAATCCATGTCAGCTCTTCGAGTGTTGAGAGCAATTTTGCGTACATCCCACCGGCTCCTGGTGGAGGTCCGAAAAGGGCATTTCGTTGTTCTTTAAGTCCTCTGGGGAATACCGAATGCGGTTCAATGCGGCGCATGGTCATCGCTAATCTTTCAGCCAGCAGGTAACCTGTCACTCCTTTTTCGAATATTTCTATGTACTTTGAAAAGTCGGCTTTGCAGGAATTCCACATTTGTAAGGCTTCATCGTTTGGTTCAAGTGATGTCACTTCACAAATAAGAGCGTAAAGGCTGTTGATAGAGGCTCCGGGGATTCCTCTGCGCCAGCCCAGGAGCCAAGGGTTACGCCAGAAAAGGAGAAAATGCCCCTGTCCGGTAGTAATGATTGTTTCAAGAGATTTGCGCGTCGAGAGCAATACGGTGTCATCCCATAATACAGGGGTGTCGGACAGCTCCCATGCAGGCACTGAAGGTCTTTCTGTATGCGGTTCATTTTGCACTTGATCAAGAATATGAGACAGCCATATATTCGCTTGCGGAGAAGCTGGAGTTTCAAGATGCGGGTAGCTCAGTATAAAATTACCTTTGCCGAATTCTCCTGAGATAATTGCGGGGCGGTTATGCAGAAAACTAGGCATTAAGCTTATGCCATATAGGTTTTCCCAGTCGCTAAGTGTCCCTTCAGGCAATGACCCTACGCAAAGATCTGCTACCCAGAAATCTGGTCCTGGTTCACTATATTTACCAAGTGCGGTAGTAGATTCAGCTCCGTGTGGTGAAAATTGACCGGGCCACCATACGGGAACGAGCGCTTCTTTACCAAGTGAGTCCGGAACAAGTGGGTGATCATGGTTAAGGTTTAAGCTTATATGACCGCTTAAAAAATGATGAAGGCGATTTTCGAATCCTTTGCGCTCCCAGTCCGTTAAGGACAGCCCGCCAGTGCCGGAAAGTGCAAGTCCGGCTCCTCCGCAAAAGCCTAAGTATGTTCCGCCTTCACTTACATATTGCTTAACCGCAAGTATTCCGGTTCTACCGAGACTGCTGGCTTTTCCTTTTGCCCAGCCGCCCGGAACGATAAGAGCCTTTGGGGGCTTGCTTGAAAGCAATCCCTGAGCTATTTGATGCCCACGCACTAATTTGTGGTCTATGTTCCATGCTTTTAGTGCCCGGTGGAGTAAAAGTCCCCAGATGTGGGAGTCGTCCCATAATATATAGATACTTGACATGTTCGAGTCTCTCTATAAGTGTGTAGCGCAAGTTACAAAGTAACTGCTTGGCGGTGAGCCTGACAGGTGAAAACACGTTAATGTCGGGCTGTCAATGCATCTCATTTATTAATTATTTCATTGTTAAAGACAACTTAGCATCCGAAGCAAAAAATCGGAAGACTGAGAATTAAGATTATATAGGAGTCATATTATGGCTGAATCCAACCTGCCTAAAGGCTACGAGCCTGAAGACGTTGAAAAAAAATGGCTTGATCACTGGAAAGAGAATAAAACTTTTACTCCTGATCCGGAAGCTGACGGTGATCCGTTTTCTATAGTTATTCCTCCGCCTAACGTAACAGGCGTTTTGCATATGGGACACGCCCTTAATCTGACTTTGCAGGACATTCTCTGCCGCTACAACAGACAGCTTGGTAAAAATGTATTGTGGGTTCCCGGTACCGACCATGCTGGTATTGCTACACAGAACGTTGTTGAACGTCAGCTTAAGACCGAAGGCCTTACCCGTGATGACCTCGGGCGTGAAAAATTTATTGAACGTGTCTGGGGCTGGAAAGAAGAAAAGGGCGGACATATCCTTAAACAGATCCACCGCATGGGTGCTTCTGTTGACTGGAGCCGTGAATGTTTCACCTTTGACGATCAGCGCGCTAAAGCTGTCCGTAAAGTTTTTGTAAAACTTTTTGAAGAAGGTTTGATCTATAAAGGTAATTACATCATTAATTGGTGTAACCGTTGCCACACTGCTCTTGCTGATGATGAAGTTGAACATTCTCCAAAGCCAGGTCATTTTTACAATGTCCGTTATAAGCTTTCTGACGGTTCAGGTGAACTTATCATTGCTACCACGCGTCCTGAAACTATGCTCGGTGACACAGCGATTTGCGTTAATCCGGAAGATGATCGTTATAAGCATCTGATCGGTAAGACTGCAATACTTCCGCTTATCGGTCGTGAACTTCCAATTATCGGCGACACATATGTTGATATGGAATTCGGAACAGGCGCACTGAAAGTTACACCTGCTCATGATATGAATGACTGGGAACTTGGCCGTAAACATAATCTTGAAGTAATTGCTATTCTTGATGAAGCGGGAAATGTCAACGAGAACGCTCCTGAAAAATATCGCGGTCTGTTTAAAGATGAAGCCCGTAAAGTAGTTGTCGCGGATCTTGAAGCTGAAGGATCGCTCATTTCTATTGAAGACCATGAACATTCTGTAGGTGAGTGCTATCGTTGCAAGTCTGTAATTGAGCCCCATGTTTCAGAGCAGTGGTTTGTTTCCATGAAGCCTCTGGCGGAAAAAGCTAGAGCTGCAGTTCCCTCTGAAACTCAGATTTTCCCTTCTAATTGGGAAAAAGTATACTACGAATGGCTCGATAATATTCGCGACTGGTGTATTTCCCGTCAAATTTGGTGGGGACATCGTATCCCTGCATGGACTTGCGAAGAGTGCGGTGAACTCATAGTTTCTGAAACTGATCCGACTAAATGTACCAAGTGTGGAAGCTCCAAGTTAGCTCAGGAAGAAGATGTTCTTGATACATGGTTTTCTTCAGCTCTATGGCCTTTTTCCACTATGGGATGGCCTGAAGAAACTCCTGAGCTGGCAAAATATTACCCCACATCTGTGTTGATCACAGGATTTGATATTCTTTTCTTCTGGGTTGCACGCATGATGATGATGGGGATTCATTTTCAGGACCAGATTCCATTTAAGCATGTTTACATTCATGCTCTTGTCCGTGATGAAAATGGCAAGAAAATGAGTAAATCTACAGGTAACGTAATTGATCCGCTTGAAATGAGCGATAAATACGGAACTGATGCTTTGCGCTTCACGCTGACAGCTTTTGCAGCCATGGGGCGTGATATTAAGCTCTCTGAATCAAGGATCGAAGGATACCGTCACTTTGTAAATAAAATTTGGAACTCAGCCCGCTTTGCACTGATGAACTTTGACGGTAAAAAGTCTGAAGCATCAATTGATGATGCAACCGGACTTGCTAATAAGTGGATTCTGCATCGTTTGGAAGAAGTAAAAGTTTCCATGCGTGAAGGAATTGAAGGATACCGCTTTAATGAAGTGGCTCAGACCATGTATAAATTTATCTGGAATGAGTTTTGCGACTGGTATCTTGAAATGATCAAACCCGACCTTTACAGTGATGACGAATCCCGCAAAGCTCCAACTTTGAAAGTTCTATGGACAGTCCTTTCTGAGACAATGATTCTGCTGCATCCTGTTATGCCGTTTGTCACTCAGGAAATCTGGTCAGTACTTCCCGGCATTGAGAATGAAGACATTGCAACCGTTCTTTACCCTGAAACAAGAGCCAACTGCATCAGTGAAGATGCTGTTTCGCAGATGGAACTCTTTCAGGGCATAGTTTCAGGTGTTCGTAATATCCGCACTGAGCTTCTCATCGCACCTTCCAAGAAATTGGAAATGATTATGCGTACAAGCTCTGATGCAGCTCTCAGTCTCATCAATGACAACTCCGAATTGGTGAAATTTCTTGCCCGTCTGGAAACTGTTGAAGCCGGACCGGATGTTCGTGGACCAGAAGCTTCCGGTACAGCAGTTGTTCAGGGTAATGAAATTTTCATTCCTCTTGCCGGAGCGGTTGACTTTGAGTCTGAACTTGCAAGACTGGATAAAGAGTTTGCCAAGCTGGACAAAGATTTGATTGTGATAGAAAAGAAACTTTCAAATGAAGCTTTTGTAAATAATGCTCCTGCTGCGGTTGTAGCGCAGGAACGTGAAAGACTTGCTGAAATTGACGACAAAAGAGCAAAGCTTACTGAATTGAAAGATAGACTCGTAAGCGTAATGAAATAGTCACGATAGTTAAAAATAGGATGTATATATGGGCATAGTATATCTCATCGGAGCTGGTCCCGGAGACCCCGGTCTGCTGACAGTTAAAGCCAAGGAAATCCTGGAATGTGCAGATGTCCTTATTTATGACTATCTGGCTAACAGCGAATTCCTTTCCTACTGTAAAGAAGGCGCTGAAATCCTTTATGTCGGCAAAAAGGGCGGAGATCATACCCTTCCGCAGAATAAAATTAATGAACTTATCATTAATAAAGCGAAAGAGGGTAAGGTTATTGCCCGCCTTAAAGGCGGCGATCCTTACGTTTTTGGACGCGGAGGAGAAGAAGCTGAAGAACTGGTCGAAGCTGGAATCAAGTTTGAAGTAATTCCAGGTATCACTGCCGGAGTTGCGGCTCCTGCTTATGCCGGAATTCCCGTTACCCATAGAGATTTTACTACCTCAGTTTGTTTTATCACCGGACACGAAGATCCTACCAAGGAAACATCCGGTCACAACTGGGAAGTTTATGCTAAGTCCAACAGCACATTAGTTTTTTACATGGGTGTTAAGAATCTGCCCATGATAGCTGAGAATCTGATTAGCAACGGACGGGACCCTGAAACTCCTGTTGCCCTTGTTCGCTGGGGAACACGTTGCAATCAGCAGAGTTTTGTATCCACTCTTGAAAATGTTGCAGAAGAGGCCGCCAACCGTAAGTTTCAGGCTCCTTCCATTATTGTGGTCGGCGGGGTTTGCTCCCTGCATGACAAGCTGAACTGGTTTGAAAAGAAACCTCTGCTCGGAAAAGGAATTGTTGTCACCCGCGCTCGTGAACAGTCTAGTGGACTTGTTTCCACTCTTGGCAAACTCGGTGCATGTGTTTATGAATTTCCTACCATCACAATTGAGCCTATGGCTGATTATGAACCTGTTCAGAAAGCTATAAGTACGCTTTCCGGTTGGGATTGGCTTATCTTTACATCCGTTAATGGTGTAAAGCATTTTTTCCAGCAGCTTGAAGAAAGCAATCTTGATGCTCGTGCTTTTGCAGGGTTGCAGATTGCCGCAATCGGACCTGCAACTGCTGACGCGCTTGCTGCAAAAGGAATTAAGCCTGATTTTGTTCCTGAAAAGTACGTTGCTGAAGGAGTTGTTGAAGGGCTGCTCGAAAGAGGAGTGAAAGGTAAAAAAGTTCTGATTCCAAGAGCCTTGGTTGCCCGTGAGATATTGCCTCAGGAACTTGAAAAGGCCGGAGCGCATGTTCAGATTTTGCCTGTTTATGAAACAGGTCTTTCTGAAAACGATCCTGCTCCGATTCTGGAAGCTCTTAAAAGCGGTAAAATTAATTATCTCACTTTTACCAGCTCCAGCACGGTTGAGAACTTTTTCAACCTTGTTGAACCTGAACAGTTCCACAAATTTAAAGATTCAGTAAAGATTGCTTGTATCGGTCCTATTACAACCAAAACCTTAGAAGGGTTCGGTTTTGAGCCGGATATACAGCCTGATGATTATACAATCCCCGGACTGGTTGACGAACTTGTCAAAGAATCCGCAGAGTAAATTACAAAGGAGGGGCTTTTGCTCCTTTTTTTTTTTGATAAAGATTATGCTTCAGTCGACTTTACTCATTTTAAAAAAATCTTTTAATAATTCCAATAATTTTTAGTATGGGCAGTCCTGTTACCTGAGTTTACATAAGCTGTATTTTTGTGCTGACTTCAGTTTAGGAGTTTTTTGTGAGCAAATTACCAATTGCTGTTCTTATTTCCGGTAGTGGTTCCAATCTTCAAGCATTGATAGATAAGATGGAAGAAGGAATTCTCGATGTCGATATCAGAATGGTTCTTTCGAATAGATCAAGTGCCTATGGTCTTGAGCGCGCAAAGAAACATGCTATTCCCACGTGTGTGTTGAGTCATAAAGATTTTGAGAGCCGTGAAGATTTTGACAGTGAAATGGTACGTGTTCTAAAAGAAGCTGGTGTGCAGGCGGTTGTTATGGCCGGATTCATGCGCATCATAACTTCTGTTTTTTTAAATGCATTTTCAGGTCAAATTATTAATATTCATCCTGCGCTGTTACCTAGCTTTGCAGGAGCCGGTGGGCAAGCTGAGGCCGTAGAACATGGAGTGCAGATTTCAGGATGTACTGTACACTTTGTGAACGAAAAAATGGATAATGGCGCAATAATTATTCAGGCTGCCGTTCCTGCAATCCCCGGAGAGGATGTCAAAATTTTATCTGATCGCATTTTGCAGGTAGAACACAGAATTTTACCGCAGGCTACGCAATGGCTGGCAGAAGGGCGACTCAGTGCCGAAGGCCGCTTTGTTAAACTTGGAGCTGCTAATGTCGCTAAGGCAGAACTTACTGCTGATTTTCCTTGTCTTATCAATCCCCCATTAGAATCCGGGTTCTAATGCTAATCAGGTGTAACAATGGTAGATGCTCTTGAACCTTGGGGGCGTAAAACTTTTCGCCGTCATACAGAAAAAAATATTCCGGGAAGTCCCGCAAGAGCTCTCTCCCGATCTGTCATAGAAGACACTCAAAATAATTTATGGCTCAGCGAACGTATCGCAAGCAAGCAGCTTTCTCAGCGCACGGCTATATCCCGTAATCTTCAAGTTTTGCATGATTCCGGTTTGGAGCATATTCTTTTATATCAACAAACGGTGGAAGGGACTTATGTTGCTGATCTTATGGGATTACCGTGGCAGCTTTCTCCTTTCTACGAATCAGACCTTTTGCCACAGCCTGAGTTTGTTTATGATGAGGAAAGGGGGGAAAGTCTTGCTGAATTCATTTGCTCGCTACGTAAACATTCCAATGAAAAACAGCTTGAACAAGGAAAGCCTCCTTTTGATTTACTAGAGTATGCGACAACTTTGGTGAAGACCACTGCTGAGCGCGAACCTAAAGTATTTGAGCGGATAGAACCTATTTGCAAAAAAATTTTTCCTAAAATGGAAAAATTTACATCACTTCCTGTAGCTTTTTGTCATGGTGATTTTCATCCTTTGAATATTCTTTGGCGTGGTAAAAATGTCGGAGCTGTTATTGATTGGGAATTTTCAGGTATGCGTCCAGAAATATACGACGTGGCCAATATTATAGGGTGTGTTGGTTTCGAAAATCCAGAAGGTCTTAATTTCGGTTTGATTCCGCAGTTTCTGAAAGTACTAAAAAGTGAAACTGATATTTCCGCTGAAGGTTACGCAATGCTGCCATTTTTTATCCCTGCACTACGCTTTGCATGGCTATCCGAATGGTTGCGTAAAAAGGATTGGGAAATGCTATCCATGGAATTAGACTTTATGGCAATATTATTGGAGCGTATTTGAAATTCAGCCTATGCCTGATGCAGGTAGTCTTATTAAAAAAGTTGTTCCTTTTCCTTCGACAGATTTGCATGTTATAGTCCCATTGAGCTGGCGGATGATTGTATGAGTGTTGGTTAAACCTTGCCCTACACCGTCTCCAACTTCTTTTGTAGTGAAGAAAAGGTCATATATTTTGTGCATGTTTTCTTCGGGGATACCTTTTCCTGTATCATTGATATAAAACTCTACCTGACTATCCACATTTCTGGTGCCTATAGTAATTAAACCTTGGTTTGTGCTCCCTTCATATTTCGCTTTAATTGCATCTGCAGCGTTTATAATGATATTTAATAAAGCCTGACTTATTTCTCCCGGACGTGCCATTATTTTTGCTAGATTAGGAGAAAAAGCCGTTCTTACTTCAGCAATTGATTTCCACATATTTGTGGAAACAGTTAGAACATTTGAAGCGATTTCATTAAGATCTAAAGCTATTGCAGATTCATAATCCAGATGCGTAAAACTGTTTAAAGCCTTAACAATGGCCGAAACGTGTTCTATCCCTTCCTGTGATTCCTGTATTGCCTGAAAAACCTCTTCACTCAAGTAGTCAACATTTTCTAGCTCATCGGGCGAAATGAGATTGAAATCATTTTCATTGTCTGTAATATTCTTAGCAAGAGGGTTGGTAAGCTTATTGATAAGTTCAAATAATTCACTAAAGGACTGATCAAGAAAATTGAAATTTTGCGATAAGAATTGCAGCGGTGTATTAATCTCATGTGAAACACCAGCAGCAAGCTGCCCAATGCCTTGTAACTTATGCCTTTGTGAGAATTGGCGTTCCATTTCTATTAAATCAGTCCGGTCATCAATAAGAACTACCCTCCCCTGTGACTTTCCGCTTACATCAAGTATTTTAGATAGGGTTACATTATAATGGTAGGACTCTACTTCGTCGCGAATTTCTTTATCAACTGTGATGGAAGGGGTTTCTGCAGAAAGGAATTCTTTGATTTCATCCGTCAACCACGGAAGAGTCTGGCTTAGCGGGGTACCTTTAAGCTTTTCAGTTTCTTGTCCTTTTTGTTCGTAATATATGGATCCAGGGAATTTGTTCATTCCAATCATTGAAAAAGATTTTGGAGTCATATTGTCAATATTGCCGCTCTCATCAATCAGAAAAAGTGGAACATTCAAACTTTCGAAGATGGTCAGATATTTGTTTTTTTCATTAGTCATTTCCCTATTAGATTTTTGTAATTCTTTAATGGTATTGTCAGAATCTAAACCAGACCATTCAGAGCAGAAAGCAATTTCAATTCTATCCAGTACTCGCTCAACAAATTTTTCATAGTGAAGCTTGAGTTCCGGTTCTGCAGTCATACTCCGTACTAAATCAACATAAGTATAGCGATAATATTTGTAGAGACCGAGAAACATTTGAAGGCTTATACCGCGTTCACGATGTAGACGGGCTTCAAGCACTCCAAATAGTGCGGCGGGGTCATCTGCATAATTCTCGTCTGGGTGGAATTGAGGCAAATCTTCGCCATATATGTCCGAAGCTGTCATTATAGCTTTGGACAACCCATGTATAGAAATTCGCCATGCTTCAATAAGTGTTGAAGAATAATCTGTAAAATTTTGGGCTTTAGCGTAAGATAGAATGCGCTCCATTAACCAGAGTTCATTGTCAGAAATATATTTGGCTAAAGTATGCACTAAGGTCTCCATGGTATTCATTTAGGGCATGTAACAAGTATGATTGGTTTAATAGTTAAATAAGCTCTTTTAATATGCACATTTTAAAAATAAAATACAATTAAAAGCGAATAAAATTATATAGAGATGATTAACGCAAAACAGCTCTGATTTATTAAGTCAGAGCTGTTTTGCGTTATACTTGTAAGATGTAGGATAAAATAAAGATGGATGTGTCTTTTTAGTTATCAAATTTAGTGTATTAGAAGACTTCAGCTTCAAACCAGAAGATGTTAGTAGCTTCATCCTGCCATGCATTTGGCTCCATCCCTGCTTTGTGGCATGTTTGCGCTAGAAATTGATGGCGATCCCATTTCCACTCGGTTGCGACTTGCGGCAACAGCAATCCTGAATTTCGCCCTCTTTGCATGATTAATCCGTGTTTTCCTATTTCTATCTGCTCTGTGTCGGGGCAGATTGTTACGGGGCTTAGAATCGAAATTTCGTAATCTAACTCTTCATATTCATTTATGGTGAGCTCTGGAAATCTGGGGTCTTCAAATGCTGCTGCGCGGGCCATTGCCCATATTGTTTGATAAAGCGGTCCTGTTCCCTGAACATTACCAATACATCCGCGAAGATGACCACCAAGCTTAAGCGTCACAAAGGCTCCAAGGTTCTCCTTCAGTTTCGCAGTGGGCGGCTGTGGTATTTCATGCTCTTTATCGCCGCGCAAATTGCTGATGATACTTAGCTTTACGATTTCTTTGAGGTATTCTTTTTCTTCGTCCGTAAGCGAAAAACTAAAATTATCTGTCATGTTATCTCCTTACTTAGACTTATTACGTTTAAGCTTGCCGATGATATAATCATACCTCTCAGGACGATGCGGAAGAGTGCAGTCCGAGCACCACTTGATGCCGTTTTTAATTTCATATGTGCCTCCGCATTTTTCCAGATGATAGAGTGGGCAGAAGCAGAACAGGCAGTTGAACTCCAAGTTATTTTCCACTTCATGGCAGGGAAAATATCGGCATTGATGATTTCTAAAAAAACGGAAACTGTTTTCCATACTATTACTCACAATTCAGTTTATTAACTTTAATAATGACGAGAGTTATATCGTCTTCCTGTTCCATACCGTCTTGAAATTCTCTTACGGCATCGATTATTTTGCTTTGTATTTCAGATGCTGGCAACTCGGCATTTTCTAGAATAAGTGTATCAAGTCTTTTTCGTCCAAACATCTCATCGTCACTGTTCCTAGCCTCCCATATCCCATCTGTGCCGATGAAGATTATTTCACCTTCCGCCAGTAGTGTTTTGGATTCTTCGTAGTCACTTGCTTCAAATATGCCTAAGGCGAGCATTGGTTCGCCTATAAGGTCTCTAGTTTCGCCCGTTACCGGAGTATAAACAGTTGCCGGGTCGTGCCCGGCTCTGACATACTTCGCTGAAGAGTTATCGGAAGAAATCTCCATACAGAAAAGAGTCATAAAGCGTCCGGTGTTACCGATGTCATTGCATAGCAACCGATTTACTTCGGCAATTCTTGTTGCAAGAGGCAGCTTGTGTCCCGATGCATGTTTGAGGTGCGCACGGCCTGTTGCCATAAGTAGTGCGGCTGAAACTCCGTGTCCGGTAACGTCTCCAAGCAATATCCCTGTCCCGTCTCCGTTTGGTGCTTTATAGTAGTCGAAGTAATCTCCGCCTGTTTCATCGCAGGAAATGCTTATGCCGGAAATATCCAGCCCGGATATTTCTGGAGAGACTACAGGAAGAAGATTGTTATGAACCTCTTGAGCAAGTTCCATCGATTTCGTTATCCGTAAATGGTCCTGCAGTTTAGGAATCATAGAATTGAAAGCTTCCGCAAGAGTCTGTCGTTCGTCATTAGTGTCAACTTCTACGTGTGTAGAAAGATCTCCTCCAGCGATCCTCTTCGCTGCATCAGTCATTAGAATGAGAGGAGCAATGATAGTCTTGCTGCCAAGATAAGCAACAAGTGCGATTGTCAGCAGAATTATAAAGGCCGCTGTTCCGACAGCAATGTAAAGATTTTGACTGAGATCAAGGGTTCTTTCTGCCGCGGCATCAGGTATTGCTGTGATTACCTTTTCCGGAACAATCAGTACATAGCTGCCTTGTTCTCTAAACGGTGCATATGCCCACACTGAATCAATTCCGTTAAGGGGCATTCTTACTACACCTGATTTTTTAGCTATAATCTCTTGAATTGTTGTCGTCAGTTTTTCTGTGTTTGAAGATTGCAATAATTTGAGATCGTTTGGAAGTTGAGTTCGCCACGAAATAGATTTTTCTTCATGGCCTGATTCTGCCCAGATTCGAAGTTCTTTCTTGCCGTTTGAGATGACCGGACCAACAACAAAAGCCTGAATTGCAGAGGACCATTGTGATGATAACTCATCCTTGCGCAGCAACTGAACCAATTGAATGTCGATTGCCGCAACCCCCAGAATTTTTCCGGCCCTTCCTCTAATAGGCATGGAAATCGTATAGATTTGTTGACCTGTGCTTACATCGATGAATCTTTCCCATACAATCCGGTTTGTTGAGATGGCATTTGTAAACCATTTTCTTTTTCGCGGATCATAATCTTGGGGATAGTTGCCGTGCCCCGGGTACTCCATATGCAGCCCAGAATTAAGAGTTACATGAATTCTATGTAACCCTGTTCCAGCTTCTGAAAAAAAGGATTTGAATTCAGGTTTCAAAAGATTCAGTCGTGCAATATTCTGATCTTTCTTCAGGTATTGTTTGCCTTTGGGATACAGAAAAACAGGCTCTTCAAGGCTTATGGAAGAAAGTTTCCGCTCCCCTGATCCATCAATACTAAAATATTGATCTGAGGGGGCAAGGTCTAGTGGCTGCTTACCCACTGTTTTAAAATCATCCGCAAAATAAACTTTAGGTAGTCCATTTACTGGATCATTAAGCACATCTTCCGCATCAGAAACAATTGCTTTAAGTGCGAACTCAAGTGAAACGGCTTGTTGTTGTACCAGTTTGGCAGAATCTTTTGCAGATTGGCGCATTTCACCCTGTAGAATGTCAATCATACCGGTCCGCAAACTTTCAGACTGAGTCTGTCCGAGACTGAGGATTCCCTGTCTACTGATAGAGGCGACAACCAGAAGTGGAATTAGGCTGAAAACCAGCAATAGGAAGAATAATTTTGTTCGTATACTCATATTTTTTAATTTTAAGAAAAATCAATTTTAGAAGAAGGGGGTTCACAGTTTGATGTTTCCGGTAGATCTGAAAAAGGGAAAGGTCTCCGGTTATCATTAAGCGTTGCATAGCGTAATAGTTGATAAGTATAAGCGCTGAGTCGGTTTCCGAATCTGCGAAGCGGGTCGGAAGATTTGGCGAAAATCAGCAGGTAGACATATTGAAAAAGAACTACGGCCTGAACTAAAATTCTGACCAGTGCAAAAGCAATTATGCATACAATTGTTCTCAGTAAACGTTTGAGGATGTCGATCCGACTGTTCTTGCATTCAGTGAAGTTTTCCATCTTTTTATACCTCTTTTTTATAAAACAGTTCACAAACATTCATTAAAAGTGTTAGATTAGAAGTAACTCCGATATGATATACAATCTTATTTCCATTGGATGATACCTTCTTTGTTTTCAGACAGCAATGAAGGATTGAAAATTGCAACAGAACTCGTAACAGGAAATATTTGTTGGTTATCCGACTTTTCCTACTTGGCTTGGCAAAAATTATCTACTTCGAACTCCGGGAGGTGTCTGATGAACACCATGCTGATAGAAGAATTGGTAAGAAGAAAGGCTCAGTCGTTCAGATCTGACGGGGTATCAATTTCAGAAGCTCTTGATCGTGCAGGAGAAGAAATTTTATTGCGTTTCGGAGCTGGTCGCGGACATGGTTCACTTTTTTGTCTGCGTATGTGTCTGCAAGCGGCAAAAGAACGTATAGCTCCGGAATACCAGAGTGAATCCAGTAATGCGGAGGGAGACAAAAGGTTTCCGCTAACAAACATTGCACAGATAGGAGAGTCTTGCTCCATTTAGTTACTGCGCAGATGGAAGCCATTTAACCCACAAGTTGCGGTTTCTGGGTCCGTCAAACTCGCAGAAGAATATTTTTTGCCATGTGCCGAGCATTATTTCTCCGCCTTCCACGATAAGCATCTGTTCAGGACCGAACATGCTGGTCTTGATGTGAGCATCGCTATTGCCTTCTGCGTGCTGATAATCTCCGGCATGCGGAACAAGTTTCCTTAGATTTACGATGATATCCCTGACCACATCCGGATCAGCTCCTTCGTTAACAGTGACAGCTCCTGTTGTGTGCGGGCAGTACAGAAGAATTGCACCGGATGACCAGCCCTTATCGCGAATAATCTTTCTTACCATTCCGGTAATGTCGATCATCTCGTCTCTGACATTTGTTCTGATATTAAGTGTTTCCATATTTAATCCTCACCTTTTCTGAACATGTGGGTGAACCCGGAATCGTAAAGAAGTGATTCAGTCTCTACATTTTTACCCGGAAGAATAAGAAAAATGGTTTGACGTTTAAAACCATTCTCTTCGGCTGTTGCTGCGAGCTTTGTTAAAGTCGTTTCAACCGATTTTTCTTCGGGCCAACCTATACGATATCCTATAATTACTGGCGTTTCCGGTCCCATCCCGCCTTTCATTAGTTCTTTCTGAATTCTGGAAGGGTTGCCTGCGGAAAGGTAAATAGCCATAGCACTGCCATGCGCCGCAAGTTTCTCTAAGCTTTCACTTTGCGGAACAGGGGTCCGTCCTTCCATACGGGTTATGATAAGCGTCTGCGTGCCGTTGGGTACGGTAAAAGATGCACTGGAGGCCGCAGCCGCAGCGCAGGCGGAAGTCACGCCGGGGATAACTTCATATTCAATTGAACTTTCTTTAAGCAGTCTTGCCTGCTCCTGTACGGCTCCGTAAAGGGAAGGATCTCCAGTATGAACACGGGCAACGAGTTCCCCTTTTGAAGCGTATTCTACCATGATGGCGTTTGTTTCTTCAAGTGACATCGACGCTGAGTTCTCGATGTGTGCCTCAGGAGAAGCTTCGGCAATAACCGCTTCCGGCACAAGTGATCCTGCATAAAGAACAAGACCTGCCTCGCGGATGATGCGTTGTCCTTTGACGGTGATAAGTTCGGGATCTCCCGGTCCTGCTCCAATGAAATATACTTTGCCCATAATTTATGCCTCTGGCTTATCAGCCCATATTATTGTGACAGGATTTTGCGCTTTAAAGCGGACATCTCCGGCGAGTTTATCCGAAATACTGGCTTGAAGCTGCATAGCCTGCCATTGCCATTCTAAATTTTCAAAAATTTCTTTTGTGCGTTGAACTGAACCCATAAGAATAGCGTGAACTACAATTCGTCCGCCGGGTTTAAGTCTTGCTGTTGCTTCAGTAATTGTTGAGCTGTCCTTTCCTATTCCCCCGCCGATAAAAATTCGGTCAGGAGTGGGTAGCTCTGTTAAAACTTGCGGCATTGTTCCTTGAATCGGTTCAACCGTGAAAGCTCCAAATTTTCGCACATTTTCTTTTATCATTTCAAATCGCTCAGGATCCTTTTCTATCGCAAAAACTTGTGAATTTTCTGCAAGAAAAGAAGCTTCAATAGAAACTGAACCGCACCCCGCGCCGAGGTCCCATATTGTTTGTCCTTTGTTAAGCCCCAGCAGGGCGAGCCCTGTAGCGCGAACAGGAAGTTTTGTAATAAGCCCTTTCTGGCGTGTAAAACTATCATCACTGCGTCCGATAATAGGGTGGTTGCAGGAGATGGGCTTAGCTGTAAGCATCACAAGGTTAAGGTCAGAACATGTGAAGTCTAGAAAATTATCCAGAGATCCGGTTGTTATTTTTTCAGATGGAGTACCCAGCTGATCCAGAACCGTCATAGTGTAATTTGTAACGCCTTTCTCGAGTAGCTTTTTTGCGATTACAGCAGGCGTATTAATATGGTCAGTATAAACTGTGCAGTCTACCCTGCGTTGTAATGCTCCGAATAGTGGGGAGGAGTTGGTCCTGCCGTGCAGTGATATTATCTCAAAATCTTTCCAGCCTTTGCCTATTTTAGAAGCCGCAAGCTGAACAGTTGATACACAGGGAATAACGCAAACACTGTCGCTGCCGAGATTTCTAATCATGCTTTCTGCTATTCCAAAAAGCAGCGGGTCTCCGTCAGCTAAAAGAACAACTTTTTTCCCAGACTGGCGCAGTTCATTAAGTTTTTCTGCAAATTTTGCAACTGGGGTAAAAAAGGTCAGAAGTTCTCCGGAAAACTCTGGGAATCTATCCAGCAATCGTTTGCCGCCAGCCAAAACATCCGCTTTGCAGATAATCTGACGCGATGATTTCATAGGTTCCAGACTGCCGGGATGTAATCCAATTATGTGTACAGCGTGTTTCATTTAAGCCTTATACAATGGAAATTAAAGATGTGAAAGAGTTAGGAAGTGAAGTCCTTAGGAGGAGATATTGGCATGCTTTTATCCCATAATTCCTAACACAAGCCCCAAAATTCCGAGTATAACGCTTATGCCTGCAAGCTTTGTCGCAAGACGCATCGCCGCTTGCGGGTGGTCGCATCCTGAAAGAAATTCTCGCTTTATTCCGCATACGCATTCAATTTCAATATCGTATTCTTCTTGTGTTTTTGAAATACCTAAACGATTTCTATACCATTGAGATATAACAAGAACGTCTTTTTCTGGAAGAATTTTAACTCTTTCTGTGTTGCCATTATATTGTTTTATGAAGTTCTCATCTATTTTAAAGCATTCGCAATAAATTGATTTTCCACGGTGAGATATTTTCACAACATTAGAAGGAGAATTGCTTGACCAAACCCAACCCTCTTTCATTTCTGAATCGCGAGCTGCGTAAATAGTATAATTCATGATGCTCTCCTTGGTTTGAAGTTCTTATTTAGTTGTTGATGACGCTCAACCTATTGCCGTCAAAGTCAAACAAGCAGTATTCAATAGACATGCTGTTATCATTAGTAAATAATAGTGCATTGTGTTTTGCCTTATCGATCAGTGTCGCAATAAAGGAAGCTTTTACTTCTTGAGGGATCATCTCAAAAACTTGTCTGGCTGTGTTCGCTCCGGCGATTTCTTTTGTGATTGCGGAATTTATATTCAGCTCGTCGCACCATTTGGCGAGCCGTTCAAAATCTATGTGCCAGTCTTTTGCGTGAGTGTATGGAAACCCCATGGCGTGCTTGACTAGCTTACCTATAAATAGTGACCAGCGAACTTTGCGGAAACCACTTGTCTGTGCTTCCAGCATCGAAAAACTGAAAAAATCTGCGGCCTGAATCATTGCCAGCTCTTGCGTCTCTGGAAAATGTTCCAGATAAAATCTTTCGCTTCTGCGGCCTGTCGTGAAAATTATTTCTTCAACTCCTGCGGCTTTAGCAACACTTATCCCTTGTGCAATAGATGCCTTCCATGACGCATGACTGAACGGCCTGACAATGCCCTGCGTCCCTAGAATTGAAATTCCGCCAAGAATGCCGATTCGTGCATTCATAGTTTTTAAAGCGATAGCTTCACCTTGCGGAACTTCTATGCGTACTTTGATAGTCCCTTTGAGATCTGGTTTTATCTTGGAAACTTCTTTTAATACTCCTGCAATAATTTGTCCTTTAGGGGCAGGGTTGATGGCTGGTTCACCGACAGGAACAGGTAGGCCTGGCAGGGTTACTTTGCCGACTCCTATGCCGCCTGAAATCTCAACGCAGAGTTCCTTGCCATCTGATATGTGTTCAACAACAGCGTGAATTTCGTGTCCGCTTGTCGCATCTGGATCATCGCCGCCGTCTTTAATGACAACGCCGCGTGCGCTTGAACCTTCCAACTCAACACGATCAACAGGAATTACGAGAGATCCTTTTTCTGGGAGTGGGGTTTCTATAGATTGCGGCTTAGATCTTCCTAACATAACTCGAAGTGCGCTCATTGCTGCGGCTGTAGCTGATGATCCTGTAGTGAATCCTTCGCGAAGATTTTCTCTCACTCTATAACCTCTACTTATCGGAAGGTGATTTTAACAGACTGCCACGGGTTAGCATTGCACTGCCGAATTTTTCACGCACTTTATCTACAGCTTTATCAAGCTGATCCAGTTTCTTGTCGTCACACACATTTTGTTCAGGTTCCAGTAGTGAGAGCTGTCTTCCGCGCTCTTCAAAATTTGATATCCCTATTCCTATAAGTCTTACAGGACCGAGATAACCTTCTGCGTCAAGGATGGTACAGCCTGTTTTATAAATGATTCCAGAATTTGATGTTCTTTGATCTAAAGTTTTACTGCGGGTAATCTGCCTGAAATCAGGGAATTTAACTTTTAAAGTTATGGTACGTCCTTTCAGTCCATGCTTGCGAATATCTGCCGCTATGCGTTCGGACTGACTTAGCAGCCATGTTTTTAGAATTTGTGGGTCGCGAACGTCTTCTCCGAAGGTGTTTTCTGCGCTGGAAGACTTCATTTGCTCGCCTACAGAGACAGGAGTTGGATCAATTCCTGATGCCTTGGCATGAAGAACTATTCCGCGTTCACCAAATCTCTCTTTCCAAAATTCAGGAGGATAACGGAGCATATCGGCGGCATATTTGATGCCGAATGAATGGAAGCGCGGCAGGGCTTTTTTTCCTACGCCAGGGATTTTTTCAATGGGAAGCGTTTTTAAAAATTGTTTAACTTCATGAGCTTCAATAATGGAAATTCCGGCCGGTTTTTTTAAGTCGGAGGCTATTTTAGCCAGAAATTTAACAGGCGCAATTCCTATGGACGCAGTGAGTCCAACTGTGTCCAATATTTCCTGTTTAACACTTTCTGCAAGTGTACGTGGTGGTCCGAAAATTTTCTCTGTTCCGGTTATATCAAGATATGCTTCATCGATTGATGCTTGCTCAACAATAGGTGAATAGTTTTCAAGTACAGCCATAACCTGACTTGAAATTTCTTTATAGCGAGATCTTCGACCTGAAACAAGAATTAGCTCAGGACAAAGTTTTAAGGCTTGATGAGAGGGCATTGCTGAGCGGACTCCGAATTTTCTGGCTTCGTATGAAGCGGTGCTTAGCACAGAGCGTTTGTGTGTGGAGCCTATGGCAATGGGTTTACCGCGAAGTTCCGGGTTATCCATTTGCTCTACGGACGCGTAAAAAGCGTCCATATCAAGGTGCATAATATATTTTTGCATGGCTTTGCTCAGAATATGAAAGGAGGCAATTCAGAAGAAATTGGCTAAATTTCTTTCTGCTTAGAAAATTTAATACATGCGTCAACAAAGTTTTTAGCAATATCAGGATTGCTTGCAAAGTGCAGATGGATATAGCTTCCCAAAGTGTTCCCGTCAGATAAGAATCCTTCTGCTTTTATGTCGCCGTTTTTCCCATGGACAAGAAAGCATTTATTTAAATCTTCTGGCATATCCACAAGAGCTGAATAATGAAATTCGTGTCCCCTGGCTAAAGTTCCGGTCGGACCTAATATACAGTCCTCGGATAGCTCAACTTCTTTGTAGCCGAGAGCCTGAAACCTGTCCTGCATGGTTGAACGGAAAGGGAAAACTCCGCACATAGGGAAAACTCGGTCCCCTTTAGAAATTGAATCCATCAGGTACATGAATCCCCCGCATTCAGCATAAACCGGTTTGCCAGATTTGGAAAATTCCGCAACAGCACGGCGCAGGCGGGTGTTTTGAGCAAGGTCAAAGGCTGATAGTTCCGGGTAGCCTCCGCCGAGGTAGAGTCCTGAAAGGTCAGGTGGTAGTTCTTTATCGTTTATGGGCGAGAAGGGTACAAGTTCAGCTCCGGCATATCTGAGCATGCGGAGATTTTCTTCGTAGTAGAAAGAGAACGCTTCATCCTGTGCAATACCGATTCTGGTATGGGGAATCATGGGAAGTTCATCAAAGCGCGGCGGCATCGGAATATCCGGCAGAGCTTCAATAATAGTATCAAGATCGAGGTGCTCTTCAACCCAGTCGGCAAGGGCAGAGTATTTGCCTTCCAGATCTTCTAAATGTTCAGCCGTAATAAGGCCTAAATGGCGGGACGGGGTTTCGATTTCATTCCTTTTAGGCAAACACCCGACAAGCGGAATGTCAGTAAGTGAAATGGCATCTTGTAGTGTTTGCGCATGGCTCTCGCTGCCGACTCTGTTAAAGATAACTCCGGCAATTGCTGTTTCAGGATCAAATTCGCTGAACCCTTTAATCAGTGCCGCTGCGGACCTGGCCATTGCACGGGCATCCACTACGAGTATTATCGGAAGATTAAGTTCTTTTGAAAGGTGCGCAGTTGAACCCGTTTCTTCAAGAGCTGAAAAGCCGTCAAAAAGTCCCATTACTCCCTCAACGATACAAACCTCTGAGTCTTGAGAGTATCTTGAGAATATATCACGCAGCACATTTCCTGAAAGCATCCATCCATCAAGGTTATGACAGGTCTTTCCGGCTGCTCTTGAATGATGGCCGGGGTCGATAAAGTCTGGACCTACCTTGAATGGTTGGACTTTCAGTCCCTTGCGGGCGAAAGCTGCCATCAGTCCGAGGGTGACGGAAGTTTTGCCGCATCCGCTGTGCGTGCCTGCTACGATAAAGCCTTTAATAGAGTTCATTTAGTTTCTATAATGTTTTTTGCATGATCAGCCTAGCTTCTTTTTATCTAGATAGGCGATAAATTTTTTAGCTTCTTCAAAATCTGCTCTAAGTTCTAGAGATTTATTTAATTCTTCACGTGTTTTGGCATAGTCTTTTGCTTCAAAATAGGCTCTTGCAAGGTTATAATGCAGGTTCTCATCTTCAGGGGAAAGAACGAGAGCTTTGCTGTAGTACTGAATAGATTGTGGAATCATTTTAGATTTGCGAAGATTTATTCCGAAATCATTGAATAAATGTTTATGCTTTTCTTCAAATGCTGCGTCCATAGAGATGAGTCTGGCAAACACATCGTTCGCACGTTCTGTTTCACCTCTTTCCATAAAGCAGAGACCTACTCCGAAATTGCCGCGGACGTTAAGTTCATCAACTTTAATCGCACTTGTGTATTCCATTTCTGCGCTGTAGGAGTTGCCCTGTTTACGGTGTCTGTCAGCACGGGCAAGTGTTTTCTGCAAATTCTTCATATTAGGAAGAACTTGTTTATGATACATTTCCGGCTCAGGCGTATAGTCTGACAAAAGTGATTCGCGCGAAATTTTTTCCGAGTTTCCGGTAGGAACAAAATTGCTGTTCAAAGGGCGAACTTCAAACAGATCTTCTTCAAGCTGCTCTATGAAATAATAGCCTATCTGCGCAACTTTTCTTGTGGTTGTTCCTGTTCCTACTTTTGCTATTTTTTGACGGGAAAAAACTCCAGTTAGGTCATGAATGGTATTGGAATCAGTCATTTATGTGCTCCGAAAATAATATAGACAACTTAGCTGTTATAGTAGCGATATTTTGTCTAATTGAGAAGGGCGTTTTTATTCATTTAACAATTATTTCTTAGAAGATGCTTTTCCAGTGATCCATTTAATTTGTCGGCAGATACCCATAAGTAAATTGAATTCATTTCTTTTAATATTTATTCTGGACATGAACCGTTTAACCGGAAGCATCCAGTAGTCGGCATTGTCTTCTTTCAAAAAATCAATTGCCAATAAAGTTTCTTGCAAATTGGCCGCCAAAATTTCCTGTTCTTGAAATGTTGTGATTCTTTCTTCCGGTGGTCCTGCCGGAGTGAACGGCTTTTCAAGAGCTTCTTTAAAGCATTCATAAAGAATTATTAAAACAGCCTGTGATAGATTCAGTGAACTGCTTTCTTCACTTGTCGGAATATTTATCAGTCTTGAACAAAGTTTTGTCTCATCATTTGTCAAACCTCTGTCTTCCGGCCCGAAGACAAGGGCAATTTTTTCTCCATCCTTAAGCTGCTGCACAATTAATGGCGCAGCCTCTGCTGGAGTCAGTACCCCTTTTCTCCATCCGCCTGTACGGGCTGTGGTTCCATAAATTTTGGAGTGATCGGCAAGAGCTGTTTCAAGGTCAGGACATATACGAGCCTTTTCAACTATTTCATGACCTTTGGCTGTAGCTAGAGGCATGGCTCTTTCCATATTCCATAGTGGAGGGTTGACTAGAATAAGATCAGAACAATCCATATTTCGCATGGCGCGGGCTGTTGATCCTACATTCTCAGGATATTTGGTTCCGAAAAGTACTACACTGATATTTTTAAGCATATTTTCTCCGAGGGCAACAATACAAAGAATTTACTGTACCCGTGGAATAATCTTTAGAAAAGCTGATTTAAAATTTGTGGATTATCACATTAGCAGGAAGTAGATGGAGGCTTAATAGATTTATCTTTCACACATGTCCACAGTTATAGAAAAGAGTGGCGTGGACTTTATGGGCAAAATAGAAAGTATTACTATATTCCTTAGAATGCTTGACCATTTTTGATGTCAGCAATAGAAAAAGGGTATGTAATTGATCAGTCAATCATCTACAAACATTTTCAATGGGGGTTCAGGTATGGCTCTTTTCACAAAAGAGGAAGCTCTTAGGTATCATAGTGACGGTAGAAAAGGTAAGTTGGAAGTTATTTCCATCAAGCCTTGCAATACTCAGAAAGACTTATCCATGGCATATTCTCCGGGCGTAGCTGAAGCTTGCCGCGCAATACATGCAGATGAAGAACTGTCTTACAAGTACACAGGCAGAGGAAACCTTGTTGCTGTCGTTTCTAACGGAACCGCTGTTCTCGGGTTAGGTAATATCGGTCCTGCCGCAGGTAAGCCTGTTATGGAAGGCAAAGGAGTTCTTTTTAAAATCTTTGCTGATGTTGATGTGTATGACCTGAATATTGATGCTTCCGATCCTGAAAAAGTTATTGAATTTTGTAAAATGATTGAACCTTCCTTTGGTGGTATTAATCTTGAAGATATTAAAGCTCCAGAGTGTTTTGAGATTGAAAGAAGACTTATCGAAGAAATGGATATTCCTGTTTTCCATGATGATCAGCATGGGACCGCGATCATTTCTACTGCCGGAATTTTGAATGCTCTTGAAATTACCGGTAAAAAAATTGAAGAAATTAAAATTGTTGTTTCCGGTGCTGGTGCCGCAGCAATTGCCTGCTCTAAATTATATGTGACTATGGGTGCTCGCCCTGAAAATATTTATATGTTTGATTCTCGCGGACTTCTTTATGAAGGGCGTGCAGGCGTAACCGGTTTTAAAGCAGATTTTGCTCAGAAAGAAAATGCAGGTTCACTTGCTGATTGCATGGTCGGCGCAGATATGTTCCTTGGACTTTCCGTAAAAGACGCAATCAATCAGGAAATGGTTAAAACCATGTCTAAGGGCGCAATCATTTTTGCCTGTGCTAACCCTGATCCTGAAATATCTTATCCTGCTGTTAAAGAGGTCCGTCCTGATATCCTTATGGGAACCGGACGTTCCGACTATCCTAATCAGGTTAATAACGTCCTTTGTTTCCCCTTCATTTTCCGTGGAGCACTGGACTGCCGTGCGACCACTATCAATGATGAGATGAAGTTAGCCGCAGCACAAGCTCTTGCCGCTCTTGCTAAAGAACCGGTTGGACAGGATATTTGTGATACTTTCGGTGTGGATAAACTTGAATTCGGTATGGATTATATTATTCCTAAACCTACAGATCCTCGCGTGCTAACCCGCCTTGCCCCTGCTGTTGTTAAAGCTGCTATGGAAACAGGCGTTGCTCGCATTCAGTTGGACCTTGATCAGTATAAAGTTGATCTTGAAAAACGTATGGATGCTTCTAAAGCTCGTGGAAAAATGGTTGTAGATTCATTTAATTATGACTTTTAATTAAACTTTCTGCCTACTCTCTTTACAAAAGGTAGGCAAAGTTACTTTAAACAGATTAATAAGGCGGCTCGATCATTGGTAAAGTGATCGAGCCGTTTTTTTGTGTCTAATCTAATGCTTTGCAAATGATAAGTTTGGAAGTATTCTAATTAAATGAAGCCCATTGAACTTACAGAAAAACAGCTTGCCGATTTAAAAGCAGCCGGGTTGACAGAACAGGAACTTATTGAGTTGTTAACAGGTGAAGGCTTGATCCCCACTAGTCTTTTGGAAATTGTTCAAAAGGTTGCCGAACATACTGCGCAAGTCTTAGAAAAAGAAGATTCCTGATAATCTGATCTATATAATATATCTGACTGGTGAATGTTATCTTTAACGTTTACTGGCGGGAAAAACATTTCCCTCTTCATTCACTTCTCCTATCAGCTCAAAATTAGGAAAAAACTTCGGGTCAAAAGTATAAGAGTAGTAATCCCTGAATTTAATCAAGTATGTTGTCCAGCCATATTCTCGCCGTGCATTAGCGGCTGCTTTTATTGCATCTGCCATTTTATACTCCGATGAATTATATCATATCAGTTTATGGAATCTAACAGTTTGAGACTTGTTTTAGGAATTTGGAGAAATGTTCTCTAAATTTTCGTCTTCTGCGTTTCCGGATTCAGAATGATTTGGTTCAGATAAATTGGAATTGGTCGTATTTTGGATGGTTGAGTTGTTACCGGTTGAGATTCCTTTAAACGCTTTTCTTAAAAAAGATTTTTTATTTTTGGATGAAATGCTGGCGATCTGAGTCATGTTATTACTCCTTTTGTGTGTTGTTCTGATATAGATAGTTATTAATGAATATGATAATCAATTTCAAGTAAAAAGTGGTTCTTTTTAACTTTATCATTAAAAAAGGTTCTTCTGAATACCAGAAGAACCTTTTTTAAATTGTAACAGTTTAAAATATTAGCGAATATTTTAAAAGAGCGGGGGTATCCGCTCTAAGATAGCAATATGTCAGAAACTAAACATCTTTTAATTCTTCAATCAAAGCTTGTAGTTCTGAGGATAAGCGAGCTAGATCAGAAACAGCCTCCCGTGACTGGGTCATAGCTCCGGCTGTATCTGCAGCAATACGGTTTACTTCCTCGGTGCCACGACTGATCTGTTCACTTGCGGCAGATTGTTCTTCACTGGCAGTGGCTATAGCACGGACTTGATCAGCCGTTGACTCGACAATACCCACAATATTCTGAAGGCTATGTCCTGCTTTGTCTGCAAGTTCAGTGCTTTGAGATACTATCTTTTCAGCATCGTTCATTTCACTAATGCTTTTGTTCGTTCCGTCTTGAATATTCTTTACAGCTTGTCCAACTTCATGGGTGGCTTGCATTGTTTTTTCAGCGAGTTTGCGAACTTCATCAGCAACGACTGCGAAGCCGCGACCAGCTTCACCTGCGCGGGCAGCTTCGATTGCAGCATTCAGAGCCAGCAGGTTTGTCTGATCGGCAATATCCGTAATGACAGTGATGACCTGACTGATGCCTTCCGCTTGTGATCCTAAATCGTTAAGGCCAGAAACCATGATCTCAGTTGCTTGATTTACTTCATTAATGGAGGAAACAACATCGGCAACAATTTTTCCGCCTTCTTCTGCATTTTCTTTGGCACTCATGGCGCTTTCCGCTGCACGCGAAGCATTTTGAGCAACTTCCAGAACTGATGCATTCATTTGTTCCATAGCGGTTGCAGATTCAGATGTTCTATCTCGCTGAATTTCAGTGCCTCTGCTGGACTCTTCGATCTGTGAAGCCAGCTCTTCGGATGCGGAAGTAACCTGTTCAACAATTCCTTCAAGTTGTCTTGCGGCATGTAACATACCTTCTGCTTTCGCATTGTCGGCATTTTCTTTTGCTTTGCGTGCTTCTTCTAAAGCAACTTCTGCAACTTGTGTATGGTGCTCAGCTTCTTTAGTCTTCTCTTCGGAGGTTGCAATCAGCTCCACAAGGCTTTTTACCATGCTGGATAAGGCTTCGTATAAGGTAAGGAGCTCTCCTCCGAAATTACGGATGTCCGGCTTGGAGTTGAAGTTACCGCTTGCGATATCCTGCGCAAAACCAACCATACTATTGATTGGCTTTGAAACACTACGGGCTATGAGGAATGCTACAATTAATACTAAACAGATACCCACAGCTGATAATATCAGGCTTACTATAAGAAACTTATGAGATTCGGCTTCAATAGTCTGTGTTGGAATGGCGAGGCCGATACTCCAAGGTGTATCTGTTCCTTGAATTATGATCGGAGCAAATAAGAAAAAGTAATCTTTTCCATCAAGGGGAGAGATAATATCTTTATGGAAGGTTTTCCCATTTGCAATTGCGGAGGAAATTTCCGTACGGACATCTTCTGGAAACGCTTTAGTTATATTTTTACCGACTAGTTCTTTGTCTGGGTGAGCAACGCAGTATCCTTTATTGGAAGCCAAGAAAGCAAGTCCGTTTCCCATCGGGTGAATGTCATCAACCATTTCCTGGAACGAGTTGATCATAAAATCTATGCCGATTATTCCGACAAAACTTCCATTTTTGATTATCGGAACACTCACTGTCGCCATAGCTCCTTCAACAATACTAGAAGTATACGGTTCTGTCAGGATAGGACGTAGTGTGTCGCGAGGGATTTTATACCAATCGCGGGTTTGAGCAGGGTTATGTTGAATCATATCTTCTGCCTTCATCTCACCGTTTTCGCGCCAAAAATATGGTCCGTATTCTCCGTTCGGACCGTACCATTTTTTTGTTCCTTTATAATAAGAATCGCGTCCATCAAACTTATTGGGTTCGAATACTACTTGTATTCCAAGGAAAGTGGGATCAGAGAGTGTGAGCTTTTTTATAAAATTATCAGCTAAAGTACGGTCGAACTTCTCTCCGAAATCGGAAAATGCTATAAAAGCAGCAGCGCCTGCCTTAGATGCATCAAGAGCTTTTTCTATGTCGTTCTTTACCTGATTGCCGTATCTGAATGCCATTTCATCAGCCATTTCCATAGCTTTATTTCTGGACATTTGTCTGGTTTTTGTAACAGTTATGCTTGTAAAAGTTACAAAGATTAAAATTACTAGTACGCTAATACCTATGGCAATTTTAGGTCCGATTTTTAAATTTCTAAACATGTACCCCCCCAGGAACAAATAATTAAATCTTAAAAGTTTTATCTTACTCATCGCATCTTGGTTTAAGAGAATGATGATTTTTATAATAGATTTTTAAAAGAGGCTATATAATTATGTCCAGTTTAATAAGATTATTCTAATTTTAAGAGGTTGCTGTTAAAAAATAAGTTCTATTCCGATCGGACAATGGTCTGATCCTAAAATATCCTGTTCAATCCAAGCTTTTTTTACATGATCTTTGAGTTCTTCCGAGACGAAGAAATAGTCAATTCTCCACCCTGCGTTGTTTTTTCGGGCATTAAAGCGGTAACTCCACCATGAATAGTTCCCGCCTTCAGGCTCAAACATTCTAAAGGTATCAATATATCCATGCTTAATAAATTTATCCAACCACTCTCGTTCAATAGGTAAAAACCCTGACCTCTCAGAATTAGCTTTGGGATTTTTGAGGTCGATCTCTTTATGCGCAGTGTTAAAATCTCCGCCGACAACAATTGGTTTTTTTTTGCGCAGTTCCTGTGCATATTCAAGGAAGCAATCATAGAAACCTAATTTATATTTAAGGCGTTCGTCATTCATTTGCCCGTTAGGGTAGTAAATGTTGAATAAATAGAATTGTTCGTATTCAGTAAGAATTACGCGGCCTTCTCCCTGATATGTTTCATCCGGTAGGCCGTAAGAGTGGGAAAGGGCTGGTGTGCGTGAAAAACAAACTGTGCCGGAGTACCCTTTTTTACCTTTGGACCAGTTCCAGAATGATTCATACCCTTCAAAATCGCGATGAGTGTCAGGTATCTGATCCGGGTGGGCTTTGGTTTCCTGAAGCATTACGACATCTGCATCGCTCTGCTGAAACCACTCTGTGAAATTTTTTTTTATTACAGCTCGGTATCCATTGACGTTCCAAGAGTATATTTTCATTGTTCAATCCTGTTTTTTAGAAAGATAACAAATCTTGTGATTAGTTGCTAAGAACTATTATCTTATAGTCTGCTTGATAAAAAGCGTTTTTAGCGTGTAGTTTTGTTTAAAATGAGAAAAACCCGCATAAAGCGGGCTTTTCAAGAAAATTAAACGGGATTCCTGTAAATAAGGCTAAAACTACTCGTCAGTTGTGCTGCTAGCCTTGATGAATCCGATGACTGCAATAGTCATAGCGAGACCTAGAAAAAACCAGAAAAAGCTCATCATATCCGTTTCCTCCATGTAAAGCTTGTCGGTACAATTTAAAATCCTTAGCAAAAAAAAAAGAACTTGAACAGTCTGTATTCAATAGAGAATAGGTTTTGCAACCATTAGACGGTTAAAATTAAACGGAAAGATTTAGTACTGATCCTTTTGGAGGAGATTTTAGATAACCAGAGTTTTGAATTTGATCCATCAATTCACCCGCGGCAGCCGGTGCCGCCTGAGCGGTTATACCGGGATGAATCTCTTCGGCTTTTTCGAGAGCCTTATCCAGCCCTTCTTTAAAGGAGCTAAGTGAGTTCCCTTTATCTTTCATAACCTGATTAATTAAACTTTCAATGGCGTCAGCAGTTCCTTCACCAAACTCTTCGTTAAGCTTGGCAAAGGTGTTGCTGAGATTAATCTTTGCGGTAGTGTTCGGTTTGGTTGCAAAAAAATGTTCCTGAAGACCATTTTCAAAATGGTTGTTCATCGCATTGTTTAGATTTGCGTTAAAATGGTCCATCACCTTATCTCCGGCGGAAAATCCGAAGTTGCGGTCAATAAATTGAATGGACTGTAACAACCCTTTACTAAGGGATTCTTCAGTAACCTGATCACCTGCGTTCGCAATGACAAGTCCTTTAAAAGCGGTCGCAGCATCTTTACCAAACTCATTTTCGATAAAGTTGGAAGCCTCGGCAAGAGCTCTGGCAAGTTCAGAAGGGTCTTTAGAAGACTGTCCGTTTTCTAAAGCTCCCTTCTGAGTTTCTTGAACTGCAGTTTTAGAGCTAACGGATTTTTGAGCGATCAAATCGGCGAATTGTTCAGCAGTATTGACGGGCGAGGCCGAAACACTAAAGCGCGTCGCTCCCACGCCAAAAGTACGGCTCCCGCCCAAAAGCGAAGCCTGACTGTTTTGCCAACTAGTTGCTCCGTAGTTATTTTTTAATGCTGATGCGTCAATTTTCATAACCGAATTCCGTCCTTAGGTATTTTATCGGTACATTTGTAAATTAACTTTATATTTCTTTATAAAAATAAAGATTAAATATGCGCATATTATTGACGTGCTTACCTGCTGACAGTATCTTCCGTGTATGAATATTTCCACAATTAAAGAATTTATGAAGCGTCAGAAACTAATTCTTATTGGAATTGCAGGTGCAATTGCCGTAATTGCAATAATTGCCTGTGTATTAGCTGTGCAGAATCACTTTGCAGAAGAGCGGGCACGTATCGCAGAGCAAAGCCGCATTGAGCATGAGCGTGTTCTTAAAGAAAAGCAGGACAAAGCTCGTGAGAATGTGATTTTCAGTATGAAGCGGCTTATCGAAACAGGAAATGCTGAAACAGCACTTACAGTTGCGGAGAAGAACAAAGAACTCATGAATGACGAGCTTGAGGCACTCATTCATCTGGCGACAGAAAAAGACTTGCTGCTCAGGATTGAGAATACATCCAAATGGAATTATTCAGAAATGGCAAAGTACTATGCAAGGCTTGCCGCATTGGAACCTAGTAATTCAAAGTATACCAAGGCCCTTAAAGGGTACGATCGCAAACTTAACAGAAGATTGGAAAAAAAACTTTATGCTCGTGCGCAAAGACTTCCAATGCGTGACTACAAAGCCAATATGGATATTTACGCTGAACTGATGCGGTTGAACCCCACCGAAGGGTTATATAAAAGCAAATATGAGCGTTACAAGTCTAAGTACGATGATTTTATGAAAGAACTTGAGAAGTTCGGTGATAAGCCGGAAAAAACATCCGCAGGCTACTATATAGAAGTCGAAAAATATTTAAAGGAAAAATCGGAATTTCCAGAAACTGTACAAATGGAACGTTGTACAGATTGCTATTATACGGATAAAGGCTGGCTTGTCGGTTGTAATTACAGTGAAAAAAATGAAGTAGGTTCAAGATTCAGCGAATTTTTATGGTTCACGATTACTAATTCCACAGTGCAAAAAGTTGAATCTGCTGGGACATATACTGTAAATTAATCTATAGTTTTCATTATCTCTAAAAAGCTCCGCTCAGATAATTATCTGGGCGGAGCTTTTTTATGAGCTATGAAAAAGCGTGTGAAACTTAGAGACTTAAGTTTAGTCTTCGACTTCTTTCAGCCATTCTTCCAAAGTATCGATGATTTTACGCGCCTGAACAGGGCTGGAAATATTGAATTTAGATTGAGGACGATATTCACCGTTCATCTTGCGAAAGCGACGGATTGTGTACATATCTTTCCCGAATTCTTCGGTTTTGCGGTCAAGCTGTTGGTAACGGAAAAGGATAGTTGTCCATGCCCCCTTGGTGAGGACTTCTTTTGCCAGTTCTTTTACAACAATTTGTCCGTCTTCTTCATATTGTATGGTCAAGTCTTCGATTGTAGAACTCATATAATCTCCTTGAAGGGTTGTTTTTATATTATAGGATTTGCCGTAAATGTGTGCTCTTGTCAAAGGCGATCCTTGCAGGGCTGTGCTTACATGATTTTTAACGGGAGTATTTTTAAGTTGGATTATAAGACGAAATTATTTTTGCAGTCATAAAATAGTGTATTAATTAAGTGTTATATTGACATTAATTATATCGTTATGTAGCTATTTATCATTTAGAGGGAGAAGTCTTGTTGGCGATTAACAATTAATTACGGAGCGATGATTATGAAAAGTTTGATGAAGGCTTGCGTGTTGTCGATGGCGATGTTGGTGTTGATGTGCGGGATTGCGGGGGCAGCTGATTTTAATGCGCAGGGGAGTGCGATTGTACCGCATATGAGAAGTTGTATGACCTATAATCCTACCAATAGTACCTCCACTGGCATGTATTTATCTAATATAACAGATAAAAATATAAATTGTAAAATAAGCGTATATGATCAAAATGGGAATGATATTTCCTCTTATGGATATGTTATGACTGTTATTCCCAATAGTACTGGCTATCAATATGTAGCTAGTGGATCTCAAGCTTTTGATATCGCAGCTCATTCTTCATGCTATTTTAAATATTCTGGAACATTCAATGCCAGAACTTTTGGATATGCTGTTGTTAAATGGAATTCTAGCGATGCTTTAATGACAAAAGCTCTTGTTGGAGCTGTAGAATACAGTTCAGAAATGTCTGGCGGAAATGTTTATATCAACAACGGCCACCCTTTCTAGTTCTCACAGCAGATCTAATCTAACTTCCAATTCACATTCCACAAGGCCAAGGTTAACCCTTTGGCCTTTCTCATTTCTAGTTTAATTCTCTTCTATTCAAATTCAAAATACTTACTAAAATCTGCATGCAGCACATTCTTAAGCTCTGCCATATTATCCTTCTCCACTTCCGCAAACATAAATGCGAAAACTGGGAATATTTTATAATCAATCTTACGTAATTCTAGTGGTTTAGTGAAATAGGAATTGAATGCTTCGTAATCAATTTTTTTAATTTTTGTACGATCAATGCTCGAATCAACATCAGCGATAATCATGGCGTAAACTTTATCTTTGTTCTTCTCGAATATTTCATTCCAATCTGGAGTAAGGCCTTGCATGAAATACTTATATGGGTTGATTCCATACGCAAAGTAGGCAAGGTCAGTTACGCACCATCCGGCAAAGCGCATGGGGTTTACTTCTATTACTCCTAGATTCCCTTTGTCGTCGCCTCTGATTTCTATGTGAAGCGGGAAGTTTTTGAGTTCGGTTCTTTTACCAATTTCAGCAAGCAGGGCTTCAAATTTTGCATGCCATTTTTTGATGATTTCTGTGGATGTGATGTAGACTCGGTCGCTAACGTCATCGCTGGATGCGAAAAGATGCCCAAAAATATTTAGAATTACAGGCTTTCCTTCTTCGTCAAAGTAGACATCAACAGCAAATTCTTCACCCTCAATGCATTGCTCAATGATAAACATATCCAGTTCAAGAACTTTTGCTGGATACATGGTTTTAATGTGTTCAACTTCGTCTTTGATTTCAGCTACAGCTTCATGCCAGCCCTTGATAGATTCAACCATATGCACGCCAAGGCTAAAAAAACCTACGCTAGGTTTAATTACGCAGGGGATAGGCAAATCAGCCGGATTAACTGAGTCAAGGTCTTCAAAAGCAACAGTTTTATAAAAAAAGTCTGGATATAGATCTTTTACTAAATCACGGAAAGCTGCTTTGTCTTTGAACAGGCGAATTTTTTGCGGCAATCCGTTGAAATTTAAATTGTTGTCGATCCAGTCTATAGCATTTTCAGAATTGGAATAAACAGGCTGATTGGGATTTGACTTGTATGAGTCAATGAAATTTTTCCCTCTTTCTAGCGAAAGGGGAGATCCTAAAAGTGCAGCTTCTGCTGTATCATTGCTTAAAACTTTTGCGTTAAGTTCGATCAAGGTGTTTTTTAATAGATCAGATACATATGGTTTCTCTAAAATAAACATCTGAAATCCTGTGGTTATGGAATAATGTTTCACTATAATTATGAAACCTTTTAAGGAATACAGATATTAATAATAAGAGAAAGGTAAATTGTACAGGGGCAGATTGTAAAAGCTTGCAGATAATAGAAGATATGTAATGACTTATTTAATAAGAAAGGGGGAGGAAGTGAGCCACCCCTCCCCTGTTTAAGAAAAATTTCGCCTGTTGTCATCACTTTGAGCTTTCGGCTCCACCCGAGCTCATGTGATGGACTTTTCGAACAATAGTTTTTTTAGCCAATCTATTCTTGCATACCAGACAATTCGTGGCATAAAACTAGAAACGGTCGATTCCGGGTTGCCCGCCGGAATCGACCGATTTTCTTTTAATTAAAGTGCTGCTTTATAGATAGCAGCTACTGCTGCGTCAGACATGCTACGTGGGTTAGTAAGACCACATGCATCTTTCTGTGCGTTAGCTGTCATAACTGCGATATCTTTTTCAGAAACCTTCTTACCATAACGTTCGCCAAGAGCAATCAAGCCGTCAGGAATACCTACATCGGTTGAAAGTTTGCGAATTGCTGCAAGACACTCATCTGCGCCATCACGTTTGGACATTCCTGAGAGATCAGCGCCAAGCCATTCAGCCATGTCGCAGAAGCGATCAATTTTGGAAATTAAGTTGTACTGCTCAACGTGTGGAAGGAGAATAGCATTACATTCACCATGTGGAAGGTCGTAGAATCCACCAAGCTGATGAGCCATAGCATGAACATGTCCGAGGCTGGCATTATTGAAAGCCATACCACCCAAATACTGTGCATAACACATGCCTTCACGAGCTTCGATATCTTGACCGTTAGCAACTGCGCGGCGCAGGTACTTAGAAACGAGTCTGATAGATTTTTCAGCACAAGCGTCTGTGATAGGAGTTGCAATTGTTGAAACATATGCTTCAACTGAGTGAGTAAGAGCGTCCATACCGGTAGCTGCGGTAAGGGATGGTGGCATACCCATCATGAGTAATGGATCATCAAGAGCTATACCAGGTGTTACGCGCCAGTCAACGATTGCCATTTTAACTTTACGTGATGTGTCGGTGATGATGCAGAAACGAGTCATTTCTGAAGCTGTTCCGGCAGTAGTGTTCACGGCAATGTAAGGAGGCATTGGCTTAGTAGATTTATCTACGCCTTCGTAATCATGAATTGTGCCGCCGTTAGCAATAACAAGTCCGATACCTTTACCACAATCATGTGAGCTACCGCCGCCAAGAGTGATAAGTGAATCACATTTGTTGTCCTGGTATACTTTTACACCAGCGCCAACATTTTTATCGGTTGGGTTAGGGATAGTTTCATCATAAACAACGCAATCCATTCCTTCTGCTTTCAAGATGTCTACAATTTGTTTGGTGATACCTACGCCAGTGATTCCCTTATCTGTTACTAGAAGTGGCTTTTTGCCCCCTAGTGAGCGAATGCGAGCTGGAATTTCTTTGTGTGCACCGATACCGATGAGGGTAACACTTGGAATAAAGAAACCGTGTACTTCTTCACGTACTGCCATTTTGACCATCCTTTAAGCTACAGGTTTTTGAAGGTTGTACTTGTCGAGTGCTTATTAATGAATCTCTATTAGCAATAATGAGGCCAAAGTTTAACTTGTTTTATTTCAAATGCTTATGTGTTTCATGGGGTGAGCGTAGTGGATCGCTACTCTTTAAAAAAATCAATGGTCTAAGGTTTCGTATTACAAAAATGTGAAGGAGGGAGGCTCGGAATGGTTATAAAACGTACCATTCCGAGTGCTGTGTCATTTTGTCTCAGTATATAAAGGCTGTGTGTCACTCATTTTTGGGTTGTCTTGGTCTATAAATTATATTTATCAATTTTGCGGTAAAGGGTTTTACGGCCTATACCAAGGGCTTGCGCAGCTTTAAGTCTGTTGCCGTTAAAAAAATCTATAGCCTTGATAATGTGTTCCCGTTCCATGCGTTCAAGGGAGAGTATGCCGGTTTCACGGTCCCGCTCCGGTTGATCTGCAATTTCACGAGGAAGACAGTTGCAGGTGATTACATAATTGTCGGATAGGATGATGCTGCGCTCCAGAACGTTTCTTAGTTCACGGACATTACCCGGCCAATAGTAGGAAAGCATACACTGCATGGCCCGTTCGCTCACTGTGTACTCGCCTTGTCCTATCTGCTGCCCGAGTTTGTTAAGAAAGAAATCAACCAGAAGAGGAACGTCTTCACGGCGATCTTTTAGCGGCGGCAGGTTGATATTGAACACATTGATGCGGTGAAAAAGAGCTTCGTGAAATCTTCCGGCTTCAACTTCCTGCGCAAGGTTGCGGTTGGTGGCAAAAAGAAAGCGTATGTCGACTGTCCGTTCGTCTTTTTCTCCGACTCTGCGGAAATTATGCGATTCCAGTACTCGCAGTAGTGAAGCCTGCACTTCCATCGGCAGTTCGCCTATTTCATCAAGAAAAAGAGTACCGGTATGGGCAAAGGTCATCAGACCGTCACTGTTGTCCATAGCTCCGGTAAATGAGCCGCGGGTATGACCGAAAAGTTCACTGCGTGCGAGTTCTTTTTGCAGAGTTGCACAGTTCTTTACAATAAGAGGTTTGCCGGCACGCTGGCTTGCAGTGTGGATGCTGTGCGCAACAACGTCTTTACCTGCACCGGAATCTCCGGTGATAAGGACTGGTACTCCTGTCGGGGCGACTTTGCCTATCAAGTGGTGAATATGTTTTATTGAAGCGGCTTGGCCAATGAGCTGCGTGCTTGCTGTATCATTTTGTGAGTGTTTATAGCTCCGGTTTTCACGCTGTAGACAGACTCTTTGCCATGCGCGGTCAACAACTAATTCCATCCTATCGAGCCTGAAGGGCTTGGTAATATAGTCATAAGCACCAATACGGATAGCTTCCACTGCATTATCAATATTGCCGTGTCCGGTGATGAGAATTACTTCTATCTCCGGTTCAATATCTTTGAATTCTGTAAGCAGTTCAAGCCCGTCTCCGTCAGGCAGTCTTATATCTGAAACGATAATATCAAAGCGGACTTTGCGCATTTGCTCTCTAGCCGCCTGAGCGCAACTTGCCGTATGGATAGTCCGTTCAGGGCTTGCAAGTTCCTTGCTAAGTAATTTCAGTATGGACTCTTCATCATCGACAACAAGAATTTTATAAGATTCTGGCATTTCTATTTTCTCACTATATTGGAAGAAGTACTGTGAAACATGAGCCTTGGTTTGGTTCGCTGTCCACTACGATTTCGCCGTTATGCTCTCGAACGATATTGTAGCAGGTGGATAAGCCTATACCTATTCCGCGCCCGACTGATTTCGTCGTAAAAAAAGGTTCAAAAAGCATGTCTTTGTTTTCCGGTGGAATTCCGCATCCAGAGTCACTGACTTTCAGTCCTACGTGGGTGGCTGTGGAAAATGTTTTTACATGAATTTCCCCTGATTCACCTACTGCATCAATTGCGTTGGTCATAAGATTTAGTATCACCTGCTTAAGTTGAGCTTCATCTCCGTATATGTGAGATAACGATGAGGATAGTTCTGCATGAAGGTCGATATCTTTTCTTTTCCGGAACTGATGGTCCAGTAATCGCAATGTGTCTTTTGCTACCTGATTGAAGTCGACAGGAAGGAAATCTGCTGCAACCGGACGGCTGAATGAAAGCAGAGTTTTTACAATATCCTGACAACGCAGGCATTCTTTCAAAATAGTATTTGTGTAGTCGTTCAGATCTTCCGCAAGGTCATCCGGTACAGAATCGTCCAGTCTGGCAAGTCTACGCTGAATTCCTTCTGCAAATCCGGCTACAGCAGCCATGGGGTTATTTATTTCATGGGCAACACCGGCGGCAAGCACGCCTATGGTCGCCATTTTTTCAGCCTGATAGAACTTTGCCTGATATTCCTTTTCTAAAGTAACATCCCTCTTAAATATAAGAATGCGGTTTTCAGTAAGATCCGGGTTTTTTAGTGGTGAGGCGACCATGTCAAACTGCATGTTCTTTCCGTCAACTCGGAAAATAGCTGTTTCTTTACATACAGAGTTGGTGGAGAGCGCGCGGAAAGCAGGACATTCAGAGCAAGGTTTCTTGTCATGCCTAAACAGGCTGTAGCACTTTCTGCCTATAGGATTAACACCTGGGAAAAGCTCTTCAAAAACATGGTTGACAGAAATTATTTCGAGATTTTCAGACAGAACCATCATTACATCGGTTATGCCATCAAGGATGGCTGCAATTTCGCGTCTTTGGTCCTCTGAGTGGAGATTGAGTTCCGTTAGTTCCTGAATGTTTTTTTGCAATTCCTGAAAGAAATTTAGTTTGTTATGCTCAATGCCTATAAGGTCAAGGAGTGATGTGTTGCTGCTCATTACCATGCCTCGTTGCATATATTTAGAAGATCGCTCCAATCAGCCTCTCTGGGGTTTGGAACAGCGCAGGCATCCTGAACAGCCAGATGACATATTTCTTCTAAGTGATTGTTGTCAGGAAGGATATCGCGCAACCGCATGGGAATGCCCAGATCTTCAAACATATGCTGCAATGTGTTGCAAACCTGATCGGCCTTAATATCTGTTGAGCAGATGTGTGCGCCGTTAATAGTTCGGGCTATAATTGCCATTTTAGTTTTACAGCTTGAGATGTTGAAGCGCATGACTGCTGGAAGCAAGATAGGAAGCGTCATGCCGTGCATTACATCATAGCGACCGCCTAACGAATGAGCTACAGCATGACCGATGCCAAGTCCTGCATTACTGAAAGACATCCCTGCCGCAGTGCTTGCAATTGATAAATTTGTTAAGGCTTCAGGATCTTTCGTGTCTGCCGCAGGCTTAAGATTTTCAGTTATCAGTTTGATAGCGTTTAAAGCTTGTGATTCCGTGAAAGGAGAAGCTAGTCTCGAGACATAAGATTCAATGGCGTGGGTCAGTGCGTCAACAGCAGATGATAGAATTAATTTACGGGATTTAGTAATAAGTAAGTCTGGATCAATAATTGAAATATTCGGGACCAGTGAACGACTGATAATGGACATTTTTACTTGCCGTTTTGTGTCTGTGATAATTGCGTATTGTGAGACATCTGATCCTCCGCCAGCAGTGGTAGGGATGAAGATCATTGGCGGCAGGGGGTGACTGATTCTGTTTGCGCCTTCGTAGTCGCTGATTTGTCCGCCGTTACTTACTATTGTTGCGATTCCCTTTGCTGTGTCAATGGGACTGCCGCCGCCAAGCCCGATAATAACATCGGCCTTGTGCTCAAGATACAACTTTGCTCCTTCATGAATTTGAGTGTCACGAGGGTTTGAAGTAACATCATTAAAGTATGCACAGTCCATCTTAGCATTTTCAAGAATATTCAGAATTTGTTTTACCCATCCGGACTCTTCAAGTCCTGCATCGCTAACGAGTAAAACCCTTTTGGCTCCAAGTCGCTGTGCACATGAAGCAAGGTACTTGATACTACCGTTGCCAAAGATTATTTCCGGTATGGCAAATTTAGTTATCTGCACAAAGACTCCTTGGTGTATAAGATGTATAAATTATTATAAGAATTGTATTTATCTTTTTTATTCTTCGCGCTGAAAGCTGTAAAGTCAATAGCCCCTTTCGGATTTAACTTGGAAGTATATTGAAGTTCTCAAGAATTAAGCCTGAAGATTTTTTTTTCAAAACAGTAGTACAGCAGTGAAGAGGAGACAGTTTAAAAATATTGCTTAAAGGAAATTGAAGGGTAATATGAAGGATGATGCGGATAACTCCGGCATGAGTAACAATTACTACAGGTTTTTTATGCGTTAGGATTTTTTCTAGACCGCTTTGAACCCGTAGTTTCAGGTCTGTAAAGCTTTCTCCTTTAGGGGGGCGGTAGTTTGCGAAATCCACTCCACGCTTGATGTATTCATTTGGAAATTGTTCTTTTATTTCCTTGAAACTAAGTCCGTCCCAGTCTCCTAAGTTAATCTCAGCAAATTCAGGACAGGGTATAGCTGTAAGGTTACATTCTGTTTCAATTGCTCTAGCTGTTTCACGTGTTCTTAAGAGAGGGCTTGTGTAGAGATGTTCAAATGGTACGTTGCATAGTGATTTAGACAGGATTTCAGATTGTTTACGTCCTGTATCTGAAAGCGGAAGATCCGTTTGTCCTATGGCGCATCCTTTAGCTTTTTCAGCTTCACCATGACGGATGAGTATAATCATATTTGAGCCTTAATGCTTTTAACTAAGTGTAGTCAGTAAAATCTTAGGAGATGAGTTCTTGATCTGACAATAGATCCATTATTTTAATTTTTGTCTCATTTTCATATCTGATCATGAGATTCTCGGCTCGTTCTTGACGTCCTTTTATAGCTTTAGCTGCTTCGGGATCGTCGGCCCATTTACACATTGTATTTTCATACCGTTTGTTCAGATTTATCAGTTTGGTTCCTTTAAAAAATTTATCAGCTAAAAAGACCATTTCTTTTTCAGTTAATGGAGAGTTGTGATCAATTTTTGTGTCGCGATGTGAGGCAACGATTTCTGAGATTCCTGTAAAACCGTAGCCCGCTAGAATATTTCCGCCTATAGTTTCATGATTTTTGCGTGTTTTAGCAACATCATGCATCAGCGCTGCACTTTGCACGATATCCATATCCAACAGAGGGCCATTCTTGCGTGTTGCATTGAGAGCCTTTGTTATAAGGCAAGCCCCTTTTGATACCGCTTTACAATGTTCCTGTGTGCCTTCTGGAGTTTCAGACAGTTCCCAAAGTGCTTCGCATTCTTCGAGAAGAGGAAAGCGTTTGTCTCGGGAAAATCGAAGAGCTGTCGTATAATCTTCCGGCGTGTCCAGATCATGCAAGATTCCGAGATCCGGCATGTTTTTCTCTCTGGAATTTGAATCATGTTTTTCTAAAATTTTGCGTAGACCGCCGTTTCCGTCATGTTGCAGAATTTCAGGGATAAGTTTTGCACTTATAAGCGGAGGATGCCCTCGTTTACCCTTAAATGCCGGATAAAGAATATCTACGGGAGAGTTATTAAAATCAAAGGTAAGAGCCCGTATTGTTGATGATCTTACCAAGGGAATATCAACCGGCAATACAAAAAATGCTGAGGTATCGTCTGGGAGAGCATGTATCCCGGTGATAACGGAAGAGAACATACCCTGTTCATAGTCAGGGTTGTATACGGAATTAATTCCGAGTTTATGAACTTCCGGTTCAACTGTCTTTGCTTTGTATCCTGTTACGACAAAGACTTCGGAAACCCCGCCATCAAGCAAAGATCGGACACAGTTTGAAAGTACACTTCCTCCGTCCAGAGGTAGCATCGCTTTAAGAGTCCCCATGCGTGATGACAGCCCTGCGGCTAGCACCAGTCCATAAATGTTCATGATCAATCCCCGGATCTTTCTTGAATAAGTTCTGCAACGATGCTGACTGCGATTTCTTCAGGAGTCTGCGCTCCTATGCTAATTCCTATGGGGCAATGACAGCGATCTATGCTTTCTTGCGTAACGCCTTCTTCAATAAGTGCATCATAGATGGCGTTGCGTTTTTTGGAGCTTCCGATCATTCCCACATAGCGGGCTGGGGTCTTAAGCGCCTCTGCAAGCACTGTTTTGTCATGCAGATGCCCCCGTGTAACTATTATAATGTATGAACTTTCTGTGACGTTCAGGTTTGCAAATGCATTTTCAAAATTAGTAAGTACTTTGATTTCATCCGCCAGCGGAAAGCGATCAGCGTTTGCAAATTCGCTTCGGTCATCCAGAACTACAGTTCTGAAATTTACAGAAGATGCTAAGGCTGCAGTGGGGCGTGAAACATGACCTGCTCCGAAAATAAATAAACTGGGCTGTGGAGCAAAGGATTCAGCAATAAGCTGTTTTGTTTCAGATTCTAGAACTATCGGCTTGTCTGTTTTACGGGATTTGATGAGAATCGTTAAAAGTTCTTCCCTAGGAAAATTAGTTATTACAGGTACATCTTGGTCTAAGTCTACAACTCTTTTGCTTGAGGTAGAGGATGTTTCACCCTTATCCATAAGAGTCAAAGTCGTTATCTTTTGTCCGAGTCTTAAGCCTGTATCAATGGTTGAAAATATGGTGGTGTTTTCTTTGTCAGCAGAAAGATGTTCAAGCATCACTGTTACGTTGCCACCACAAATCATGTCTGCGTTTGCTGCCAGTTCATTAGAAAGGTCAAACTTTTTAAACGTAACAGCATTTTCAAGATTATTAAAAAGTTTCGCGGCAGCTTGTAGAACTAGGGCTTCAACGAGTCCTCCTCCGATTGTTCCGTCAATTTCTCCGTTGCGAAGAATTACCATTTTACTGCCTGAGGAACGAGGGGTGGAACCTGTACTTTTGACAATACTTGCAAGGATGAGGTCATTACCTGATTCTAACTGCAACCGTATATTATGAATGAGCTTTTTCATTAAATGAAGACCTTTTAGGTTTGTTTAAGATGAAGTTATTAATCTTTTTCCAAAACCTGAACTGATGCTGCCATCGTTGTTATCAACTATAATGATAATTTTCAAATTGTTTTCTAGAATAGCGCGGCTTAGTTTAGGGTAGGAAGTTAAGGCTCTTGTAAGATCTGTCGGGATTTTAGACGCAGGGGCTATGTCCAAAGAAATGTTAATGGCAAGTGGTTGCTGTTGATAATTAACTTTGAAGTCAAGAACTCCGACATACGGCAGGATTAATTCATTAAGTTCAGCCATAGACAGATATTCTGAGGTCGGCAAAAGAATGTCGGTATCGAGTCTGCCTTTTACATCTCCTAGCCTACGCATAGACAACCCGCATGTGCATTGATTTGGAAGAATTTGCCCGAGATCCCCTGTTTTATATCTGATAAGCGGCATTGCTCTTCGCGATAGAGTCGTAAATAAAATTTCCCCACTGTTTCCGTCTGGCACAGGTAAGCCTGTCTCAGGATCGGTTATTTCAAGGTAAAAATCAGGTTCCCGTAGGTGCATACCTGAACCCTGGAAGCATTCAACTGCACCGCCAAGACAAGTCTCTGTCATGCCCCAGTGAGAGAAAATTTCACATCCGAATATATTTGCGATTGTCTGAATTGCTACTGGCGGTAATAGATCCCAGCAGAGAAGGGCAGAACGTACTTGATTTTTGGGGAGTCGTTTTTTTTTCCATAGCCGCGCCAATGCATGAATATGTATGGCAGGTCCTAAAAGGCAAGTTGCCCTCGAATTTAAGAGTAAATTCAGTAAATTTTGAATGTCAGATGGATCTTCAGGGTAAACAATTTTTGCCCCAAGTCTTGAGATACTTTCAGCAAATAAAGCTCCTACTCCACCTGGACGCGAATCCGGCAGCAGTGCGAGTACTGTTTCTCCTTTTCCCAGTAATGGACCCATACCGTAATGGAAAAACTCAGTAGTGCGCTCTAAGTCTCCGGCAGTAAAAAAAAGACGCTTAGGGGGGCCGCTTGATCCTGAGCTTGAAAGAGTTATAGCCCTTGCGACCTCATCTTGAGATATACATAGAAAACTGTTTGGATTTTTCCGAAGATCTTCAGGTGTCGTTACCGGTAATTTGCTGAGGTCCGCAGGAGTAAGAATTTTATCTGGAGTGATATTTTTTAAATGATTTGAATAAAAAGGAGAAGTTTTTATGGCGTGATTTAGCGTTTTTCGTAACAGATCAAATTGCCAATTCTGTAGTTTCTTAGGGGAAACACTTCCTGAATTAAGGGGGCGTCCCATGCGCAGATTCAGCCAGCATTCAAGGGGGTGATTAATCATTATGTCCTCGGTAAAGAGATGATCCGTCCATTGAAGTCAGGTTGTAAGCGCAAAATGGAATTAATTTTCCATCTGGCGCAGCTACGTGGATGCAGCAACCTTTCAGCCGTTCAAGATCAAGTGTCCATGCATCTTGAAATGCCATTCCTGAAACCGCTAGAATATGTGTCTTTGCCCGTTGAATGAAACGATCAAGATCATCCAGAGGTTTAGTACAGCAACATTCGTTAACCACTGGCGCAGCCCATTGTCTGCGTACAAATGATTTTGATTTCTCTGCACCTTCCGCCGCAGGGCGTGTGGAGCAGCAAGCTTCACTCTTGCCGGAAAGTTTTTTAAGCTTTCCATTTTCCATAACCATATAATTACTGTGAAAAGAACATAGCGCGTGTTCACATGCCGGAGGTAAAAAGTCTGTTTTATGCACCAGCTCAGAAGTTTGCTCTTCAAGCTTAGTCATTATTTCCGGCAGTGTTATACGGGCCTTGTCGGATGGAGATTGTGGATAGCGTCCGAAATAGCTGACAGGTTGAAAATGTACGCCTCGTACCCCTGGAGCATGATCAACCGCTAATTTAAGTATCTCTCCGATATTGTCATCATTTACGCCCGGAACAATTGTCGGAACCAGAACAACTCCTATTCCGGCTTCTATTAGATTAGTGATTGCACACATTTTTTCTTTAAGCAACGAACGGCCACGAATTGATTTATAAATATCATCACGCGTACCATCAAATTGTAAAAAAGCAGAATCAACTCCTGCGCTTGCCCATATTTTAGCTAATTCTTTCTGGCGGGCAATTCTAAGTCCGTTAGTGTTGACTTGTACAAATGGAAATCCGAGTTCTTTAGCAATTGTTGCCAGTTGCGGCAGATCGTCTCGAACTGCAGGTTCACCACCTGAAAGTTGTAAATTGCATGGTCCTGCTGTTTCACGAACCTTAGCCAGTAAGGTTTTAAGTTCATCAATAGTCGGATCAGGGCGCAGCAAAAATTTGTTTGTGGAGTTTTTGTCAGAGTTGTTTTCAGAGTTTCCAGCTGACGCAAAGCATATCTTGCAGTTAAGATCACAACGCCATGTTATTTCAACCAAAGCTGTGCAAGTATGCTGATTATGTTCTGGGCATAACCCGCAATCAAAAGGGCACCCTTTTAAGGCTGTTGTATCTGTCACCGGAGGAACAGATGGTGTTTTGGGCCTTGCCCAATTTTGTATGGCGGGTTCACCACGCCATACAGGCGTGCTGAATTCTCCATGTTCGTCGCACTGTTTTATAATGCGGGTTTCACCGTTTTCAGTAACTCTTCTGGCAGATATTTTTTTTAAACAAATAGGACAGACACTTTCAGTTTCATAATTATACGGATCAGAATTCATCATTAATTTCCCTGCCTGAATATGGATCAAAGCCTGCATCAACAAGAATTTTAATAAGCTGTGTATAGGCATCAACAAGCAACTTACCGCAGCGGTCCGGCTTTGGTGCGCCGCATTCTTCACCTAGAATATCACTACATTTTATACCGCCGAATTGCTTAATTGAAGTGTTTCGAAACCATCCTCTGAAATTTTCTGTAATTAAAGGAAGCCGCTCATCTTCTTCTTCGCCGTCAATTCCTTTGCCTGCGTATAAAGCAAGGGCGCATATTCCACTGCTAAGAATTCCGCATGAGCCTGAACAGTCGCCCATACCGAGGCAAAGTCCCTGCATGGAGCGTACAAGGTCCGGGTTTTCACGCTGTAAATTATCAAGACAAAGGAGGATCATTATTTGAGCACAGCAATATCCTGAACCGTTTAACTGTAGGATACGCAGATCGGTATCATTCATATGAATATCTCCGGGATTATAATTTATTTTGCTTTGCAATCAGCAACATATAACCTGGTTTGGAACAGCAGCTTCCTTTGGGAATGATGGATTTCTCACCGGAAAAAATAAGCCGCGCTGCAAGCTCTGCCAGTAGTTTAGAGTGGTCTTCTTTAATAATGGTATGAAGTTGGTGATTAGAAATGGCACTTTCTAACTCTACTGTATTTAGTGGGTTAGTAGCGCAAGATCCAGAAATTAAACCTGAACTGTTTTGACCTCGTTGATAGATATCAGTGATAATCAGGGTCCCTGTTGAGTTCAGAATTCTTTTAAATTCGCCGATAGTTTTAGAAATATCAGGAAGCAGCGAAAGAACACATTCGCATATTATCCCGTTAAATGAATTATCTGGAAAAGGAAGGCAGTCCGCATTCGCAAGAGACAGTCTCAGCCCTGATGGAGCTTGACTTAATTGTCTGGAGGATATGTCGATACCGTACCCTTTGAAGTGGTGGACATTATTAAGGTGTTCAACTGTTGCACCGAGTCCACAGCCCACATCAAGTATGCGGCTATGTTTAGGAAAATTTGTTAGCGATAATGCTCTGTCAGTTAGAGTCAGTCCACCCGGACGTAAAGTTTTTCCCGCGGCATCCTGTAGGGTTGACCGCTCCCAAAGTGGAACGGTTGAAGCCGTGGAATTCATTTCTATTTATCCTCCAGAAGACTCTCCACTTCGGCCATTTTCCCAAGTGCAAGATCTTCGGGGATAAGTACCAAACCGCAAACAGGGCAAGATGGCAGTTCCACTTTAAATCGGCTTTCAAGATAACCAAGCTCAATTGGCTTTGGTACAAGTTTCTCGCCGCAGGCAGCGCATTTCCAAGATGAAAAGTCTTCACCATCAAGAACTTTTAATGTGCTCATTTACTGCCTCCTAATATCTTCATGCGATGGCTCCATACTCTATGGATTAAATACGTGTCTCCATCTACCATTTCATATTCTACCCAGTAAGTAACGGTGACAGGTCTGTGATATATAAGTTTATGACCTGTATCAGTATTTTCGAGTACTTTTCCTGTTTTCTGAACAGCTTCAATGGTCTTTTTAATATCAGAAACAAGAATGCGTCGTTCTTCCATGTGCTTTTGAGCCTCTTCGGTATAAGAGACTTTAATTGCTTCATAAGCAGGGCGAGGAGTAGAAGGTGTTTTCCAAACATTTTCCAGCATCTGTTCTTTAAGTCTAACCCGATTTTCACGGCGCGTAGAGTAACGTGGAGCAGTTCGTGCTGCCGGATCTGTATTTTCTGAAGGGAATATAATATCAAGTATATTGAGACAACGTTTGCCTGTTTTTGCAAGTAAATCGCGACACATAGCGCAATATGTTATGCCGTCGCCATCAAGCTTTGAAGCTCTATGTTCCGCAACTTTTTGGGATAACGGTTCGTTGGCATCACTGAGCAATCCTCCGAAGCCACAACATTCCGTATGCAGTCCTGAAAGTTCCGGTTCAGTAAATTCTAATCCTAAATCCGTAAGTAAAATGCGAACATCAGCTAAGAGTTTCTCGTTGTGTCTGGCCGAACATGGATCCTGTAAAGCCGGAATTGATTTTGGCAAAACTGGATTCAAATTTTTGCGATACAGGCATAACAAAGACCATAGTGAAGTAATCTCAGCTTCTGGAATCGCTTTGTGTAAAGTTTCCATACATGAAGGGCAAGCCGCGATTATTTTAGGCTTGCCAAGGGATTCCCAGTCAGAACGTAATTCAGTAGATTTTTTATCAAAAAGATCAACTATTCCCGACCAGTCTGCGGGGGCAGAGCAGCAACGGAGCATAAGGCCTGTCCCACCGGTTAAAGTGTCGCACAGAAAACTGTACGAATTTTTTACCGCGTCGGGATCTGATGCTGGAAGCTGACAACCTGGGAAGAAAGCCCATTCACTTTGTTCAAATCCATTCTGATGGCGGTTGATAGCGCAAGCTTCACTGTCCGCAAACTCCATATCACGTAGAGCAAATTCATGAGCCGATTGCGGCATAACCCCTTGCTCAACCAGATCTTTTCTGGCTTCTATACAGAGATTTTTCATAGAGAAACTTTCTGGGCATATCTCTGTGCATAAATCACATAGCATACAGGAATTAATAAGCTTATTAGCTCTTCGTGTACCCATTACTATTGAGGCATTATTGTATATCTGGCGAGCGAAAATTTTAGGATATTCTTTGAAGTTTTCTAGATATACGCAATTTTTAACACATTCCATACATTCGCAAAGTAGACAACGGGCAGCCTCTTCTTTTGCTGAATCAGCAGTGTAACCGTTTTTAGGGACAGCAATAGGGGCAAGCGGTTCAACTTTACTTATGTTTGTGAACAGTTTTGTTTCAAAAGGTTCATCACGTTCGCGCCCTGCAGAAAGAGACGCATTTTGCATAAACCGTTCAATGGATAATGCTCCTTTGCGGCCTATTGCTATGAGTGTAATTGGTGATGCGTTCTTTTCCGGCTGAGATGCGGCAAAAAGTCCCTTTTTTTCCGTTTCAAGAGTTGTAAGAGAAGGAGTGGAAATTTTAAGATTTTCAGGGCTGCATGCTATGGGGTCTGCAAATACTGCATCAAAATTTTTAAGAGATTCTTCGTCAAGTGTATCATCAAAAGTACTGTTTTCAACGAAAGTTACACCCATCTTTTTGATGACTTCAATTTCATGTTTGAAGATATCTACAGTCAACCATTCTTGGGGTAGAGTTTCAAAAGCTTCGTAGGTATTTTTTAGAAAGAGTGTGACAGTAAAACCTTTTTTAGCAAGGTCCCATGCTGCAGTCAGCCCGGGTAGAAATCCACCGAGAACCGCAACTGTTTTCCCACGTGGAGGTAATGGCCTGAAAGGAGGAGTTCGCTTTGTGTTTTCAGCGCAAAAGCGTTCAAGGTCGGCCATTTCAATACCACCGCCGACTTTCTCGCGGAGGCATGAATTTTTACATGGAGCATCACAAATACGTGCTGTTACTGCTGGGAAAGGTAATGTTCGGCAAAGAACGGCCCATGCTTTGTCTACTTGTCCTGCTGCAATCTGCTTACAGAATTCCCGTCCATCTACGTGAAGAGGGCATGCTGCTTTGCAACGCGGCGGTTCTTCCTGAATACATTTAGCTTCCCATTCGCGAAGTGAATTTTGTTCCATGATACTCCCATAGCTGTAAAATAAATAAGGTCGTGATCGTGTGCTTTAGAAACGCACGACCACGACCTATTATATTATGATATTACTATTTAGCTTTCATTGCAGCAAGAATCTTTTCAGGTCTGGCTGGAAGATGAGTAACGCGTGCTCCGCATGCATCGTAGATAGCATTGATAATTGCGCCATGAGGGCAGGTCAAAGGCATTTCACCAACTCCTGATGCTCCATGAGGACCGTCAGGGCGAGGTGCTTCAACATAAACAACTTCCATATCGTCTGGGATCTGTTTGATGTATGGGAAGCCTGCACCGACCATTGTGGAATGTTTCTTGATATCTTCATAGTCTTCATAAAGAGCAATTCCGATACCCTGAGCAAGACCACCGTAGACCTGACCGTCAACAACAAGTCTGTTGTTGATTTTACCGATGTCGGTAACAAGTGCTGCTCTTTCAATTGAAGCTTTACCAGTTGCAATTTCGACAGCAGCTTCCATTATGAACAGTCCGTACATATAGCATGCAAATGGGCTACCCTGACCGTTTTCATCACACTCAGTACAAGGAGAAGTCCAAGATCCGCTGTAACGAAGGGCTTTGTTTTCTTTTACCATTTCGTCATAAGTGCGGTATTTACCGTCTGCTTTACGCATAGCGTCAAGTAATTCTCTACATGTTGCTACGATGGCGTTACCGATAACAACCTGTGAGCGGCTACCACCTGCAGGTCCGCCGTTAGGGCAGGTGCGGGTGTCGTTCATAACAAGTTTAATCTGCTCAGGAGCAAGACCTAGTGGGCGGAGAGTTTCATGAGCTGTTCCAAGAACACCCATGTCAGCACCCTGACCATGATCAAGCCAGCAAGCATACATGGTTACAGTTCCGTCAGCATGAAGTTCAATTTCAGCGCCGGCAGTATCAGGTCCATCAAGTCCGCAACCGTAAACACCAAGAGCAACACCTACACCGTGTTTAACAGTATCGGTAGATTTTTCAGCAACACGTTTTTTGGCTGCTTGGTACATTGGACGGGCTTTAGTGAATATTTCTTCAAGGCTTAAGACTTCAGGAGTCTGTCCTGTCGGAGTTGTGGAACCTTCGCGATAGATGTTTTTGTAACGAAGTTCGAATGGGTCCATGTTCAGTTTTTCAGCAAGTTCGTCCATCAGTACTTCTGATGCAAACTCAACTTCTGTTGAACCGTATCCACGGAAAGCAGAACCCCATGCGTGGTTGGTACAAACGGTGCGACCTTTACCACGGATGGAATCAATGTCGTAACCTGCGCCGATGAACTGGGCTCCGCGAAGAGTCAGAAGGTCACCGAATTCGGAGTAAGGACCGTGGTCACAAATCCAGTCGGTTTCCATGGAGCGGAGTTTACCGTCGTTATCTGCAGCAAGGCGTACTGTTGTGAAGAACGGTGAACGTTTTCCTGTGTAAGTCTGCTGCTGGTACCATGTGTAGTTAAGGAATACAGGTCTGCCGGTAGCAAGACATGCAACACCTACAAGTGCTTCCATGGTAGGGCTGAATTTGTAACCGAAAGTACCACCTGCATAGTTCTGAACCATGATCAGGTTTTCAAGCTCGATTCCCATACCAGGAGCAATCATTGCTGCATGCAGATGCAGACCGATTGATTTTGAATGGATGCAAAGTTTGTCGTCATCATCTAGATATGCAAAACCTACATCAGGTTCAATCGGCATGTGTGGCTGACGTGAAACATAATAACTGTTTTCGACAACAGCATCAGCTTTATCAAAAATAGGAGCGGTGTCATCGCCTTTGGCAATTTTCTGTTCAAAGTAAACGTTAGGTGTGCCGGGATGAATTTCGATTGCATCTTCAGCCATAGCTGCAGGTGCGCTCATGTATTCAGGTAGCTGTTCGATTTCTACTACAACTTTTGCAGCAGCTTCTTTTGCATGCTTTTCAGTGTCAGCACAAACAATGGCAATTGCATCACCGTACTGGAAGATTTTCTTCTCAGCTAGGATTGGTCTGTCCCATCCGTCACCTTTGTTTGTTGGGAAGGTGATCAGGCCAGTAATGAGGTTCTTACCTTTGATATCTTTGTGGGTAACAACTTTAAAGACGCCTTCCATCTTCTCAGCTTCGGTTGTGTCGATAGAAATAATGTTTGCATGAGAAACTTCAGCCTGCACCAAAGCACATCTAAGTGTTCCTTCAGGCATTTTGATACCGAGGTCAGCACCGTAATCAAGTGTTCCGGTAACTTTGGCAACAGCTGTTGGGCGTGGGTATTTTGAACCCCAGATGCGTCCGTCTTCAGGAAGCTTGAAGAGCAGATCTTCAACTTTCATGTCACCGCGCATAACTGCGGCAGCGTCCATGGTTGCATCAACAAGCTGTTTGTAACCTGTACAACGGCAGGCATTGCGATGTTTCTGGAACCAAGCGCGAACATCTTCGCGAGTTGGAGATGGGTTTGATAAAATGAGGCCGTAGGTGGAAATAATAAATCCTGGAGTACAGAACCCGCACTGTGCAGCACCATGTGCCATCCATGCAATCTGGATAGGATGCATCTGAGTTGGTGTTCCGATTCCTTCAGTGGTCAGGATTTCAGTAAAGTCTTCAACTCGGCTCATCTTAAGAGAACATGTGCGTTTTACCTTTCCATCCATAAGGACAGAACAACTACCGCATTGTCCGGTTCCGCAACCAATTTTAACACTGGTAAGACCTAAGTTTTCGCGTAAAACAGTAGCCAACGGGGTGTCGTTTTCCACAATCACCACGCGTTCTACTCCGTTAACTTTTAGAGTTCTTTTGATCATCCTAGGAGCCTCCTTAAAAGAATTTCTGTTTTAATATAATTAGGCGCCCGAAACAGGCGTCAATTGACTATTTACCGAAGGAACAGAGAGGGTAGCGGCAAGTCTCGCACCCGGCACAGAATCCTCCGTGCCCGAGAGCCGCAATTTCTTTTCGTGTCGGACGTTCTCCCGCAACAATTCGCGGCACGATCAGGTCAAAAATACTGGCCCGGTAATACATAACACAGCCGGGCAGGCCGATAATCGGCACACCGTTAAGATATGCCAACATAAACATTACTCCGGGGAAGGACGGTGTTCCGTACGTGACGACCTCTGCTCCGGTTGAGCGGATACTCGCGGGGGTTTGGTCATCTGGATCAACGCTCATCCCACCAGTCAACACGACCATTTGCGCTCCGTCATCAATACATTTCATGATAGCAGCGCGGGTCATATCAGGGTCATCGCTGACAAGTGTTTGGGAAATTACTTCAGAATTTAATGCGTCGAATTTTTTGCGGATAACAGGTCCGAATTTGTCTTTGATGCGTCCGGTGTAAACTTCGCTTCCTGTTGTGATTAGGGCGACGTCTAGATTTCTGAAAGGTTTAACGCTGACAATAGGGCCGGATTCTCTACAGATTTTTTCTACTTCAATTATTTTACTTTCATCAATGACGAGAGGCACTACTCTGGTACCTGCAACGTCGCGAGGTTCTGTAATTTGAATTCCGTTATGCATGGTCGCCAGTACGACTTCATCAATGGAATTAATGCGTTCAAGTGCTTCAACATTGATGGAGAGTAAGCCGGGAGCAGCCTTCATATTAATGCGGCCTTCAGATATGGTGGAAAGAGTTATTCCCGGTCCGGCTGCAGCTTTGGCAATGCGTCTTGCCGCATCATTTTCATGAAGCTGACCTTCTGCAAGTGTCAGAATATAAACGTGTTCTTTACCTATTTCGAGTAGGACAGGAATATCTTCCTGTTTGATAATATGTCCTTTTTTAAAAGCAGGCCCTTTGTATTCACCAGGAATAATACGGGTCATATCATGGCAAAGTACGCTTCCGATAGCATCTTGAACAGGCACTGTTTTCATCATGAGTAAGGGCTCCAGAATCTTTTTTTTGCTTATTGTATGTGCCGTTTGTCTAGGCACTGTTCCCAAATTAGTGTGTAAATTTTCAACTTTGTTGTTATAATCCAAATCTATATGTCGAGATGGGCATAATAAGTCAAGCTGTTAATCCTAGCAGATATGTAAAAAAAGCTATTTTTGAACTATCTTTCGCATCTATAAATGTGATAATAGTAAAGGTTGGCTTATTTTTATGAGTAACTAACGGACTCTTTAAGCAAAAAGAGGTCCAAAAAAATATAATCAATATTTCAGATGGTTGGGCTAGGGGAGGTGTGTAAAAGTGGATCGTTTTATTAAAAATAATAATAGGCTGGGCAACAATTGTTACTGTTATAGCTAAATTAATATGCGGCAAGTGGCATAAAAAAGGGAGCTAAAACGAACTGTGTCATTTTGGCTCACTTTTGAATGAATGTGTGTCACAAGTTGATGTTATTTTGTTTTTAGCAGCTTTCAGCGCAAAAACGAGTCCACCCCATCAGGTCAGCTGCTGCAGCTACAGTAGTTCCAAAGAATATAGTAGGTTTGTTTTCCACTAAAAAATTAGTAATTGTTTCGTTAACGAGAGTTGAACCTGTAACTACGAGCAGATCAGCCGAGTTGATAGCTTTTAGTGAATCATCAGGGCCTTCAATAGTAATTCCGCATTTATTGCTACCAATGTTGTCTGGGTCTAAGTCGACAACTCTAAGATCAAATTTTGGAGAAAAAGCTTTAATCATTGCAGGTTGATATCCGATTTGTGTGATACGTATTTTGCCATAATTTTCCATAATATGATCAGCAAATTTTGGAGCGCAAAGTGCAGGTCCTTCGTTGCGACAGTGAATAGTATGATCAGTTTTTCCTAAATTTGATTGGACTGCATTAAGGGAAGAAACGAAAATTGCTCGGCGGAAATTATTTTCCAGCTTCATTTCGCAAACATCACGAAGTGAAGTGCTGAAATCTCCAAAGCGATCAGTGAAAGCTTGTCCTTTTGAACCGCGGAATTCGGCTTCCATCAGTTTTTCTTTCCCGCGCAGCAAAGGGAAATCATCACCCTCAGGGTTTCCGATAGCTTCCTCTGTGCTCAGTATTCTGGCGGTGATGGAAATGTTTTCATCGAGAATACTTTCTTTTTCCCATACTTCGCGAGCTTTTTCCTGAATCTGATTTAAAATAGATTTACTCATTTTATAGCCTGTTCCTTTTTATGTTTTAGTCTCGTTTACTAATTTAAGCGTCTGATACTTTTTTTAAAATAATAAACATTGCAATAGATGCGGCCCCGATAATCATCGAGAGTACTATAGCTCTTTCAAATTCGCCATTGAAAACAGAGTTGTATATTTCAAGCGAAAGAGTGTTTGTTCTGCCTATAATGTTTCCACCGAGCATCAACGTCATACCAACTTCTCCAAGTGATCTGCCAAGTGCCAGTAACATTCCTGCTGCAATGCTGCGTTTTGCATATGGTAGTAGTACCTGCAAAAGTATTACAGTTTCTGATTTTCCAAGTACTGCCGCGACTTCGCTAAGCCTAGCTGCTTCTGCAGATTTAAGTGCGGCTTGAATCGGCTTTACAGCTAAAGGAAGTCCCGCAATGAACGCAGCAATCACCAGTCCCGGAAAACTGAAAATAATATTGTCTCCAAACAAAGGGCTCATCGGTCCGCTTCTGCCGAGCAGTAAAAGAAGTCCAAATCCCATTGCTACGGGTGGAAAAACAAGGGGCATTGTTACAGCTGTATCCATGATATTGTTAAGAGTTCCATGCGAACGGGCAAGCCAGCAAGCAAGAGGAATTCCGAGCAATATTTGCAGGAGTCCGGAAACAGCCAGAACTTTACCCGAAAGAATAAGCGGACGTATTGTTGAGCTGTCTGAAAGTATAGCCGTGAAATCCATTAATTAACCTACATGCCATGTTTAGCCGTAATTTTAGCAGCTTCCTCAGTTGTGAGGAATTTTAAAAAGTCTTCACAATCTTTTTGATTTGCGGAGGTTACCATCTGCCCGATGATAATGTTGATAGGAGAATAGTCTTTTTGATCAATAAGAACATACCCTCCGATTGATTTAGCTATTTTGCGTGCATGCGTAAGATTGATAAATGCGTAATCAACTTCGCCGGCAACTACATATGATGCGGATTGCGGAACAGTGGCAACGATAAGTAATTTTGACTCGATTTTATCGTATATTTTAGTGTTTTTGAAATATTGCAGAGCTGCTTTTCCGTATATAGCCCGATTAGTGTCAGGGATAGCTATACGGGTCACTTTATCATTTAGCAGGTCAGCTTTAGTATGAAAACTGCTTCCTTTCGGGAATGCTACAACAAGCTTACCGTTGCCTATTTTGTGTGTGGTTTTGAAAGGTATTTTTGCCTTTTTAAGGAAATTCGCATCACCGAGAACCATATCAACAGCTCCGCTGACATTGGCTTGAGCCGTAACGCGGGACATATTGCCGTAAATACGTTCAATCTGATTACCGGTTTTTTTGGTGTAAGTATCGGCAAGGTCGTCAACAAGTGAGCGATAACCTGCACCGGAAGCTAGTATCATTTTAGATTGAGCTGCCGCAGGAATACAGAGTACTAATAAAAAAATCAGAAACAGTTGATTGATACGCATCACATGTTCTCCACAAGTTCATATTGATTAGGAGTTATATAGTTCATATTCCGGCGTGCATTTTGCCTTTCCAGCCATTGCGGTGAGGCAATTCCGTTTTCCATTACAAAAATTTTGTCTGCAAGGTAGTAAGCTTCTTCCAGATCATGCGTCACATGAATTATCGGGATATTAAGTTCTTCTTTAAGCTCTCTAAGCTCATGGCGTAATGATTCTCTAGTACCTATATCAAGGGCTGAGAATGGTTCATCAAGAAGCAGTAAAACAGGCTCACGTGCCAGAGCCTGACAAAAAGCCGCGCGCTGCCTTTCGCCGCCTGAAATACCGGAAGGTTTGCGGTCGGCAATGTGAGCAATGCCGAATTTGTTGAGTAATCCTTGAACACAGTTTTTATCAACCGCCGCAAAAGCAACATTCTTGCGGACCGTCAAATGAGGGAAAAGAGTATATTCCTGAAAAACCAGCCCTAAACCTCTTTTTTGAGGAATCGCATGAATTTTTCGTGAAGTATCATTCCAGCAGACATCTCCTAGTGAAACAGTCCCGTCATCAGGAGAATCAAGACCGGAAATAATTCTGACTAGAGTGCTTTTACCTGCTCCGGATGGCCCGACAATGGCTGTAAGAGTTCCGGCAGGGCATGTAAGAGAAACATCCAAAGTAAAGTTTGCAAGCTTTTTTCGAATATTCAGATAAAGATTCATCGACGCCTTCCGTTGATATAGTTAATGGCAAGCAGAGCAAGAAAACTGACCGGAATTATTGCAAGAGACATATACAGTGCATCTTGATAGCGCATAGCTTCCACAGCTTCATAGATTGCAATGGACGCAACCTTTGTAGAGCCAGGAATACTGCCGCCGACCATGAGGATTACTCCGAACTCACCAAGGCTGTGTGCAAAGACAAGCATCGCCGCCGCAGTCAGCCCCGGTATACTGTTCGGCAGTACTACGCGGAAGAATGTCGCTGTGGGGGAAAGTCCGAGAACCGCGGAGTTTTCAAGCAACCTGATATCCAGCTTGTCAAAGGCGGCACGCATAGGCTGAACCGCAAAGGGAAGATTGTAAACCAGCGAAGCCGCTAAAATCCCTGAAAAGCTGAAAACCATTCGTTCACCTGTAGCATCTCTCCAAAGGCCTCCCAACGGACCTTGTGGACCCATCAGAATGAGGAGTCCGAATCCAAGGACCGTGGGAGGCAAAACCATAGGAAGAGAGACAACAGCATCAAACAGACTTTTTCCACGAAATCGGCAAAACGCCAGTATGTATGCCGTTGGCGCTGCAACAACCGGAATGAGCAGAGTTGTTGCAATAGCCAGTTTGGCAGACAGGACGAGCGGGTAAAAATCCATGTTATTCGTATCCGTATTTGCTCTTGATAGCTTTAACTTCAGGTCCAGCTAAGAATTTAACGAACTTGGCAGCAGCATCTTTGTGCTCTGAAGATTTAAGTACGCAAGCCGCTTGTACGACCAGAGGAGCTTCTTTTACAACGGTAAAGAAACCTTTTTTACCTTCATCTGTGAAGACGGAAGAGTACGCGCAAAATCCTGCGTCAGCGGCACCGGTTGCAGCATACTGAAAGGTCTGAGAAATTGACTGAGCGTATGCCAGTTCAGGTTTTACTTTTTCCCAGAGAGAAACTTTTTTAAGAGCGTTCATGGCGGCAGTTCCGTAAGGGGCTGTCTCTACGTTTGCGATAGAAATCTTTTTCAGTTTTGGATTAACAACAGCTTCCTGCCAAGGAGCGGATCCGAATTCTTTATTAAGAGACCAGAAAACAAGTTTACCGTTTGCATATACAAAAGGTTTTTCAGTAAGGCCGTCAGCAAAAAGTTTAGCTGGGCGTTTTTCATCTGCAGCAAGGAAAACATCAAATGGAGCACCATTGGTGATCTGTGCGTAGAGTTTTCCTGTTGATGTATAAGTTGCCTGAACTTCGAGTCCTGTAGCCTTTTTGAAAGCCGGGATAATTTCCTGCATTGCCGGAGTAAAGTTTGCAGCCTGCCCGATAAGCAGGTCCGCAGCATTGGCCGCAATAGGCAGAGCCAGAAGAACTGTAAGAACCAGTGTAAGAATGCGTTTCATCGTAAAATCTCCAATTTCATTGTGATTATGTCAAATTATGACTATTAGACGATCAAATACTTATGCAGATCGGGTGAAAGAAACAATGTCGTCACGCTAATTATGAAAAACGTGATTCTACGAAGGGATATTTTATGGGAACAGGTAAATTAGCCCCGTGTAAATTCTTTGATGTGCCGGATAATATTAAACATCTGGACACAAAAATGCTTGATTCTCTTGAGTCAGTATATCGTTTATGGCGGGATGAAGCCGGACGAGCTGACCACTTGAGATCACGTACTCGAATCTTTTGTCTGTTTCTTATATTGCGGCATACCGGTGCAAGACTGGGTGAAATTCTTAAAATGGATGATAGAGAAAGTATTAATTTCGGACGTGCGACAGTCACTCTCGGAACAGAAAAATTTAGTCGCGAAGTTCCTCTGCCGCAAAATGTCTGCCGTGAACTTAAAGCTTTAATTGAAGGCCCGATGGGAATGGGGCTTGAAGGTCATATCTTTCATCTTGATCCTGGCTATGTGCGGCGTATTTTTTATGACAGAGCTGAAGCTTGTCATCTTCCTCGCCCACTTGGTGCGCCAAGTGTGCTTCGGCGGTCCCGCGCTGTTGAGCTGCTTAGGAACGGAGTCCCACTAGGTGTTGTTCGCAAAGTTCTTGGTCAATCTTCAGCAGATCTGTCAGCTGTTTATCAGGAGTGGTCTGAAGGTGATGTGCAGAACATTGTCCGGCGGATGGCGCTTGAAGAATCATCCTTAAAATCAAGTGCCCGTAATACGTTTATAGGTCATGTTGCACAGATCCGTCGTGACGGAATCCTTGCTGACGTTGAATTTGAGACAGCTGAAGGACTACTGGTAAGTTCTGTCATTACTCTTGAGAGTCTGTATAAACTTGATCTCGAAGTTGGTGTTCCAGTTTCTGCAACGATTAAAGCTCCGCTTGTTTCTGTTCGGCCTATAGCTGAAGGGTGTACTTCCAGCACACGAAACTGTATTATTGCTACTGTCACAGAAATAAAGAGAACTGAAATACTCGCCGAAGTTTCCGGTGAGACAGAGGCCGGAACAAGATTATGCGCGCTTGTTGCCGCATGGAGTATAGAAGAAGACGGAATGAGTGTTGGCGATAAGATAGAATTTTGTTTTAAAGCATTATCCATTGTCCTTCATGTTGTTTAATATTAAGTTATAATTAATTGAACGTTGCCGCAATTTTCCAGTTGTGGTATTTTGCGTAGAAATTAAAACAAACAATGGAGTATACATTATGAGCGAAAGAACCGGAGTAATTACTTTTCAAGGCAATCCCCTTACCCTTATCGGGGCTGAAGTAAAAGTCGGAGGTAAAGCACCTGATTTCAGCGTGACTGATAACGGTCTGGCTCCTAAAACTCTTGCTGATTATAAAGGAAAGGTGCTTATTTTGAGTGCTGTTCCTTCTCTTGATACACCAGTGTGTGACATGGAAACCCGTAGATTTAACAACGAAGCTGCAAAGCTGGGCGATGATGTCGCAATCTTAACTCTAAGCATGGATCTCCCGTTCGCGCAGGCTCGCTGGTGCGGAGCTGCCGGAGTAGAAGCCGTTAAGACTCTTTCCGATCACAAAGATGCATCCTTTGGTGAAGGTTATGGCGCATTGATCAAAGAACTTCGTCTGCTTACCAGAGCAGTGTTTGTTGTCGGCAAAGACGGCGTTGTTAAATACGTTCAGTATCTGAAAGAAATCACAGAAGAACCGGATTACGATGCAGCATTAGAAGCAGCTAAGAAACTCGTTTAGATTAAATAAAAATAGATTTTAAGAAGCCCCTTGCAGAATATCTGCAAGGGGCTTCTTTTGTTATGAAATAGTAGAAATTTTAGGTGTAGGCGGTTTGTTGGATGGGAAGTGTAATAATATTGAAGAAATAATAAAGTCATAGTGTATTGGGTAAAGATATTAATATGTGCTCCGGTAAATCCTTTAATATTGAGGTTGTTTAAAGTATAAAATGTATTTTTAGGCGCAATTTAACAGTTTTAATGAGAAATTATGAAACGCTTAATAAGTTTGTGTTGTCGATGGTTGTGGTTTTGATGATGTGCGGTGGGCTATGGCGGAAGAGTGTTTTAGTGCGCAGGGGAGTGCTGTTGTACAGGATATTTTTATCTACCTTGAAATTTTCTATAACAGGAAACAGAGACATGTCGGTCTCGGTTATGTTTTATCGGATCAATTTGAACACGAATACGACCGTAAACAAAAATTAGCTGTCTGTTATTTATATAGCATTTCAAGCACTAAGGAATTAAAGATGTTTAGTGTTGTATCTATTGTTGTAGAAGGTTTATAAGAAATTATTTATGGTCTTGACCCTGACTCTGGGCTTTCCTCTGAAATTAGGGCCACCCATGAGGGTGGAATTTGCGTTCTAAAAAAGATAAGGAAGGGCGTATGACAAAAGCAGGAAGAGACGGAAGCATTCGGGCAAGTTTATGATCAAAGTCGTTCTGAAAGAGATTATGACACCAAGTGACTCTGGACATAGAGCAACGAAAGTCTCAATATGGGCATTGGCGGCATCATCCTGATGCAAAAACTAAAAATGGCTGCATAGCCTCTATTTTTAAGGCCCCTTACAAACTAGGGGATTACCCCTGAGACGCACCAAGAAAACACCATAAGGAATCAAATTATAATGACTGAAGAATTAGAACTGACAATTTTAATGCCATGCTTAAATGAGGCAGAAACAATAGCAATATGTATTAAGAAAGCACAAGATTATTTATCTCGCTCAGGTGTGTCGGGTGAAGTATTGATAGGAGATAATGGCAGTACTGACGGTTCGCAGCAGATTGCTGTAGATCATGGAGCTCGTGTCGTTTCTGTTAAGGAAAAAGGGTATGGAGCTGCGCTTTTAGGTGGCATCAGTGAGGCAAAAGGCAAATATGTTATCATGGGTGATGCTGACGACAGCTACGACTTTTCTAACCTTACTCCTTTTGTTGAAAGTCTCCGCTCTGGCAATCAACTAGTTATGGGGAACCGCTTTCGTGGTGGGATTGCTCCTGGAGCCATGCCTTTTCTGCATAAGTATTTGGGAAATCCAGTACTCAGTTTCATCGGGAAACTTTTTTTCAATATTCCGTGTGGGGATTTTCATTGCGGTTTGCGCGGGTTTGACCGTAAAGCAATTATCTCTCTGGACCTTCATACATCAGGTATGGAGTTTGCTAGTGAGATGGTTGTACGGGCAGCTCTTCAAAAATTAAGAATTGACGAAGTCCCTACGACTCTTTCTCCTGATGGGCGAACCCGCCCACCTCATTTGAAGACCTGGCGTGATGGATGGAGACACCTTTGTTTTTTGTTTATGTATACTCCTAAATGGTTGTTTATCTATCCAGCAGTTATCCTTTTCGCCCTAGGCCTCAGTATAGTGGGATTACTGTACAACGGGCCTCTGAATATCGGTAGCGTAAGCTTTGAAAATAATACGTTTATAATGGGATGCCTTTTTGTGCTTATAAGTACACAGAGTCTGTCTCTGGGGCTGTTGGTCCGTAGGTATGCTACTGAGCAGGGCTTTCTCCCAAATTCACGCTATAAAAAATGGCTCGATAAAATAACACTTGAAAAAGCGGCATTGGTTGGACTGTGTATCTTTGCTATCGGTCTCGTCTTATGTCTTTGGTGTGTTTTGCAGTGGTTTGCAGTAGGTCTTGGAGATCTGCCGTCTTCGACAGTTGGCAGACAATTAATATTGGGATTTACATTGCTCGCCATCGGCTTGCAGTCTTTCCAAACCGCATTTGTTGGTGGTATTATTAGTGTTCCTAATTCTAAGAGGTAATGCTGAGAAAATTAAAGGAGCCCTCGCATGGGTAAAGATAATAAACTAGGATTTAGTATATTTAAAATTTCATTTTAGCTGTGGTCATAATCCTTTTTTATACTCTAATTTCTTTCAATTTTTATACAACGACGCCGGGTAAAGAGTCTTAGTTGTAGTCAAACTTGATAAAATGATTGCCAAGATGTCTCTTAAGAGAATTGGAGATTCTGCGAAATAAAACTCAAACCAAAACTTAATGGTTACTGAATTGAAAAGATCAGGTCACTGCATTTTTTAGGTAGTGCAGTGACCTGAACAGCTTTATAGATGACTGACACAGCCCGAGATGCTAAGGTCAGCTTGCTATTGCGCATGCCGAAATATAATGGTCCTCAATCATCCCACTCATTGCCAATACTCGATTCATTAAATAAAATACTTACTCGTTAGTTCCAAACTAAGAGCAATAGCCATTTCATTGTCATTTATCATAGATAAAATTATTTATGCTCATCTAGATATAATAAATCCACTTACCTTGGAGTAATGCATGAATCTTGAAGCTTCCAGAGCATCAAAAGCAGACGCTGCTATCCGTGACGATTCGATAGGATCTTATACTTATGAAGAGTTCTATGAAGCTGCTCGGAGGTTTCATGGATATCCCGCTCCCGGGTTGATGCTCGGTGGCTATATGTTGGAAGAAGCGCGCAAGCATCTTCCAGAAGGAACACTATTCGATGCCATCAGCGAGACTTCTTGGTGTTTACCGGATGCTGTGCAGATGCTTACCCTTTGCAGTATAGGTAACGGTTGGCTCAAAATTAAGAATCTCGGGGTTTACGCTCTTTCACTCTACGATAAATATACAGGCAAGGGTATCCGCATCCGTGTAGACCCTTTAAAACTTGAAGAATGGCCTGAGATTAAATCTTGGTTCCTTAAGGAAAAACCTAAAAAGGATCAGGATACTGAAAGATTGCAATCTGAAATCCGCATGGCCGGAGCGTCCTTATGTACCATTGAGAGTGTACGAATAAAGACAGAAGTCATGAGCCATCGTAGTAAAGGTGGTATAACTATCTGTCCTTTGTGCGGTGATGCTTACCCTGGTTCTTTCGGTGCTATTTGCCGTACCTGTCAGGGAGAAGGTCCATATCTCGAGTTAGAGTCTGCTCGGCAACTGAAAATGGAAAATCTGCCTAATGGGTTAAAATCTGTTCCCATCAGTGAAGCGGAAGGTAAAAAAGCCGTTCATGATATGACTCGCATTGATCCCGAGGACAGCAAGGGACCTGAATTTTTTAAAGATCATAATTTCAGTGCCGGCGATATGTGTCGGCTACAACTTATTGGCAAGAATCATATTTACGTTGATGAAGGGGATATTCCTGCCGATGAATGGGTACATGAAAATGAAGTCGCCGAAACATTTGGGCGCATCATGGCAGGGGACGGAGTCGTTCAGGAAGGAATGCCGCGCGAAGGAAAAGTTAATCTGGTGGCTGAGCAGGATGGCGTCCTTGTTACCAATCTTGAGATGATGACTCAGTTCAATTTTGTGCCGGATGTAATGGTCGCGGCCCGGAAAAACGGATCTCTCGTAAAGGCAGGCACTCGTCTTGCCGGGACAAGAGCTATTCCTCTTTATCTTTCTCGCGATAATTTCTCTCGCGCTCTTTCTGTATTAAACGGAGCACCTTTGTTCAATATTGCTCCGCTGCGCAAAGCCAAAGTCGGGTTGCTTATTACTGGAGATGAAGTCTTTAACGGATTGGTTGAAGATAAATTTGAAGCAATAATTACTGCAAAAATTAAGGCTCTCGGCAGTAAAGTTATTTGCACTATGATTAAACCTGACAGCCGTGAGCACATACGTGATGCAGCAACATCTTTAATAGAAAAAGGTTGTGATATGATTATCACAACTGCCGGAATGTCTGTAGATCCTGATGATGTTACCCGATATGGATTGAGAGATGCCGGTGTTACAGATATTCATTACGGGGTGCCTGTTCTGCCCGGAACCATGCTGATGCTTGCCCGCTCAAGTGATGTTCAGGTTATTGGTGTCCCTGCATGTGCTCTTTTCTTTAAAACAACAAGTCTTGATCTTGTTCTACCGCGTATGCTTGCCGGACAGACTTTAACTCGTAAAGACCTCACTGCTTTCGCTGATGGCGGATATTGTATGGAATGTAAAACTTGCACATTCCCCAAATGTCCTTTCGGAAAATAAGGAGGATGAAATGCAGGATATTACTGCTAATCCGGACTTTAGTTACTTGAATGATCAGTCTGCTATTGATGGGCACAGTCCTACAATACGTCTTCATCTTTGGCTTGAAGGAGGAGAAGGAGTTTTTTTCGGGTACGGTCGTTTACAGCTCTTGGATCAGATTGAAGAATGCGGTTCTTTGAAAAAAGCGGCTGAGGCTCTTGGGATGTCGTATAGAGCCGCATGGGGTAAAATTAAACAGACCGAACAGGTGCTCGGATTTCAACTCATTGAGCGGGTCGGATGCAGGCGCAGCGGATATCGCTTAACGGATGCAGGGCGGCTTGTGCGTGATAAGTTCTTTGAATGGTTTAAGCAGGTTGAATGCGATGCCAGACAACGTGCAGATGAAATTTTTCCGTGGCGTTCAAAAAGTTTCGGTGAATCTTGATGGTATAATATGTGTTGTTTCTATCATGATTTAATGATTAACTTTATTCGTAAAACTTCTTTGGTGTAAAAGTCCACACAGATATCTGAACACTAAAGGTCTGGAAGTTAACAGCGTAGAATTTATCTTCCATCTCGGTTTCTCGCAGATTGATAACAAAGAATGCGTGTTCGTCCATCAGGCCGTGCGCATCGTGATGTCTCAGTTGTTTTGTCCGAACGCCTATATGACCTGCTAGTGAGTGTTTTTGTCAAGATTTAGTCGGTTTGGTTTTTGGCTTGACCGAGCCTTAAAGGTTAATATACAAGGCATATCTAGAAAAGGCCAACGTAGCTCAGTTGGTAGAGCAACTGATTCGTAATCAGTAGGTCGTCAGTTCAACTCTGATCGTTGGCTCCAGTTAAATCAAAGGTTTACATCTTTTTAGGTGTAAACCTTTTTTTGTGTTCTTTGTCTCAGGTACCAGTTTGGTACCAGTTTTGAGAGCTATGTTTACCTTTTTGAATTTCACATTTAAGAATACTGTAAGCGGACACCCAACTTGAGAATTTTGGACATTCATTTTGAGAAATATATATACAACTTTTTAGCGAATGGCACTGCTTTTGTAAGGACCGGATTTTTCCGGTCCTTTTTTTATATAGTTATCTTAATTTTTGACGGGATAGGGCCGGTTCCCAAGTTGTGGCCCTGACGTCTTGCTTTGTCGTTCTTAACATACTGGTTTTAAACAGTATTTTAGTTGACTGGGTTAACAGCTTTACCCCCAAAGGGCCTAGCTCTCTTCTCCATAACGTTTGAGGGGTATCATTTGGTAATACGTGACACCAGTCTTGAAGGACTATTTCTCCGGTATCAACGCCGTCGTCCATCACGTAAACGCTGCCACCTGCGATGGGATCTTTCATGGCAATTGTCCAGTGGACGGCATCGCGTCCTCGGTGCCTTGGCAGGAGTGAGGGGTGGTAAGCTACCACGCCGTGGCGAGGGCGATTCAGTATTTCGGGAGGAATATACCGGTGGCAATGTGCCGCTATGGCAATATCACACTCCGGCAGGTTTTTCGGGTCCGCGATGATAGGTATTGCCAACCCGGAGGCCGTGTCCGCAAACCTATCACTCTTATCTGGTAGGGCCGCAATTGGTTTTATTCCAATATTTATCAACGACTCAAGGGTCTTAGTTGCGAGCCAACTTTGGCCAATAATTACGACTCGCATATGTCACCCATATACCTGAAGCCTTGAACGGCCCTAAAATGTCCCCCATAACCAGATGCCGGACCTTTTTTACCTTTTTTATCTAAGCTGCTAGCTATTGAGCGCATTGAACGTAATTTATTGGCCCCGTATAGTTTAGCGCTAATTTGGCTCCATTCAGGCTTTCTCCTTAAGGCCCCGGCTAAACCGGGATGCGAGGTATGAAACAGTACCGGCATTGGCCGATTATATCTATTTTTCCCTCGCCGCCACATGTCGCAAACCCCATTTAGGAACTTAAGGCCCACTCCAACGCCTTGCCATTCTGGCATAACTACTAGGCGGCAGGCCCTAGCCTCGTGCCTTGTGCGGGTGCTAACCGCTATGTGGGCGACGGGTACGCCGTCAACGAAACCAACATAACAGGTTGCGGCAATCATATGTGGTAATTTTAAATAATGATGCGACTCAAAATATGGCCACCATTCCCATCCGGTTTGGTAAATTTCAAGCTCGATAGGTGGTCGTTGAAGACACCCCCAACTGAGCTTACCGGTTGCCGTATCCAGCACCCAGTCGGGTTGCACCCACTCAATAATATCGTAATGGCATGAGAGAAGTACGGCTTTTCCTTTTGTCCTTTTCCATGATTTTGAGAAAGCGTGCGCTCCGGCCTTGGCTATCTGGCGGTCGACGACCGAGGAGAACTCATCAATTACAATCCGCTTAGGACGTTCGCTGATTATTCTGGCCAGATCAGCCCTGAATTTTTCACCCATTGAGAGAACCCCATAAGGCCGTAACCATGAGGGGACATCTCCAAGGCCAACTGAAGACAAGGCCCCAGTCACGTCCTGCCAATCTCCATTTGGAGCTATAGCGTCAATGATTGGGGCATCTTTTGGCCATCCCTCCGGGGTATGGAAGGTATAGCCGTGTTCTTTCAGCGCTTGGCCGAGCGATGTTTTACCGGAACCAGACGGGCCGACTATTAATCCCACCTGCCAATTGTCATCCTCGAGAGGCAATTCCGTTTCAAATTGGAAGGAATTGCCAGCGTCAACATTGAATAGAGATTTTACGCAAGCGGCTCTGTATGAGTCATAGTCCGGGCATGAATGATTAATGTGGATTTTCATGTCCTCACCGCCTTGCACTTATAGCCCATGCCAGTCAGTTTTTTATAAACCTCTTCGTGCTCGGTTTCGCTACCACAAATAACGATAACGCCGAATTGCTCTTTATAGCGTGGCTTGTCCGGCCTTCCGGGGGCTTTTGGTGAAAGTGGTGGAAGTTTTTTCTTTTCCATGTGTTTTTTCTTCCTCTACGGCATAGCCGATAGGGTTGGCACTCGCGGTGCTCACATGGTTTAACGCCTTACATCTAGGGCATTTTATTTCTAATTCAACTATAGTCCCTTTACCGATACCAAGCAGGCGGTTGCACCTGTGGCATCTTATTTTCTGACTCATTTTTTATTGCCAATTATCTTGCCCCAAGATAACTACTTGTCCGGCTTGATCAAGCTACGGAGTAGCGGGTTATCTCTGCAATCGGATGACGCCGTTTGCGGGGCCGTGGTGCGGTGCGTCAACACCGTGTCGGTAGAGGATTACGCGTCCTCTGCCTACTCCAAACAGTACCCCGGCGGCTTGGCGATTTTGCCGAGCCGCCAGTCTTTTTCTCGCTATTTAATTTTCAAAAAGCCTTAGAAATAAAAACTGAGATTTAGTTATTGCGACCCATCAAAATTACTCGGAAAATTCCGAATATGTTTGTAAGTGCATTTTTGCGAGTTTCAACATTTGTTGCGGCTTCGTAGGCGGCTTCTGCCGCGTCCAGTTCGCTACGGGTTTGATTCGATATTTTGCCGCTATCAATAAGCCGAACTGAAAGTTTTACCGACTTCTCATTCCCCGGCAGAATAATTTCAGAAGAGTTACCAAGTTCATCAAGAATGAACGGCGCAAGCTCCGCCGCCAGTCTCTTTTTTTCGGCAATCGTATGAAGTCTGGACGGTCTGGATCGGAATCAGTGCCGAGTGTTGCACTTTCAATTGGAATTTCTTTGAAATTATCGACGGTGAAAGCGGTCCCATCAGGGCCAGTTGCGGCGGTTAAAGCGCAAGGACTATAAGCTGCAACGGGCGCAGAATTAAGAGCATCGACAAGTTCGCATTTATACGGTGGTGCGACTTCACCGTATAAAATTTTTGCTTCTGCCGCAGAAACAGGTTTATTAAACAAACGAAGTTGAAAAGCATTTGCAACATACCACGTTGGCCCATAACCAACTTGTGTCACTACAAAATCTGTTAGAACAGCATCTTTAAAAGGGGTTACATCAGATCCAACATAGATCCCGTCTACGTATATTTTTGCGATCGTAGAAGTAAATGAAACAACAAAATGATGTTCGCCGTTGCCATATTTTAAATAATCTTTAACCTCTTTACTGATTCCTGTATGCCCTCCGACATTTATCGAGAAAGCTCCGGAATATGAACTACCTTGACTGTTATTGTATCTGACACAAAAATATAATGTATTATAACAGTTTATTTTGTCATTTGGACAATCATGGACATTCATTAAAAATGATACAGTCGCGCCTGTTTTGATTGGAAACGGAATTGAGGCTGTAAGACGCGGGAATTTCCCATTACAATTAATAAATGCACCACGTTTAATATAAGGATATTCAAAATCAAGATTTTCTGGTTTGATATCAGCATTTCCTACAGCGTCGTGTCCGTCATTAATTAACGGATAAAATGCAACACAAGAACCATCATCAAACGGTTGCGGCTGATCAGCAGTAGACCCCACCGCGCCAAGCTGTACGTTGCTCAATTCAGCACTATGCAACTCATTTGATTCAGTTTTAACTAATATTTTTTTCCCCGGAACAAGCAAGCCTTCCGGTATTCCAAGCGAGGGCAAATCAATTCGATTAACAACTGAACTAGGAAGAGCATCAACGTGATATTGACCACGCACCTTTGCACGTGCTGAATAATTTACCCAATTACCTTCTCCTGCATCTTGATCTATTCCATTACTTCTAAGCGCTCCACCATCAGCCAGCGCAACACCTGCGGAGCTGGCATCATCATGCCCAACCCACGAACTAGGATAAACGGCTTCGTCACCTGTGATGAAAGCCGCCGCAGTGCGGTATGGAGTTGCTACGGCCCATTCTCCCCAACCGAGTAATGATCCTTTATGCCGAAATTCATAGACGTAATCATGACCCACAAGATGAAGTCCTGCCGGAAGTTTATATTCAAGTACGGCTCCTAATTCGGGAGAAAGGTGAATAACAGTATCGCCTTGTCGTATTCTGAACTCTGTTGCAACATGTGTGTCTACAACGTCGCCAGCAACGGCAAAAGGACTGCATTTGAATACCGGACATTCGCCGACATTGGTTGCGCCGCCAACGGGTTCAATATTTGCCGGACGCAAAACATAGTTAAAAATGTCGCGAGTGGTAAAAATCGAAACAACGGACCAGTCAGAGATAAGACCATTATTAAGTCTACGGCGAACGCGGCATTTATAAATCTTGGTTACTTCCAAGAAGCCGRAYGGCTGTTCATAGCCTTCTGATATCGTTGTTAAAAACCCTGTATCATGCACGGGATTTGAAAAGTCATTTTCAATAAGATCAATCTGGAGTTGAATTGCCTGTTCTTCGGTTCCGGCAAGCGTGGGGACAAACTTGAGGAAAGTAAAAATAGGTGTTTCACCGATATTCGTTGCGCCGTCTGCGGGACTTATAATTGCAGTGGTTCCGGTTGCCAGACGTTTAAAGAGTGCGTCATGGGCTTCTGGATCTTCGTTGTGATCGCCTATATCTTCTTTAGTTGCACTAAAAAAGCGGTCCTCAATGGTCAATGTAACATCCTGTTCTGGGCTGACCATAATTTCGAGCTTGATAGGAATTTCAACGGGTGCGCCTGTTTTATCCGGCATGTATGAAGACCTATCTAGTGAAACATAATCCACCATATAGAGGACTTCACCATGAGTAGGATGCTTTGCTGTAACGCCTATTTCGGTAATGGCAAAACCCGTTTCTAAATCAGTATTAGTCAACATGCTGTAGACAGTRGCTTTTTCRCCTTCTTGTTCTACTTTGGTTATAGGTAATGTTTTGCGTAAGCCAATAAGGGCTGCAGGAGGCTCACCGGATTGCTGTTCGTCAGACCATGCTCCGTTACCTACAACAATATTTTCAAGATCAAGAATGACTCCCTGATGTGTCATTGTAAGCAGTTGACGACCATTTTTAGTCCATCTCATTTGGCGGAAGTCACTCATTGTATAACTCCATTTATACTGTTGCCCAGCCGGACAAGACAGGTTGAATATATTAGTTCCGGCTCCGATGAAATTTCGGGGCTTGCCAGTGTTGCTGTAATACTGATGCCGATTCGTGCTTGTGCGGCTGGTTCCCCATGCAAGCGGTGCAATCTTAATTTTAAATTCTGCCCATCTTGCTACGTCTTCACTTCTGATATTTAAAATGTCGCTTACTTCATAGCCGAAATGGTCAAGTAGTATAGGCATTCCTGAATTTTTGCCGCCTTGGAGCTGCCACGCAAAAGCCTTGATTACACGTTGCCTGAACTTGGCATCGTCGGCTTCAAGCCGGTGCCGGATGATCCCGCGTGACTCGGCCAGCATGGGAAGGAATTCGTCTTCGCAGGTTGCTGGGTTAAATTGATCACGGAGCCAGTAAATATCTTTGACAACGCCATTAAAGACTCTAGCTATGCCGAGACAAACTGCCGCAACAGGTCCGGGAGTTAGACAGAGCGGCCAGCGCAAGGTTTTAAATATGTAGTCTTTAAAATCCATAACTACGCCTCAGCAGCCCAGCTTGTTGTTATGACTAGTTCTGAAAGAACAGCCAGACCGTCGGCAGCTACGGCAGTGTCTTCGGCGGGAGAAGGCCAGTTGATAGATTTAATATTTCCGCCGATTCCGACAGTAGAGATTAGGCGATCAATAGTAAGGTCTTCGCCTATCTGGAGTGGAGAAATTCCGGCAACGGTTGTAGGGTCTGTGAATAATGCGCGGATACGGTTTTCAGCGGTCGCTTTAATTGCTTCAGGAGAGCCGGACACGAGGACCAACTCCGCGCGGATCACAACGTGGATCGGCTCCGGACCTTTCGCTATCCAGTCGTCATTAATTGGAAATTGGCTGGCGATGGCGGCGCGTACTTTCTCAAGCAAATCCTCGGTTGGAACTCCGGCAGCCCCTTTAACTACAACGTCAACCGTGCCTTGTCCGCGCGGATGTTGATCAAGAATTGTGACAGCGATTACTCCGGGAACAGACATGACCCAGCTTGCATAAGCATATTTTGTACAGCCGTTCTTTTCTTGCCAGCGCAGCACGTAGCGCTCTCCTAGTTGGGCATCTGTTTCGGTGTCTGCGCCTTCGGAAGAAAGCCAATCTGAACCATTGGCCACGCTGGTCACTTTAGGCACTGACGTTGAAATTTCACTGATTTGTCCGGGGGCGGCATTCGGCCCGCGTCCGTACTCCTCGGCCTCGACGGGTACGTTTATAGTTGTCTGGCCATCGGGTATGATTGCATCCTGTTTGGTAATAAAGCGGTATACGGCTCCGGTTCCATCCGGTGCAGTTTTAAGGATACGCCCAGCTGGTATTTTGATGTTGCCAGACTGTTCGCCAGTAAAGATTACAGTCCCGGTTGCTTTAGTCGCAGATTTGCGGACAAGTTCGACCTGATCGGAATGAAGGTCTGACCATTCACCGGTTGCGGTTTTGGGGAAGGCGTTTTCAAGAATGATGGCAAGCAGCTCGTAAAGTTTGAACAAGCTGAAAGCGAAAACTTCTATAAGTCCGCGCACGACTCCTTTATTCAGATTAAGCCGATTTGGAAGCCATCCCTTAGCCGCATATTCGTCCTGAACTTCATTTATCCGGGTGAATATTTCTTCGCGTATTTCATCAAGTGTCTTTTTAACGGGGATTGACATCAGCCATTACCTCTTTGATTTTGCCATCACTACCGACTTCAAAAATAATATTGAACGGGTGTGTTTCGTCTATGAATCGCCAGCTGGTGCTTGCTGTTATTCCGGTTTCATTCCAGCTTAAAATTTTGCAGTTCGGAGACATGGGCACGACGCGGGGATCAGTGTTGATACAGCGGGTTACTTCGATACAGAATGCGCTGCGTGTCGTGCTGGTGGATTCTTCTTTGATCCAATCTTGCATTGTGCTGCCGTGGTCCACGTCATAAAATAGCGTTCCTAAGTAAGTGAACAAGGCAAGCTTGATATCCTGCACGCCCGTATCAGTTCCGTTTGTCAGCACCAGCTCGCCATTAGCTGCAACCTTGGCTTGAAAATCATCATCAAGGGCTATGTCTTGGCCGTAAATTGCGGTCATAATTTACCGCCAGATCTTGTCCCAGCATCGCTGTTGCCAGTGGTGGTAATGTCGCCTTCGACAGTTAGATTTCCGATAAGTTTTAAACTTCCCTCGTGCGTCTTATTTGTGCGCTCTTCGGCAGTGCCGATTTCTCCGTTTTCCCCGGTTGATGTCAGGTTTCCACGCAGTTCGATTTCAGGAGCTATGACTTCAATTCGTTCATTTGATTCGACGCGAGCCGGGCCGGGAACCTCAATGGTCCAAGTTGCGGCTGTGGTCAGGTCATCGCCGGTGATGTTTGAAACCCTATGACCTTCGACATTTTCAGTCTTGTTTTTACTGACAGTGATAGTTTCGTCCTCTCCGACCATGCGGGTGTTGCTTTTTCCAATATTCTCAAGTTGAGTGTCCCCGACCTTGCTGGTGCGGTCTTTGCCTATTTCGCTGATCCGGTTGGCCGGAGTGAAATGGATAATGTTCGACTCGGCATCTATCTTGATATGCACGCCCGGCTGTTGCTGAATGATAAAGCCGTCAACTTCACATTTAGGCGCAGCGGAAACATGCCAGCGAAAATTTGAAATACGTGGATAGTCCGGGTCGCCATCGTAATAAGTCAGATCACAAAAAGTGCCGGGAAGCGGAGGACAGACGACACCACGATTAGGTCCGGCCCAGATAATCGGGATTTCAACTTTTGGAATCACCGGCTCGGTATCATCCACAGATTCATCATTGCGGAGCGGTTGAATATCAGCCCAGTAAGAACCGTCTGAAGCATAAGTGTCCACAACTTTTGCTTTGCGAGTTATGCGGTAGTATGTGCGCAAATTAGGCATTGCCAGCTCGACTATGCGCTTAAGGAGCGTAAGCAGATCAGTACCCATATTCCACTCCGTAGCTTATGTGGGTTCTGGCAGATGTGTTCTCAATTAGATGCAGGACTTCCAGAGCGCGGAATTTGTCGTTGATGCCGCGTTTGTTGTCCACCAGTGCAAAAATACGGGAATGCCGCATGGCAGGCAGCAGAAAAGTTTCCACCTGTGAAAGTGCCGCCGTATTGCTTGTCGGCAGATGTTTAATCAATCCCTCGCCAGTCATTATGCCGGGATAGACGATGCTGGGTTGGTCATGATCTCCCCAGTGGATACCGTCAGGGCCGAGCCATAATTTCCATTTAGACATGTTCAGATCAAAACTGTGCTGGCAAGTCTCGGCGGCTTGTCTTGCAAGCTGCCAGACGGGAACGGTCGAGGATACAAAACGCGGGAACATGACGCCGGGCGAATCAATTTGGGCAGTGGGCAGTCCGGTCAGAGATGCCGCATAGCGGATGATTGCTTCAGGTGTTTCGTTCTTCCAACTCTGGCAGACGTGTACGGTATTAAGCAGCTCGTCATCTTTGCCGACGCCGCTGATAATAATCTGATCCTTGTTGCCCGGTCGCATGGCCTTGACCGCGCCCACCCATAAAATAGGTGTTTTGTCCCGGTAACCGATGGCCATGTTGGCGGTGTCGCCGAGCTGCACCGCGCGGCGCACATCACCCATAGGGTCGGGCAATGTAATCTCAAAAGACCACATGGGAGCACGGCGACTGGAGCGTATGGCCAGCCGTGGACAGCGCAATATTTCCATTCCACCGATAATAATATGAGTGCGGATGCCGTTGATATTCATTAACGAGAACCCCCGACCGGCTTAATACCGGGAGCGGCTTTGCCACTTGCAACGACTCTTTCTTCCGCTGCCACAACGGCAGGACGGTGTTCTGTGAAAGACAAAGTAGCCCTGATAGCATCATTTTTATTTGATTCGCTTGAATCTAAACCGGAGAAAACAACCTGATTAATATGACGCGCTTGGCAGTGGCGGTTTAAAACGTCTAAAACCCGAGGATTTCCACCGTTATCCTGTCCCTTAAAAAGTCCATCAAGCTCGGCAAGACGGTCATAGCAATCAGCCTTATCGTCAGTTTCAAGTAGTATGGTCAAAGTTATATCTGCGTCTTCCCAGCCCATCGGGGTTTTAATTTTACCGGAAAGGCCATCCTGAGCAGCTTCATCAAAACGGACAGCTCCGCGAATGTATTGTTGCTGCAACAGTCCATCCAGTTCGTTACCGCCAAGGGTTACCTTGCCGTCTTCAAAGGTTAGGTATCCATCAACCATCGTAACGCTCCACCAGTTTTTGCAGTTCGCGTGTAAAACCTTCAGCGTCGCTTACGTTCGGCAGATTCAAAGTCAGGTTGTTAATTGTGATCCCGCCGGACTTGGACGCGCTGCGCTCTGGATTGGAAGTCTTATCTGTAGGTTTGGAAGTGTTCAAAGAAACTTCCTGCGCGGGGTCGCCTCCTGCAAGCGCCGGTTCCGGCGGTGGACCGAAAAGAAGTTCCCCGGCAAAGTCCAAACCTTTGTCCAGGTATTTAGCCGGTGCTTCGAAAAGATCTTTTAAACCTGACTTGAAAGTTTCGCCCGGCATAGACAGGGCTCCGGATACGGCGTCAACAAGTGATCCGGCACCTGAATCGACGCCACCGGCCAGAGTTTCCATCATGCGCTGACCGGAAAGTGTGAGTGTTGAAAGTGGTCCCTCTTTGGCGTCACTGAATGGGAGCATGTTGCGGATAGACTGCAAGCCGGATTTAACCATTTCAACTGGGGCGGAGATCATAGACTTGAGGCCGTCAGTGAATGTAGACCAAAGTTTACGGCCGCACTCGGAGAGATCGATATTAGATAGAAAGTCTATAAAAGATTGTACCGGTTTCCAAAGATAGGAAATGCCGTTTTGTATATCATCCCAATAGATAACAACTCCGCTAATCAATCCGGCTATAGCTGCTCCTACAAGGGCAATAGGCCCTAAAAAGATAGCCGTCATAGCAATAATAAGGGAGGTAACTCCGCCTATAGCGTCCTTAAATCCACTGGAAAATGATCCCCAAAGGTTTGAAAAAGCGTCGCGGATACCGTCCATTTGCCAGATACCCATAAAAAGATGATAGGCGGCTTCAACCTTATCGACAAAGCTTTGAACCGGTTTCCAGAGGTCTATGAAAAATTGTTTAACATCACCCCAGTAGGTCATGATCAGCACAGCTGCTGCGACAAGGGCCGCTCCGACTAAAACAATAGGGTTGGCCAGTATGGCAAGGTTGAGTGCACCTGCCGCAACTGTTGCGGCCCACATGGCGGCGGAGAACACACCGACGACGATAACTACGGTGGCAATAGCGGCCGCAAAGGCAATGAAAAATTTACCAATTGGATTACCGGCTAGTGTTGTCAGCCAGCCGACAACAACTGTGACCCCTTTAACAAGATATGTGAGGATGGGAAGAAATATTTTACCGATGGTTATTTGAAGTGCTTCAAATCCAGAGCCGAGAATGGTTGTGGCTCCGTTGAAATTTTCTAATTGCTTGGCTGCAACTTCGGCGGCTTTGCCCGGCTGATCAAGACTGGCTGCGTAGTCTTTAATAGTGCCGATACCTTGGGCCATTAAAGCCTGAATAGGTCCGACGGCTTCGGCCCCGAAAATCTTTTGCAGGTAAGCAGCTTTGTCTGCGCTGCCCATATTTTTCATAGCGCCTTCAAGGTTGCCGAGAATATCAAAGATAGGCAGCATGTTGCCGGATGCATCTTTTGTCGCAATGCCAAATTTACTCAATGCTTTGGCTGCCTCACTGGAAGGAGCTTGTAAACGCTGGAACATAATTTTGATTCCGGTACCGGCAACGGATGCGTCAATACCGACATCGCCTAGTTTACCGGCCATCGCCGCAACTTCGGCCAGAGAGGCTCCGGCAGCGGCGGCGACTGGTCCGGCGTTGGCCATTGTGGACGAAAGAGAAGCAAGCGTGGTGTTGGAGCTGGTGAAAGTGGTGGTCAAAATATCTGCAACTTTCCCCATCTGTTTTGCTTCCATACCGAATGAAGACAAAATATTGCTGGCAACGTTTGCAGTCTCACCAAGATCAAACTGTGCTGCACTGGCTAGATCAAGCACGCCGGGAAGTGCTGCGACATTATTTGCAACAGAGAATCCGGCCATCGCTAGCGACTTTTCAGCACTAGCAACTTCAGATGCGGACCAAGCCGTAGAGGCTCCGAGGTCAAGAGACGCTTGTTCCAGAGTTTTCATTTCTGAAACAGTTGCACCGGATACCGCGCCAACCCCGGAGATTGCACTTTCAAAATCAGCGGCAACCCCGATTACCGGGGCAAGCGCGGCAAGAAATAACCCGGCGGCAAGGACAAAGGGCATCATGGATTTTGTCAGCGATCCCATAGAAGATGACAGTCGACCTCCGGCGGCTTCGGTTTCGCCCATTCCTGAACGAATTTTACCGAGCGGTCCGCTTATAAAGTCTAACAAGCTGAAGCTTGCGAATACGTCAAAAACATCCATTACTTTGTCCCTTCGAATATTTTAGCCATTACCGTTGCAAAATGTGCCGCTTGCTGTTTGTGAAATCGTTCTTCCATGTTTAATGCCCGGGCCGCTTGATCCGTAAATTCTTCCATGTCGTCTGCCGGTTCAGTTTTAAGCCAGTAAACTATTAAATCTGAGGAAATCAGGGCGGCACTTTTGCTATATGCCGCCCTGATTTCCTCTAGTTTCCCAGTTCTACAGAACCAGCCCCGCAACGCTTCATAATTGCGTCCGCAAAAGCGGCAACCAGCATAGGTTCGGATGTCAGGTCTTTTTCAAGACTGTTCTTTTCTTTAGGCTCAACGAGCTGGCCCAAAACTTTGCCCATAGTGTCAAACTGTTTGGACTTATCGGCCTTTGAAAGTGCAATAAGCTGCTTACGTCCCGGCTTGCAGAAATGATGTGTAATTTTTACAGCTTCCCCGTCGAAGTCGTCATATTCACTGGTAAACGGTTTGTATTTGCTTGGGGCTTCTTTAGTGGTCGGGGTCTCATTTGTTCCATCTGCCATGTCTTATTTCTCCTCATATTCCGGTTTGCCATCGTCGTTGATCATGAGGGCTGTACCGGAAAGTTTTACTTGCAATTCGCTGTCGCCGGATTTGGCGGATTCATCCTTACTATCAACCATAATGCCTTTCAGTACGACTTCACGCTTATTTTCACCGTCGGGTTCAAAAACAAGGGCAAGGTCAAATACTGATTTATAAATACCGTTAGACAAGGATTTAACGAGTTCCTGATATTCTAAAACGTCAATTGTAAAATCTACGGTGGCCTCGTAATTACTTCTGGTTGCTCCGCGGGAGAGAACTCCTTTGCCATATGTCCTTTTTTTCTTCTGGGAGCTCTTCCAATTAATCTCGCTTATACCGATCAGAACGCCTTGAGGCCCTGTCACTGTCAGCGCGTCCCAATCGTATGATCTCCCGTTAACGGAAACTTTTGATTCCTCTGCCATGTTTCCCCCTTACGCTGACAAGCGCGGATCAAATTTGCTTCCTGCGTATACGTAGTTGGCAAACAGCTTAATTTTTTTGATGATTGGTATGCCTATAAGTTCAGATTCAACGGCTACTCCGTTGTTGGCTATATCTTGACCGTCTGGAATAGATATGACGTATCCGGCAAGCTCTTTGGGAACGGCCTTAACCATCGTATCAAGAGCATTTTCAAGATTGCTGCGCAGATAAGCGAGGCCGGAAGCATCCGCACCTTGAACAGGATCACCGGCTTCATCTTTTAAAGACTTAAGCGCCTGAATCCTGAGCAAACGGATTGCTTTAAATGTGACTCGTAAAACTTCAAGGAATTGATAATCGGAAGTTGCGTCAGCAAGAGTTCTGGCATCACCCCAATAGGTACCTTCAAGCCCGGCATATTTTGTGGCTGTCACAAAGCCTGAACTTTCAAGCTCAACCTGTATACTTTCGTTGTATGCGTCTGGAATGCTGAGGGCTGAAATACCCTGATCCCGGACACGCCCGATATCCCGTTGCACCGGGACTTCAATAATGCGGCCAGCAAGGAGTCCTCCCGCGTTTCTCAAATCACTTGAGCCTGTACGGTTGGTAACTTCACCAAAGGCGGCACAGACAGATACAAACCGGTGGGCCACTCCTTCACGCTCAATTTTAAGGGCAGTAATCCAATCGTTTAAATCCTCACCGTCACGAGGTCGACGGGCTTCACATGTAAAGAATGTCGGTCTGTGTTTATTCCAGAGGTCGTCGGCTACAGAGCCGAGGGCTACCCAATCAACAGAATCGGACGGCCCACAAACATGGACAAATTCAGGGTCGATACGCTCCATAGGCAATTCAAGGGCTTCAATTACGCTTATGATTGTCGGGACTGGAGCCAGCAAGCTGAAACGGTATTCTGTACCGACGACATATGCTTCAGCAGGACAATTTACAGTTACGGCCGTATCATCAATTTTAATCAGGCCGTCGATGGGAATGGTGCGGTAAGGGCCGTAGTTATCACCGCCATCAGTAGAAAGGCGATACTGACCTTCATTACGAATGCCGGATTTTACTATTTGAATAATGGCCTCAGCTGCGCGAGCCGGAGTCCCTGCAATCGTTAGATCAGGGCCGAGACCTACTTTTAAAATAGGGCCAACGGCAGCACGGGCAACGAAGGAATATGAATCACCCTTAACAAGGTCGCCCTCATCCAGAACAACTGTTACCCCGATTCCGTCAATTGTGATCTGGCGGTTAGCCGGAACAATTGTAGCGACTCCAAAGTTAACGCCTTTATCAACCGAGACTTTTACTTTCGCTGTTTCCGGTGCACCTGCATCGGTTACGATAATAACGACATCGGCATTGCTTGCAGCAATTCCGCTCGTTGATGCATCTGGACCAGCTCCGGCATGTTTAAGTTCACCAATATACCCGGCAGGAGTTCCGGCAACCGGCACGGCAATGACTGTTGCATCTTGACCGCAGACCGTGAATAAATCGTTTAAACGATCAACTAGCGGTCCGGCCCCGAGCAGCCCGGTCAGGTCTGACCGTTTACCCAAGTAATAAATCTTGCCGACTTCGCCAGTTGAGCAAACACCGGCTATTAACGCTTTGCCGGAGACATCACCGGGAACAAGTCCGCTTGTGCCATCAACCAGATATTCAAAAACATCTCTACGAGACATGCGTGCCTCCCATAGCTTTACTTTCAAAGCTACTTAAAGCTGTTTTAAATTCCCGTTCACTGACCAGCTTATCCGTGGCCCAGCCGGAGGCACGGCACATGGCCATAACTTTCCATGTCGGCATTTTGGCCTCTTGCGCCAGATCAGATATAGGCTTTAGTGCCTCAGTTTTTTCCTTAGCCATGTTCAGCCCTCCCTTTTGTAATCAGTGTTAATGTCGGTATCCTTAATCCAAGGTGTTTCGCTGTCTGTGGTGACGTAGCCGGAAAATCTTATGTGAAAGATTTTTACCAGTTTCGTTTTCAAATCAATTTTGACCAGCTTTGTTCCACCGCCGGATGATTTGACGGCTTCCACCTGAATGGACACATTATTGTTATACCTGTCTGCGACTCTACGAGGGAGGCCGCTGTGCAAACTATGCGCAAAATCTTCAAGCCATTTTTCATCGTTTGCGATGATGGCCATACGGACGGGCTGAACTATTAAATCTTTGGCTGTGCGGATGGTTCTGTGAGTAGTTTCTTTGTTTGGGCTTGGAAATTTTGACAGCTTACGGCCGGAAGGTTTTACGGCCACGTCCATGATTTGGATTTCAATTCTAGGCTTTGGGAGCATCTGGTCGGATATTGTTACCGGGGCTTCGTAAACGGTTTCTTTGCCGTTTATTGTTTCCGGAAGTCCGGCGGCTATAGCGGCTGTTGTCAGAGTTTTAAAAATTAGTTTTCTCATTTTGGCTGTCCTTATGCGCCGAACATAGTTTTAAGCTCTTCCATCATCAGGGCTTTTATTTCTGTTTTGTCCTCATCATTGATGCCGAGGTATGACCGCTTTGGAATTGTAACTTTAAGTCCACGACCGGCTTTGCCGCCAAGTTGATGAATACGTGCATAGATTTCATTAGAACCTATACAGACCATTTGGGGACTGGCTTCGTAGGTGATTGAATCGCGAAGAATTGCGGAATCAACCAGAGTTTGACCACCTTCTTTATCCGCGCGTTGACTTGTTTTCCATTTCTTACCGTCAGGATCTACGCCGTCTTGAAAACGTTGCAGCGTGGAACTGACAAGGGTCTCGCCCACGGCGTCCATAAGCTCCTGAGGGCTTGCGATTTTTGACATTGCCAGATCAAGCCCCTTAGTCATTTTGGTCATATCCATTTTAAAGCTGACGCCGCCCATCAGAATTTTTTCCAGTCTACGAACCGTGATTCAGGCGTCACAACAACAAAATTATCCGATGGCTGAGATGTGTCCGCCTCGGGCGCAGCGAGCTTAATTTTCCCCTCTCTGATTTGATTCAGCTCTTTCTCGGCCCGTTCAGATGCCCGTTGAAGTGGCAGGAATTCGTTTTCGTTTCCGGCTTCGCTTGTAATGAGGGAGGTGACGGCAGAAATTGAGCGGTAAGCAGATAAAACAGCGCAGACTCGTTTGACCGTGGCCGGAATTGAATCAGCAGCAACAGTGTAGCCACCGGAAACTAAAGCCTCGGTCATTTCTGATTCAACGTTTGTAATTGTCCGGGCCACTTTTTCAGAGTCAATATTGTCAACGGCTGCAAGGTAGTCGGCTAAAATATAGTCAGTAAGGTCATCTCTTGTGCAGTACATATGGGCCTCGTAAGCGTTTTGAACTAGTTTTAAACTAGTTCAAGCAGTTTAAAGCGGGGCATCATATTGTTTGATACCCCGCTAGGCTTAGAATTGATTATTCGGCAGCGGCTGGTTCTGTGACTACGGCCTTGCAAATTGAACCGGGGGCGACCCCCGGCAATGGTTTGGAGTTGCTAACGTTCATGAGCGATCCGGCGAATTCATCCTTAATAGCTTTTACAAAGAATGGCAGAGCTTGAAGGTTTGCATCCAGATCATCCAGAGCCGCGTAGTAAAGAGCTGTATACTTAGGGGTGACCATGCGGATTTCATTGTCCGCCAGTTTGGAAACAGTTTCACCTTTACCGTTTTCATAGACTTCGCTCATTTCATAAACATCATAGGAACCGACGCGTATACTTCCGTCTTCCTTTATGCGCATAGGCGTGCGGCTGTCGCCTTCCTGATCCACGAGGTCAAGGAGTGCTCCAAAAGCTAGAGTACCAGCATAGACTTTGCGTTTTCCGGGATAACCGGCGCGGGCAATTTTATTGTCCATCTCACGCAGGAGTTTGAGAACCTTTGTGCGCTTGGCTGTATCTGCATCCCACAGATTAGAGGCTGTTACTTTGACTTCCTGAATAGTCTCGGCTCCGTAAGAGACTTCATAAAGTCGGCTTTTGCCGGTATCTGTTTGTAACTGATAGCTTATCTTGCCGTTGAAAATAGCCTGAGAACAAAGGGCCTCAGTTGTCAGATTTGTGGATTCACGCAGGTTCACAATCTGGCGGTTGGCATATGACCGTACTGTTTCATCTGTTGCCGTCTTAAGATTGTTAAGCATTACCGGATTGACAGTTGAAAGCAGCTTTACAGGCAGAGCCTCAATATACACGACTTCCATACTGTCCGGAGAAACATTGATGGGGCGACCATCTCTAGCCACTACAGGCATATTTTTGATCACCTGTTTGAGCTCGGCTAAAGGAATCAGCGGTGTTTCAAGGCATTGCTTATTAGTGAAGATGTTGTCCTTGACGGTTTGCTCACCGGCTACAACAGTTTTCAGAACATTACGGATTGCTGCCGCAGTGTAAAAACGTCTGAGTTTAAGTTCTAATGACATACTTTGCTCCTATACGGGGTAGATGTGTTTGGTTTCTAAAAGTCGGAGCTGGGTTGCGCTCGGGAAGGCTTCGCCGACTTTGAGATGCTTACGGTTGACCTGACCAAAAGTGATAACGTCACCTTCAGTGTCGCCGACTTCAGCAGTCCTTTTGAGAATTCCGGCTGGAACTGGTTTATGGTCTGCAGTGATAGGAACATCCACGGCCGGAGCTGCCTTGAAGGAAATTGCAAAAGCTCCAGTGGAATAGTCCACGTTGCCACTTATCCCGGCAGCATCAGAAACAAGAATGCCGCCTCCGTTGTCGGTAAAGGTTTCAATCCTGTCAGTTATAGTCAGTGTCCCGGGCATAACTGCGCCCAGTGTATTGCTAAAATCAGTTGTTGCGTCGTCTCCATTTCCGATAGTTGTGCCGGAGATAGTTGAGTCGAAAGGCACAAGCTCCATTTCAGGGGTAAGCCCCATCAAGTGACCGGCTTCGAGCTCTTCGGAAATGGGAAGATGGAAGTCATACGTTCTGGTAACGCAATTATCACCGGCAGCGATTTGAACATCTTTAAGAGATTCTTTTCCTATTGTTGCATTATGGTTAGCCATTTTTTACCTCTGCTATCAGTTACATTTTGTCGGCGGGATTAAAGGCATCGTCACTGCTGCTGTCTCCGGCTCCTTGCCGCGAAAAGTCAGAGTTGGCGAACTCTTCAAGGATATTGGAAGGCTCAGCCGTTTCCAGATCACGCAGATACGCTTCACGCGGGCTGACCTTTTCTGTTTTTCCATCACCGGCGCTGAAATCCATTGTTTCACCTTCAGCAGACATGGCCTTGGCAAAATTCAGAGTCTTTTCTTTGTCTCCTGGTAATAGCTTGCCGGAGCTGACCAGTGTATCAATTCTAGTGGATAGATCCTTTGTTTCTTGCCCGGACTTGAATTCCGAAAGCTTTTTTTCGGCTGCTTCGGCCTTGTCTTCAGCCGCTTTTAATTTTGCGGAGTACTCGGCATTTTTCCCTTCACCTTTAAGCTTCTTCAGTTCATCTGTGCTTGTTTTAAGAGCGGTTTCCAGTTCGGTTATTTTTGCCATTGCTGCTGTTAAATCCACGCTGTCATCCTCCTTGGGCTGTTCGCCCTTATTTGGGGCTAAGCCCGTTGAAAATTCATATGTTTTAAAATCATTAGACGCTGAAAATTCGATATCCTTAAGTCCTCCGACTGCCGGAAGTGCTGCTCCGAGAAACGCCACATGCTGGAGCTGCAAATCATTGTTCACGGAGATTGAACGCTTCTTGTAACGGCCTTCTTTGAGAGCTGTTTCAAATTCAGGTGCGACTTGTTCAAAGTTCGCTTTTAGAAATTCGCCATCTACCCACACTTTTTTTACCCAGCCATAAGCCGGCGCGGTTCCTTTCGGGTGTCCGATAACAGCGGGAGCTTCTGACTTTTGCGGATCGTATTGGTTTGCAATTTTCTGCAAATCTCCAGTTGTCCAGGAACGTGTTTTATTGCTGCTGTCTGTGTGGGTTCCCGTTTTAAAAAGTTCCACATTGTTTAGTGTGGCCATGTATGACTCCATTGATTGTTAAGAATTTAAACCGGCAAGCCAGTTTTTACCCACGTTGTTACTCCAACCCTTGTCGGGCATAGGGTTGGTATTAACTTCTGATCCGTCAGGCATTTTGACCATTGTCGGCCCGGGCATTTCAGATTCCACGGTGTAACCTCCGGCCTCTACCTGCCGCTTGGAAAGACTCTGAACAATGCAGCGGCAACCGAAACCATTAAGTGGATAATATAAATCCCAGAACGGATGATCCGCAGGATAGATTTTGCCATTAAGCGCCATATGACTTGGGCGGGAATGCCGATCTCCTACGGCCAGATAACGCCAGTATGGTCTGAGTCTTTTGCTCTTTTGCAACTGCTCATAGCGTCCGGCCGAGTATGCCGATTGCATATTGGTTCTGAAAATATTTTCGACACGGTACGCCTTTTTGCCCTTCCATCCTTGAGTTTCAATGATGTCTGATATCTGGTCTTTGAAGTCGGCTAGTGTTCCGCCTTCATCCAACATTTTTTGGAGGGCCTGCAGGACCGCTTTCACCTGATCCTGCTTGGCCATTCCGGTAACTGTGAAAGCCCGGGCCTTGGCATTAGCGCAGAGGGTATTAAATTCTTTTTTGGTTACAGGTACTTTGCCTGACCAGAATTTAAGAGCCGCAGCAGGTTTCAGGGCTTCAATGCTAATCGCCATTGCTTGCCTCATCTTCAACCGCCATACGACCTGCCAAAGCGGCATTGATCATTGCGTTGCTGATAAGTTCTTCCAGTTCGTTCTGGCCTACATCTTGTCCGAGAAGTTCTGCGAGCTTTGTCTGCAAGTCTTCCATTGAGTCGGCCTGCTTAACTATTTTCTCAATTCGAGTGACAAAGTTGCCGTTTAATTTTGCAGATTCTTCAAGCAATGAATCTGCGAAATCATCTATGGCCAGTTGATAGTCGTCTTGATTTTTGTCAGGGGCCGCGGTCCCGGAAACGGGAGCAGAAAAGGTTGCCGGAACCGTGTCTGGATCGAGAGAAAATTCATCTTCGGAAAGGCCGTAACGGTTTACAAAATGAACGGGTTTAAACCTTACGCCCATCTCGTGCAGTTTTTTATCAAGCTCGGCTTTTTCTGAATAATCTTCCGGTTCTGAAAAACCGAACACTGGCGGTAAAATATCAGGACCACCATTCACACGGGCATAAATGCGAGCCAGCTCATTCATGGAGCTTACGAGCATGGCTTCATCAGATTCGGCGAGGGAATCAAGCTGCTCAGAATGGGTTGCAGAAGCCGCGCGGGAGCCTTGGCCTTCCTGATCCGTGGAAAGAGTTTGACCAGTCAGCACCTTTGAAATGGCGCGGTTCCAGAATGAGACATAAGTTTTATGTAAGTCGCCTGATTTGCCGGAGGCTTGTGCGATTTCAACTTCACTTCCGGTTGGCACAACAGCAACAGCGTCCTGAATCATTGAAACGAGCTGATTGGCAATTATGCTCCTTTCCTGTGCATCCTTCCCGGCCTTCGCAATCAAAAAGGCAGAACCGAATTTTTCGCAGAATCTGGACCAGAATTCGATACCGCCTCGCTTGAAAGCTACTGGCCATAGGCAACGGGTCAGCAATCGCACTCCGTAAGGATTTGTGTAAGAGGACCTATGTCTGGTCATTAAAAATTTATGCTGCGGAAGAAGTTCACCTTCTGCGGATTCGACAGACCTGAATACCGGCTGGCGGTTTCCGTTGAATCCGAACCAGTCGCGAGGCTTGGTTATGATTGCTTCAAGCCTGTAATAGCCGTTACTAGGCGACCACATGAGTTCTGAAAAAGTCGGGCCGAAAAAAGGAGTTTCCAGAATTTCGCCGAACAGATCACGAAGCGGGATTCTTGCCAGATCGTTTTCAAGTTGCTTGCAGATTGCTATGGAAGATTCGGTAGGCTCTTCCCCTTCGGCATGGCCGGGATTGAAAGTAAAATTGCTTTTGTTCTGAGTGCGTAGAATTCTCTTTTCTAGTGCGGTGGAAACCTCATCATCACCGACCAATTCATCAAGTATGGTTGCATCGTCTCCGCGTTTACGCAGGATAGGATCTGGATCAGGCATAAGGCCGAACCATGTTGCAGGGTCGAACCCCCATGCGCGTGAGCTGGTAGCGAACTCGGTGCCGAGCTGAACTGAAGCGCGAGCAGCTTCAAAGCTGATAAAATTACCTTTAGAGTCGAATAATCCGCTCATAATCTAAACCCTCTAGTCATTGCAGATGTAAGAAGTGTTCCGGCCGTTACGGGGCTTTCCCATTCTTGCGGGGGTTCTATTGTGGCAGCGGCAAACTCCGCAAGCACGTAGGCAACAAAAGAGTCATAATGACGCTGTCCGGTTGCGGTCTTGATGCTCCTGTCGGGAACGCTGGGAACGCCTTTGACAAGCTTTATACCCCGGAAATCTTCCATGATGTTTTCACTCTTCGGAAGAGTGGAAGATCTATCTTCAAGGGAAGCTTTTACGCGAGGTGTGTGTTCCCGATACCAGCCAACTGTTAGCATTACTTCGGCTACCAGTTCCGGCCCGTATTGCTGCCGTGCATATTCGGCTAGGGCCTGACCGTTACCACGTGCATCAAGGGCGACACCGGACAATCTCGGGAGTCTATCAAGGATATAAAAAAGAATTTGTTCCTGTGTGCGGAAAGGTGCATTACGCAGTTCCAGAACGAACGGAGTATACAGTGATAAATCCGGCATTCTGGTTAACGGCCAATCAACAGAAAGGTCACCGGTACGTCCAAAATCTTCGCCGAGATAATGGCGGCAATTTGTAGGTAAATGGTCGAGTATAGGGCGTAAATTGCCTTGCAGCCAGTCACGAACTTCACGGTGCGCAGTATCAAGCGGCCAGTCCACAAAATTGGCGGCCGGTGGCAGCCATGTCAGAACCGGAATAATCGGGTCCATGCATGACTCAATCAGGTTACGATTCAGCCAATTGCCGGAGGATTTGGAAGGTATTAAATAAAGTTCTTCGTCAGAACCTTCACCGTAAAAATCAATTAGTTCCTCGCGCCAGATATCCTCGCCAGCTTGAGTCCATTCAATTCCCTTTACATCACAAATAGTCCTATACAGTCCTTGTTCAAGGGCTTCGTCTAAGTCAGTACGATGCAAGGAATAACTTTTTTTACCGGCTCTAATCTCCTCAATCAATTCATTGAACTCAGAATCTTCGCCGTTGTGGGTAGACAAAACACCAATGTTGCCTCCCCACATAATCAGAGCCAGAGCCGCCTTTAAAACTTCTTTAAGATTATCCACAAATGCGGCTTCATCAATACGAACCCGTCCTTTTTTGGAACGCAAATTTGACGGATTAGACGAAAGACCTTGCACCTCATGACCTGAAGCAAAACGGACTTGAAAAATAGTTATGTCTTTGTCTTCATCCAGAACAATCTCTTCTACCTCAGAAGCGACAAGGCCGATTTTCTTTGCCCAGAATGCAGTGTCCTTGACATACTGCTTAGTCATGGCCTTGTTGTAAGATATGTAATAGGTGGACATGCCACCTTCATCTTCATTCTTTGCAGCAACTAAAGCAGAATCACAGGCATCGCAGAATGACGCACCGATACGACGGGATTTCTCCCAAAACTTTACCGGAGTTTCATCATTGATCCATTTTTTTTGATATCCGAGCAGCGGCATTAAATCATCTCTCTTATTTTCGCTTCAAGTTTCGCAGATAAGCCTTTTTTCTGGTCTTTTTCGTCTTCTTTCGGTGTCATGGAATCGATCAGTGCATTTGTTTCTTTGATCTGCTTAGCAAGGGGCAGAACGTCTGTTCCTTCTGGGTCAAGTAAAGCCGAGGTTAATTTTCGTTCAACGGCTTCACGTAGCGCGGCAATAGCATCAGCTTTGGACTCAATCTTTCTGACAGGAGCTTCAAGTTGTCCTTTAAGAATCAGCCCGGCTCGTTCAGCTTCGGCTTGTTTCATTGCTAAAGCTTCAAGACCAGTCACAGCGAAGCCCACTTGCGGGTCTTGTTTTTCGATAAGCTTCTTAAGCATTCCGCTGCGAGCTAGAATCATATCCGCCCGGATGTCACATTCAGCCTGAGCAAGGTTTGCCCGTTTATCTTTCCATCCGTAGGTTTTGCACCAGCGCCAAAGCGTAGACGTAGCAACCCCGACTTCTGAGGCCACGGCAGTCATGGAAAAGCGACAGACGCAATAAAGTTCCTGCGCTTTGAAAACTGTTTCCGGCTGGTGCTCTTTACCCATGATTATCTCCGTGGTGATGGACGCTTTACGCCCGGCACGGTTACGCGGCATTTGGCGACGTCTTCGCCGCGTCTGGTTAAAGTCGCAACAATGCAGGATTCACCGGAGCACTCAATAAGTCCCTGTTCTTCGAGCCATGAAAGTTCAGTGTGAATTTTGTCTAGGCTCTGATTAAATCCATAGGGTCCGACTAGGTCTGAAATCAGCGAATCATTCAAAGTGCCGTTGTTCTCATCAAGCAAACGGAGGATTGTAATTCTAAGGTGTTCTGAAATTGTTTTATTATATGACTCGTACATATTTTCAGCCTCGTTTATTCAGCAGGTAGTCCTCAATTCTGGAGACTTGCTCGTGCAGAGGGTTTATTGCCCCGACCTTCTCATTCAGGGCCTTTAAATCTCCGCGCAAACCTTCAATAGACAAAGCCAGCTCATGGACGGCGGAGGTATCAGGATATCTTTCGAGGCACAGACGGTTTTCATTTATTTCTCGCTGTAGCCCTGCATTGACTTTTTCAATTTTTGCCATCCGTGCGCAGAGGGACCGATACTTCCAACCGACCCAGCCAAGTAGCGGAACAACCACAAACTGAACGACTTTCAAAGCTAGTTTGATTACTTCCATATATTCGCTCATTTGTTTCTCTTCAAAGTCTCAGCAACTTTTTCAGCACTGCGCCCAACAACATATCCACCGAGTCCAAGCTTCATCAGCTCCCAGAGCTGGGGAGGCAATTCGAGTTGCGGTGCGTTTGTCCAAAACAGGGAAAGATACGGATAAAGCAGGTAGTTGTTGGCAACGATGGTTACGATCACGAGCATAAGAATGGGGCGCCATGAACGCTGGAGCCAGTTGCCGTTCATCTCGGCAAGCATGATTTTTAAGCTGCCTTGCAGTTCGGCAAGTTGCCCTTGAGCTGCAAGCTCAGCAAGACGGGCTTTCGCTTTTTCACGTTCGCCTGCGTCGGGCCATATTTTATCGATAATGGTTGAACCAATGTTTAAAATTGAGTCAATGCCGATCATGACGGTCCTCCTTTATTGCCGGGCATAGCTAAAGCCATTCCCCAGTTCTCATTTGCAATGCCAATTCCTCTGCCCGTGATTCGACCTGTCCGGCCCAATCGGAATTGAGCATTTCGGAGGCAGCAAGTTCGTAGTTACCGCCCGCACATGCTGCGAGCATTTTTTTAAATTTACTGAACCCGTTGAAACCGAGATTGAAACACATGTTGATAAGTACTGCGCGGCGGGGATCACTGAGGTTAGACGTCCAAGGCATGGCGGTAGATAATTCGGCTGAACATTCCGATACATCATGGGAGAGCATGGTCATCGCTTCTAGTTCGGTGATTCCGACATCTTCCAGATTGCGGCCGACTCCGATGGTAAGTTTTCCGGCTGGGCAGCGATAAGGTTTAAGTTTTAAGCCCTCGTGTTTTAAAAGCTGTTTTTGTAAACGTTCTGCAAAGTCCATAAAAAAAGACCTCCATTTGCAATTGTGTTGCGTTAATAGAGGTCAGTTTATTTGATTAGAACTGATATGTCGGGGAGCCCGTGCAAACTATGCACGGTATGGCTATTTTGTTTATCTGCGGAGTTTGTTGCGGAGGGCGAAGGCGAAGAGGGCTGCTTGGATGGTTACAAGAAGGTTGTAGAACACTTTAAAAAAATAGTTCCAGTCAGAAATATTGGCGCAGGTGAGTTTTATTTTAGTAAGAGGAAGATACCACAGCCAACGGGAAACTAAGTGTGTGTTGTCTTTAAAAATGTCGCCGCATAGTGTGAATTCATAGAACGGTCCGAAATAAAAGGCGGTTAGTAAAGGACAGAGAATAAACAAAAATAAGAAAGCAAAAGCTTGAAGAGGTTCTTCTCCATATCCACTTATGGCCCAATAAATGTTGTTAATGGCCCTTAAAAAAAGGGTTCGCAGAGAAGTTAACTTGTTTTCATAATGCAGCCTTTTTCTGAGCATTTCTTTTTCTTTATAGTGCCAAGCAGATGCTAATATTTCATCATTGTTGTCACGGGATATTTTTTTAAGGCGGCGGTAAATTTCTTCTAGCTTTAAGAAGTTATTTTCTTTTTTTAAATTCAGTCTTTCATCATAAATTACTTTTCTGCCTTTTAGTTCAGGCCATGTACATTCTATAAATTTGAATGATTCAATATTTGTTTCAGTGAAAAGGAGTTTTGAAAGTTCGGAATTTTCAATCAAAATTGTTTCTTTTGAAATAGTCCCGGCAAAAGACGTGTTCATGTTAAAAACAACATTTCTGAAATAAGTCCATTCCTTAAAGAGAGCATGTTTAAAACTTGTTTTCCCGTAAAACTCTGTTCCTTCAAAATTTGAGTATTCGTGGAAAATGGTTTCGGTAAATGAGGTCTCTTCTAAAAACCATGCCCCAGTAAAAATTGCATATTTTTGAAAGTTCATACTATCAAAATGTACCGTTCCAAAAGTAGAATCGTTAAAAATTATTTTTTTTCGAGATTCAGCATTTATAAAATTTGCACCCGCAAAGCATGTTTCCTGAAAAGAAGCCACCCCCCGGAACTGGGTTCTCTGAAAATCAGTCATCTCCCGGAACTGGGTTCCATTAAAATTAGCCCACCCCCGGAACTGGGTTCTCTGAAAATAAGTCAGCCCCCGGAACTGGGTTCTCTGAAAATCAGCCAGCCCCCGGAACTGGGTTATCTGAAAATAAGCCCCCCCCCGGAACTGGGAGTCGTAAAAATAAGCCACCCCCCGGAACTGGGAGTCGTAAAAATAAGCCCCCCCCCGGAACTGGGAGTCGTAAAAATAAGCCACCCCCCGGAACTGGGAGTCGTAAAAATAAGCCACCCCCCGGAACTGGGTTCTCTGAAAATAAGCCACCCCCCGGAACTGGGTTCTCTGAAAATTAGCCTCCCCCCGGAACTGGGTTATCTGAAAATTAGCCTCCCCCCGGAACTGGGTGCCCTGAAAATAAGCCACCCCCCGGAACTGGGTTCTCTGAAAAGAAGCCACCCCCCGGAACTGGGTTCTCTGAAAATCAGTCATCTCCCGGAACTGGGTTCCATTAAAATTAGCCCACCCCCGGAACTGGGTTCTCTGAAAATAAGTCAGCCCCCGGAACTGGGTGCCCTGAAAATTAGCCATCCCCCGGAACTGGGAGTCGTAAAAAACAGCCACCCCCCGGAACTGGGTTCCATTAAAATTAGCCCACCCCCGGAACTGGGTTCCATGAAAATCAGCCCCCCCCCGGAACTGGGTTTTAAAAAAATTAATTGGAGGTAAATACGTTCCATTTTCCTCATTAAATTTAGAAAATGAAATATCAGTAAAAAAAATAGTTCCGGCAAGATTACACCGAGGATTCCAATTGGAATATTTGTATCTATCTCGCTCTTCATCCTCCCCCGCATCTATAACCGCCTGTATCCGAGCAAAAACCAACGCATTAAAATCATCACCAGAAATCAGCTCTGGCCGCGGACCTTCCCCCTCTACATATCGCTCAGAGTACTTATGCTCAGCAGGAGCATGAAAGATGCAATATTCTTTGCCTTCGTCGTCAACATAAACAATGTCGTAATCTTTGCACCAGTTATTATGTTCAGCCCCAACGTAACAAGCCATATGTGAACTCCTGAGATTTATCTGGTAGTATTAAATTTGTAATTAACTTCGGGTTGTAATTGTTTCTATCTTCGTAGTTTGTTGCGGAGGGCGAAGGCGAAGAGGGCTGCTTGGATGGTTATGAATAAACGCCAGAAGCCCTGAACCAGAGTAGCCAAACTTGGAAGCTCTGAACTTGTTTTTATAATTGGTAAGTAGTTTATGGAATTTTTTAGCCAAATAGGATCATAGCTATTCAAGGATTCGGGAGGAATAAAAAAAGGAGTAACGATAAAAATGAGTAACCAAATAAAAGCCCGAAGAGGTTTTTCTCCAAAGCCACTGAATAGGTAATAAAGCCCTAGATAAATTAACTTAAACCAATTGCTTGGTTCCTCTCTTAAGTTGTTAAAGGATGTTTTAAGTAAACACTTTTTTTCCCTGTAATGCCACGATGAGGCTTGGATCTGATCTGAATTGTTAACGGCCAATCGTTTGAGCCTTCGGTATATTTCTTCGAGTTTAGCAGGGCTTGTGTCATTTAGTTCATCATATATTGGGCCATATTTATTTTTTCCCCAATGGCATCCGATAAATTTAAAAGATTCAATATTAATGTTAGTAAACTCCATTCCTGAAAGGTCAACATCATCACCTTCAATTAATATAGTTTTTTCGCAAATTGTATCTTCAAAGGATATTTTACGACCAAAAGTAACATTTCTGAAATAAGCCCAACTGTCGAATGTGGTGTCTTTTATGGTCAAGTCGCCAGGGGTTATAAAAGCCGCATGATTAAAATTTGCTGCCATTTTAAAAGAGCAATTATCAATTTTCAAACTTGTATAAAACAGCGTCATATCGTTGAAATATGCTTGTTTTTCAAAAAAAACACAAAAAAACAACGCTTCATTAAACTTGGACCCAGAAAAATGAACACGGTCGTTAAAATTTATTTTCGTAAATTCAGCTTTTTTAAATTTAGAATTAAAACATTGTAAAGGCCCATTTATATCAACTTCTTCAAATTTAACATTACAATCAAAATCAACATTAGAAATATCGACTGTATCTTTGAATACAGTCTTTCTAAATATGCTTTCTGCATTAAAAACTGTTATTCTTTTGTCATATTGAATTTGAGAAAAGTTCACTTCAGCATAAAAAATAGTTTTTTCAAATGTTGCTTCTTGTTTAAAAAATGAACTTTGAAATGAAGTGTAACCTTTAAATTTAACATTATGGAAATCGATAGGCCCCTTAAAGTCACACTCTTCAAAGTATGCAACTCCTAAAAAATCAACATTTGAAAAACTGATAGGCATTTGAAAGCTTGCTAAGTCATCATTACAAACCGTTTGATTAAATACCGCAGCTGAATGGAATTTACTCCCATTAAAAGTTATACGTGCACATAACTTAGACTCTTTAAATTTAGCTACATCATGAAATTCAACACCTAAAAACGAGGTGGTTGCAAAAAACATAGCATTATTAAAGAATGCCCCTTTAATAAATTGCGTCTGCTCAAAACAAGCACTCTGCGTAAAAGTACAATTCTTAAAATAGCTATCCAATTCAAATGTGCATTTAAAATTACATTCACCATTAAATGTAGCCGCGTCAAAAAGCGCCTTCCCTTTAAATGTTGTCCTATTAAAAGATGAGCAACCATTTAATCTACACCCATTGAAAGATGCTATTCCCTTAAAAAGGCAATCGTTAAAATTTAAAGACTCCAATATTTTGTCGGTGTTACATAGTGAAAAATTAATGTCATACGGAAAAATGGTCCCAGAAAGGTTGCATTCAATATATTCATTCTGTTGCTGACTTCTATCTGCATACGAATTTGCTATGGAAAAAACTAGATGATTAAATTGCTCAGCAGTTACTTTGGGGCCGTTTTTATGTCTATACTTATGATCAGATGGGGCATGAAAAACACAATACTCATTTCCCTCTTTATCTATATATACAATATCATGCACCTTACACCAATGATCATGCTTAGCCCCAATACAACAAGCCATATAACCACCCCTAAACAAAATATTATTTCTAAGATCAAAGGCTTGTACTATAATTCATTGTAATTAATCTAGAGGTATGGTGGGGATGAATATTTATGAAGCGTTACACGTGAGAATCCCTCTATTAGCAATTGTTTTATGCTAGTAGAGGGACTTTGTTTATCTGCGAAGTTTGTTGCGGAGGGCGAAGGCGAATAGGGCTGCTTGGATGGTTATAAGTAAATGAAAAACACCTTTCCAGAAGTAATTCCAGTCAGTAATACGAGCTCCTTCAATCTGAGAGTTAATGAAAGGCAAATACCATAACCATCGCGAAACTAGTGTAATATGATTGGACTCCCAAGAAAAATATTTGCTTTGATAAGATGGTCCCCATAAATATGAAATACCAATTGGAAGAACTACTGCTACAAGTAGGACCAATAAAGCTCTAAAAGGCTTTTCACCGAATCCACTTAAAAAATAGTATAAGAATAAATAAATGGTTTTTATAACATTTGAAAAAGATTTAAATATGTTGATAAAACTATTTTTAAGGGCGAATTTTTTTTCTTTGTAGTGCCAGTCTGAAGCTTGTTCTTGGTCTAAATTGGTGAGAGCGCTTTTTTTTAACCTTCTGAAAATTTCTTCTAATTCACTAAATGTCGATTTTACCTTTTCATCTTCATCGCATATTAATTTATTACCCCAAAAATCGTAATCCCAATCACATTGAATAAATTGAAATGATTCAATATTCACATTTCTTAATGGTAGCGCTTTTAGACTGGCATTTTGTATAATTATTTTGTTGTTTGAAATAGTGTCATTAAAACAAACTTTTTTAATAAAAGTAGCATCTCTAAATATAGCTGAAGATTTAAAATAATTCCTTTCAATAAAACAATCATCTTCAAATATTGTATTGTTAAATATCGCTTGTAACTCGAAATAATTTTCCAAACATGAAAATGTAGATTTAGATATTAATTGTGAAAAATCAGTGTAATTTTCAAAAATATTATTATGTATATCTATCTTATATATTTCAGAATTTCTTATTCTTACATGTGAGTTAAATTTACATTTACTAATTTTCAAATAAGATTTTACAGAATTTTTATTAGTTATAATATACACATTTTCTTTAAATAAACAGTTCTCAAATACAAATTGATCACTAAATGAACAACTACAAGAAAATGAACGATTGAATTCAGTATGTCTGAAAACTAGAAGAGCATTAAAATTCTTCTTGCTACATTGTCCTTCTAAGATATTAAATTCTTTTAAAAAGGTAGCTCCAGAAAAAATTATTCCCATGGAAAAAGAACAACCACTAATAAATACATTCTCATTAAAAGTAGCTTCGGAAAAATCAATTAATAATTGGGAATTTTCAGAATTTATTTTTTTTACACAATCTATGGTTGTTGTATGATTAAATAATAGTAGTTGATTAAAAATAGATCCATTAAAACTTGTATAAGCATTAATTATACAGTCTTCAAAAATTAAATAATTTTTGAATTCAAGATTGCTAAATAATATTTGTGAATTAAATTCACAGTTTTCGAATTTTAAAGGAGGAATAAAAAACAAATCGTTTTTATTAAAATTTATTCCTCCTGAGTATACTAGAGATAACGTTTGATCTTGTTGGTTATTTAAAGAGTCAACATATTTTATATATGCATCTTTAAAAAGATCTATAGAAAAATCAAAATTGAAAATACAGTTACTAAACAAACATTCTTTTGTAGCTTGTTTTAATAACGCAACAGTATCAATGTCCTTGTAGTATTCTGGATGCTTAAGTATTCCATCACGTAAATCTAATTTACTATATACATTTTGAAGAGTTTCAATGACTTCATCCCACGTTTTTATATTACGTTTAATATCTCTGAATTCTTCGTTCATATTTATATTTCCACCGAATTATTTATTGGTATGATTAAACTTGTGCAGTTATAAACCCTAAACAAGCAATTAATCCAGTGATGCAGAGTAACTTTTTTACCCTATCTCAACCTTTTCCATCTGCTCCCTAACACTCTCCGCAGTAACCCGAAACGGCAATTCAATGTGCCTGTTCAGTTTACCTTCTTCCGCCATCTTATATACAGTTCTAGGCTTAACATTCAGACAAAAAGCCGCCTCATCAGCTCTTAACAGGTGCTTGCGACTCACCATTTCATAAGGCGATAAATCATACTTCTTTTCTGATTTTACGGTGGGTAATACAATCTGAAACCCCTCAATACTTTTAGGCGTGCAACGCTCATTGCAACCCAAACAATGCAGAATAGGCCAGTTGCAAACCCAGTAAGCACGAGCAGGATTGGAGCACCCGAGGCGTTTATAAACATCTTGCTCAATAACTCCGTTGTACTGCTCAAATCCATCAGCCAGCATTTTTCTAAGTGTGCGGCAAAGCGTGCTGTTCATAATTTATCCTCTTGTGTATCGCAAAGATAAAACTTTGAAAAACCGTATCCTCGAACCCATACGCGCCATCTTTTATCAGGCCCTAAAATTGGATCACTGCCGATCATGCCCCTTGTCCAACCGTTTGGCCCTTTGACAGATATATGCTGTCGTGCGCGAAAAGCCGGTTTTGGTTCAGGCTTGGCCGTTTCCAGATTAAGATGGTTTACCATTAGTTCACCTATTTGCTCAGGGCTCAGAAAGCTGTATTTCTCGCCGTCCTCGCAATGCCAGAGCCTATCTATACGGACTCTGTAGAATCCTTTTTTGCCTCCGGCTGTTTGCCATTGTTCAGAAGGAAAAATTTCGATCTTTGGCCCTGTATCCTGCTCTGTGTGGCATAAAATATGTGCTATTTTTTTCTGTTCCATGTGGACACTCAACTTGAGAAAATTTGTAATACGGCCGAGGCTTGAGCCTTAAACATCTTGTCACATTTATTACAGGGCACGGTTACTGCGCATCGTCTACAGGCTTCGGTCTTAATTGCCTGAAATACATCTCCGCTTTTGTCCTGATCAGCTAGGGCCTGTTTGATGCGTTTAATCTGTCCGGCCATGTTGCCGGGGTAATTCCCGTTCAGGACCATGTAGACAGTGGAGCGGTTAAGCTGTGGACTTCTGCGGCAGAAGTGATGAACCGTGCCGTATTTATCAACTATGGCCTGTCTCAGCCCGTCTAGCTCCTGCCCCATGTTTAAGACTGCGGAGTCGGATCAATGCCGCGCTTCTGGCAGCGGGTAACCATGTCGTTAATGAGCACCTGCATATGGCCTTGCTTTTTGATCCACTGGAGCCGTTCGACCCCGAACTGAGTTTTGCAACGAGTATCAAGGCCGGACAGTTTCCAGCCGAGCATTTTAGCCAGAGCCAGCGCATACCGCTTTTGTGGCCCTAGCGGATCACGAACATCCAGCTTGATAAACTCACCCTGATAACCTTTGCCCTTTTGCTGTGTCGGCGTGGGCTTGGCCGTCTTGGAGGGTGTAGGCTTCCAACCGTATTTTTCGATATAGAGATTGAGCAGGTCTGCAAGCTGGGCAATGTTCAATAGCTTAGAGCTGTTCACACCGTACCGGACGGCAAGTAAAGTTCGGTAAGCATCATCGTCTATACCAATCTGCTTGCGAGCTATTGCCGCTTTCTGAATAAGTTGTTTTTTGCGGTCGTATGTCATTTTGTAATTCCTATTTGGCTGCTCATCAGGCCGAAGCCGCCACGCTCCGGCGACAGCCCCGCGGGGCTGTTTCGCTTAGTCTTTATCTCTTTTAACGAGCTGTACGCCCGTATCAGCTTCAAGAGCCTTAAGAGTCTCGCTGACAATTGTTTCTACTTCAGTTTTACGGGTACGGTATAGCCGCTTTGTATAAACCCGTTCAATTAATTCTTTTTGAGTCATAGTTACCTCGCTTACGCTTTTAGCTAGCCCTTGACGCCTTCAGCTTGATCAATCAAACTGAGGGCCTTCTGTGTCCATGCGTCTGGCATTGCCGCTTCTTTGACGCCAATCTTAAGCAGCTTTGCCATTCGCTGGACTAACTTATCCTTTTTAAAGATTTGCGCTTCTACTGCGTGCAGCTTGTCTATAGGAACAAGCCTTATTTTTGTTTGTTTTTCTCCTGTGCTAATTCCACACATATGCGCCTCTAAACCGCCGCTATATCAAGCGGGATAGCTTGCCATTTACTTTCAATTCCTGTGCGATGGTAGAAGCGGATGTACTTTTTGCTACACAACACGCTTAAGGAATCTTTGACGGCCTTCATGGCCCGTTGCCAACGGTCATCATTAATCTCAAGCTTGAGTAGAGACATGACTTTATATGTACTTATGTTACCCTCTTTATCGACATCAAAGGCGGCATTAACAATGGTCTTAACTTCTGTCCTGCCATCCTTTGTCCAGTCGATTAAACACTCGTCAATGAGTGACTTTGCAACCTGCAACCGCTCGTCAAAAGTGACTGATTCGTTTACGGCAATTGCAACTTTCTTTTTGCCATCATACGAAGTGATTTGAGCATTACCTTTCTTGCCACCGACTTTTGCGTCATACTTCTCAAAGGCCATTTCCATGAGAGCATAAAAGTCTCCCATTGTTTCCGTCTTAAAATCTTTGATTTCCTGCTGTACCTGAAACGCTCGTTCCAAAATGGTATTCACCGTTTCATCTTTCAATTTGTCGTATTCAGATACATGTTCAATACGCACAAGACGGCCCATACTGTCTTCCATGTATCCTTCTGGTACTGTTATTTCTTCCATCTTAATTATCCATCCTTGCGCCAAGTTCTGCCGCAATCTGGGCCGAGTCTAACGGGCGTATAAATAAACTGACGGGAATAAACTGCTCAATCTCTTCCATGTGCAAAGCGCAACCTTCCAGCTTGTTTATGACAGCTTTCATTTTGGCAAATTCCTCTTCAGCCAGTCCCTGAGAAAGACACCGCAATTCAAAAATACAATGTCTGACTTTACCTCCTACGGGACTTGCTGCTGGTTTTGCTTTTTTCCCTTTTCTCATGCTTCCTCCTGGTTGGTTTCAAACCGATCCAAAATGGTCCGGCAGTTTTTGATTATTTTGTTTTGAGTTGCTGGTGCGTATAGATCTTTCAGCAAGAACAGTTTCACTAGCTCTGATACGCACCCGCGTTCCTCTTCATGTGGATCGGTTAAGAGGCTGGGCGGGTATGGAGTGTTCCGCTGTTCAGATGATTTGAGTGTCGATCTGTAGAGGGCTGAATTTCCGTTACGACCATGCCTTCTGATATATCCGTCTTCTTCGAGGTAGCGGCAGTATTTCACTACATGTGACAAGCTTGCGCCTGAGATTTGAGCAATTTCAGCCATGGTCCAGCCCGGCTGTGATGACCTGATCGCTCGCCACATTTGATTTGTAAGTTTGCCATCTCGTTTTGGTGCTTTTTCGGGGTGGTACTTATATTTACCCCTTGCAACTCTGGAGAATTCACCCGTTTCTACAAGCTGGTTAGCTTGGCGGCGTACACGGGCTTTTTCCTTATCTGATTCAGCTCCTAGAGCTTTGTATAAGAGGTGATTGTAAAAGATATCTCCATCTTTACCCAACACCTGAGCGGCAGAGCGTAGCAGTGAAATTTTCGTCTTTTCCATTACTTGTGTCCCCATTTGCGCTGCTTAAGGACATCACCGACCATTGCTGATGTGACTGTTTGTGTTTCTCGGGCTGTTGCAACTTGTTCAAGAGCTTGGATGATGTTGCGGACAAGCCGAAAGTCACCATCTGCTTTCTGTACGATCTGGCGGCAAGCTACAGCGTCAATATCCAGATCTGCGGCATCAAGACCGAATAGGGCAACGTCTTCATCAACTACAGGGCCGAATTCAACTTGCTGGGTGACTCGTGACCAAATGCGGCGGCGTTCACCCAGTAAGCCAAGAATCTCTTCCTCACCGACAATTACAATCGGTGCGCCTGTTTCATCGTGAATGTCTCGGAGATCTTCAATGCGACCGATATTAAGACGGTCAGCTTCATCTATGAAAATAGTCTGAGGTTCACGGTCTATGGTTTCCATAACTTTTCTTTTGCAAGAATTGGCAGAGCGGGGACGCAGGCCGCAAACTTCAAAGCATAGTGCTTGCAGAAATGCGGTTTGTGTCCACCCCTCCCATGCGCGGAGATAAATACCACCATGAAGGGCATGATAGTTCTGCGTTGCCATGGTTTTTCCACGTCCTGCACGGCCAGAAGCTACGACCAGACCTGGTTGACCTTTTTCAGTATCTTCAACCGTGCGTATTGCAGAGCGGAAGGTTGATACATTGGATGTTTCAATAAATACATTTTTCATGAAATCCCCTTAATTTACTGCCTGACGGCGTTCGTACAGTTTTTTCAACTGAGCAAAACGGCCCGTGTGTAATTCTTGAAATTCGTCTGTAGCTTCGAAAGTTTCCATCCACTCGGCATCAGGATCACGAAGCACAACCCCGTCACGGAATGCAATTGCATGAAGGTATTCGTACTTCTCTAGTTCACTTAAAATATCTGATTTCTCAGCCGGAGGCGTATAGGCCGGAGCGTTCTTTTGGGCTTCAAGAGCCTTGGCTTTTACGGCTTCAATGGAAGTAACTTTGGCTTGTGTAAGCGGCTTAATCTCGGTGCCAGTGTTGGAAGTTTCTTTTTTAACTTCCAGCTCTTTCATGCGCTGCGCCTGATCATGCATTGCGGATTCAAGCACACCTTTTGTGATGCTGGATGCATCTTTTTCTTGTTGTTTCCTATAGGTGACTTGTCTCTTAAATTCGTTCTGGTGGGATTCTTCACCTAAAAGATTAGCGGCTGGATGAATTTTTGCTGTTTTAGATGCGGTGCAAAGATATTCACCGTCACGATAGACATAGATACGGCTAAGATCGTGCATGTCGTATCTGACTTGAACCTCGTGAGTGCGGCTGTAGAGTTCCGGTGCGTAGTAACGTTCTCCAAAAAGCCGAATACCTTCACGTGTGATTTTACGGACTTTTTTAACCATCATCAGGTGACGCAATTCCCGTTCATCAATACCGGGGCCACGCCCTGCAAGCATCAGTTCGGCTGGGCATTTGCCCTTAAGGTGTCCACGCTGTGGGCGGTTGATATATTCATCAATCCAGCGCGCAACGGCTACGTGTGTTTCTTCCATTGTCAGGGGACGTCCGCCTACGGCTTCATATGCTTTACGGTGCATGGCTTCGCCGCGATTCAGGCGCGGGGGTTTGGAATCAATGCAGTTACCAACGTATGAAGGAACCCACTGCTCAAGATCGTGAAGAGTCCCGAAGAACCGTTCAATGGTCTTACTCTGGCCGTGATATGGCCATGCGAAAATTGTGTTGATTCCTAGTTCTTTAAATAGGCCTCCGACTCCGGTTTGACGGAAATCAACGCCGTTGAAGTATTGGCTCCTGAATGCGCGGCCATTGTCGAGGTATGCGATTTTGGGGAACTTGCCGAGAGTTAAACAGGCACGGCGGAAAGAGGCGGCAATTGATTGTGTGTCTTCTGTGGGCATAATCTCCCAGCCTAACGGGCAATTGCTGGCCATGTCATACCACATGACCAGTTCCATACGCTGGCCTTTGCCAGTCCACGGATTCAGAGTTTCAAAGTTCAGAACGTGGCCGTCAGCTATCATAATGTCGCCGACTTCAATTAAACTGTAATCGCGTTCAATGAAAAATGCGGCCTTGTCGTTCCATGCTTTCTTGCCTTCTCTGGTGTACACCCAGTCACCGAAATTTGTTTCTTTCCATGACTCCAGCTTGCGGCGCATTGTTTTGTCGCAAGGAAGGTCTGTCACGCCTGAGGCTTGCATAATGGCTTTTGCTGTACGCATCGCGCTTGATATGGTGGGGTTGTTAGGAGAAAGAACAACTCTCAGTAAAATGTCCATGTGCTTATCGCTCATGACAGATCGCTGGCTGTTATGTTCTCCGCGCTGATCTGCCAGCACGACGACTGTTTTATTATTACGGAGCTGAACCTTCCAACGTTCAATCGTCTGCCAAGAAATTTTTGATCCTAAAGTCTTTAATAGTCGGGGCCATGCACCACCCTTATATGCAAGTATAAAATCAGTTCTGGCTTCGGCTTTTGATCCACGTTTGGCCTGGGATAACCAATCTGTATACAGCTGGAGAAGATCTGCCTTGGCTAGAGCTTTGGTGCGTTTGTTGTCATTTAGATCAGCAAGGGTTGGCCCCGTGGTGGGGATTGAAGAAACATTACTGGTGTTAGTAGCTTCGTGCCGCAGAATTGCGGTTTTAACTGAATCAGGGAGGCTATCAAAAGCATACTCTTTACCACCGCCTTTGGCAGAGCGGGCACGAGAGGGCCAACCCTCGCGCTTGGCTCGCTTAAGCACAGCTCGCGGAGTTATCTCTTGGCTTTGTGCTATTTCGGTAATAGAGTAGAATTTGTTCATAATGACTTCTTGCTAGTTATGATGTTTGTTCAGTTTTCATTTCTTCAGGTAAACTCAAAATATTATCTGGGCATCCAAGATCTCTTAACGCCCCTAAAACTTTTTTATTATTGGCCCCGCCGTGGATTGTTCGGCTCACAAGAGAATGCCCTTTGACTCCTGCCTTAATAGCAATGTCTGCTTGTCGTATTCCGTGAAAATCCATCCACTCTTTAATCGGCCAAGGATTGCGGTCTCGTCCGGCCCCTACACTGGCGAAGGGGTTCGTAACTACGCTCATAAATCTGCCTCCAATTGCTTTTTCTTTTTCTGTGCTTTCTTCGCCGCGATATCGGCCTTGCCGTAATCACGATATTTTTTATCTTCGTCAGTCATAATTTCCACGCCTAGCGCCCGTAATAACGGGCCTAATGGGCTTAGGTCTTTAGTCGCCATACAGAAAGCTACGAGGGCGTTAAGGCTTGGTGGGTGTTCCCGATCTTCCGGGGCAAGCCATTTTGCAAGTGTATCCGTCTTAACGCTCTTGGTATTCCCACGGCTCAACTTAACCCCGGAGGATCGAGAAATTTCGGTCATACGATCAGCAATTAGATCACGGGACAGGTCATGGTTTTCGGCGGTCCTGTTCATAGCGGACCGGATCATAGGCATCAGGCTGGCTAAAGTCGCGGCCATTTTCTGGTATTCCATTTCCTGATTCTCCTCATAAAAAAGTGTAAGCTGTTGCACTTTTTTCACCGTCTCCCCAGCCTCTTTTTACCGTCCAAACAGATTCGTTGACCGCCTGCGTCTAGCGGTGCTAATCTAGTGCCGTATGTGAGTGTTTTTTGTGACGCCATGAGTAATAAATAAACAAATGTTTCTTTAAAAGCAACATATGTTTTTAGTTCCAACTTAAAATAAACATATGTTTTTATTTATTGTTAAACAAAACAAATAGATATACATGAAAAAAAAATTTCCTGAGGGTTCCAACTCTGGTTCTAACTTGAAAAAGATAACTGCGAACTCAGAAGAACTCGAAACTCTGGGGGATAGAATCCGGTTTATATGGATTTTATCTGGGTTAAAGCGAGAAGCTTTGGCAGAAAAATTAAATGTGACTAGCGCAACGTTAACTAACTACGTAGGAAACAAACGTTTACCTAATAGTGATTTTTTAATCCGTATTTGCTCTGAATTTGAGGTAAGCCCAGCATGGCTTCTATTGTTTAAAGAGCCTATGTTTTTAGCGTATAACCCTGACTATCCAGAATTATCTCCACCACCTGAGAATCCCGAAAGCGATACAAAGAATGAAGGGCTAGAAGAAGAGCTTTTGAGCGAAAGAGGATTAAGCCGAGAGTTACTGATTGAAAACCGCGAACTTTTAAAAGAAAATGGCGACTTGCGAGTAGAACTGGAACGAATGAAGGCAAGGTCCGCCTCGGACCAAGATAAGCCCAATGAAGCCCATCGAAATGTTGGATAAATAAAAAGGTAACGGGCAAAGGTAAACTTTTACACTTACCCGTTTAATTATAGCTATTACAATAGATTATACAATACTAATGTGTGTGATTGGAATCTAATTTTAACAATAAACAGGAAAGAATGATGATTTATTTTATGATTCCTGCTTTGATATGCACTTCATTTTTGTTTCTACTGATATACGGCCTGATCAAACCGACAAAGGTAAAAATGGCAAACCGAAAACAGGCTTTTAAAGTCTACGGTGGAGGAGTTTTAATTTCTTTAATATTGCTCGTTATAGGTGGTATTTATGGTGCATCTAGTGAGCCTACCAGCACACAAATCACCAAAAAACATACACGAAAAGAGCAACACGCCACACAAAAAAGGCTAACATATTCAAACGATCCGCAAATCCGCAGTCTTCAGGATTGGGTCGCTTCCACTTGCACAGGCGGATCAACGTTTGATTATATCAAGATTAGCGATAAGTTAGGACAACCTGAGCTAATAACAGTGACAAGCGGCAATCCTAAAATCATCAAAGCATTTTATTACCCCGATGCCGAGATAACCATCACAGCGAACGTTAAAACTCACAAACTACTGACTTGGAAATTTGGCCGCCAGAGCAGCTAGAATATTTCTCATTTTGAGTGTCCAAAACAAAGGGCATTTAGTCAATTTTCTCATTTTGACTAAATGCCCTAAAATTTATTTCGTCTCATCAGAAAACCCGCATTATATCTATATTCGTCCTATATATGTCCTATTGAAATCCCGTCTTTCCTAGTTTCTCATCTTGGCTGTCCCCCTATAAATACTTCAGGTTAGCAAATATTAATTCTTAACCCCAGATGCGCTATGATAAAAAATTGTTATGAGAAAATTTCCAGATTTGGCGAAAAAATCGCTGATCTAGGTGTTATTCTGGTCGGATTACCAAATCTGGTTCGTATTGCCATAAAGAGTGAACCCATGCAGCGGGCTGATTTTGAATATATTGTGATGATAACATTAAAAATTTCGACCGAGTTGAATTCTTGTGAGAGAGCGTATGCACAAGCGAATAAAGCCCATCTTTTAAAATCGATCGCAAAAATTAATTTTCTTGCTAAGAAAATTCTTCTGGAAAAATATTATCTCTTCCACCTAATTCTTTCTGAGAATAAGCTCACGGGTATCTATCCAAAATTTGTTACAGATGTAAGGCATGGTTATTGTGGTGTTAAAATTAGATATTTTGACAAAGGCAGACTGTTGCATGGGGATTTCTCGAAAGATATTTTTGTTTCAAGATCAATTTGTTACGGGCGTAGTTTTTATGAGAAAAGAATAATACTTCTTTTTAGGCCTGTCCTAGAGGTTCTGCTTTGTTCGCAACGGTTTTTAAATGATTATCGCGAGTCAAAAGAAGTTAATACGGGTATGGTTAATGATCTTTTATATTTAAGAAAAGCTTTGCTTTCTTATTCGTATACTGGTTTTCTCGTGCTTGAGGATATTGTCCATTTTCTCAACCATAGACGAGAAATGAATAGAGAGTCTTCAATAATTAATGAAGCTTTTAGCCGGGGTTTTGTCGAACCTCAGAAGGAAAAGGAAGAGGATGCAAGTCCTGTTGATAATAAAGTAGGTCGCAGTGATGTCGTTATTAATTTTTTGGATGAACTTAGAAGGGAAAGACCTGATTCTAATTTGATTAATATTTATTTAGCAATTGCTATTCATGATTTGCTTGAAGCAACTCAGAGTACGTTCGGCACATACGATGAATTATGGGAGTTAATGGGAGATAAATTTAAAAGTGAAACCCCTTATCAGAATCGAATCCCTTTTGGGTCTGAAGTCAGAATATACATAACAGGTGAAGTACTAAACCATATAGGTTTGTCAGAAACGACATCAGGAGAGGTTTCAATTAAGAAAAAATCTTTTGAAAAGAATAATGGCCCACATATTAGACATATCTTGCCTAAAATAAAGGACTTTTGTGAATTAAGAAATATTCGGAATATTCCTATTATTCCTTAATTTTCCAACTACCATTGCTTTCAGATTAACAAATAAATCTGGAGGCAACCTCATGGCACGACAAAAATTAAAAGATTACTCCCAACAAACAGTCTTCGATAACCTTCTCGAAACCCTTCCTCCCCTTGTTCCAAGGAAAGACCTTACTAAGTACTTAGGTTCCCTTATCAGTGTTGGCCATATGGCTAATTTAGATTCTGCCGGACTCGGCCCTGCTTCAATTAAGATTGGTGGCAGAATTGTATACACGCGTGAAAGCCTTGTTAAGTGGCTTGAAGCTCGCAGCCAGTAAGGTTGGGTTTATATGAATCTTACTGATATAAACGAGCTTGATACATTTAAGGCCGCCTTGGAATATGCTTCTTCAGGCATTCCTGTATTTCCTTGTCGGGAAAAGAGGCCTTTGACCTCTCATGGCTTTAAAGACGCTTCTACAAATCTGGATCAGGTTAAAGTTTGATGGCAGCAATTCCCGGATGCAAATATAGGAAGCCCCACCGGACTCAATAGCTTTGTTCTTGATGTTGATTTGCCGGATGGTCCTGCTTCACTTGCAGGTCTGGAAGAAGCTAATGGTAGTCTCCCTGAAACATTGGAGCAGATTACCGGGAGCGGAGGCAAACATCTATTCTTCAAACTTCCTCAAGGCATAAAAATCAAAAATACAGCTGGCAAGATTGGTAAGGGCTTGGATATTCGAGGTGCTGGAGGGTATGTGATTCTGCCGCCTTCATTGCATCCATCTCAGCAAAAGTATTAATGGCAAGGGAATGCAATTCTTCAGGAAGCTCCTACTTGGCTAGTTAAAAAGATTATTGGGAAGGGTAACAAATACTTGCCAGACAGTTTTGATAATGCACCGCTTTCAGCACGAAGCCATCTTGAAACAATTGCTTCAGCTAAAGAAGGGCAGCGCAATGACACGCTTAACAAGTCTTGTTTTTCCATCGGTCAGCTGATTACTCAGGGTTATTTTACTAAGAAAGAGATCATCAAGTATATCTATGCTGCTGCTGAAACAACGGGTTTGCCTACTGCGGAATATTTCAAGACTATCCAAAATGGAATTCAAGCAGGTAAAGATAGCCCCAAGAGCGGAGCTTCGGCCTTAAATCGGTCACTCAAAGAATTAAATGTGTTTCCTTGGCCGATTGTCGATAGGGCTATGTTTTACGGTTTTGCTGGTGAATTTGTGGAGTTTGCCACGGAATATTCAGAAGCTGATCCAATCGCAGTTCTAGCAACCTTTTTATCTCGTTTTGGAGTTGAGGTCGGTCGTAGTCCATTTGTTTTGGCCGGAGAGCAGCAGCATGCCCGCGTTAATGCTGTTCTTGTGGGGCAGAGTTCGAAGGCTCGAAAAGGAACTTCGTTTATGCCCATTCGAGAATTATTTAAGTTCTCTGAAGACGAATGGAAGCTTTCTCATGTCAGCCACGGACCTCTATCAAGTGGAGAAGGGCTGATCTTTGCTGTTAGGGATGAACGCACTGAATATATTGTCGATAGGCAAAAGGGCTCTGGGAAGGATGTTACGGTTGATTTAGGCATTAAAGATAAAAGGCTTTTTGTGCTTGATCAGGAATTTGCCGGGGCATTGTCCTGCTCAAAGCGGGATGGAAATACATTGTCTTCCATTATTCGTGCTCTTTTTGATGGTCATAAAGTGGAGCCACTGACCAAAACAAGTAAGATTACGGCTACAGATCCGCATGTTGCCATTGTTACTCACATCACAACATATGAGCTTAGTAGCAAAATGGATACGGTCGAAGCTTTCAATGGCTTTGCAAATCGTTTCCTTTGGCTCTGTGTGCGCCGCCCGAAGCTTGTCGCGTTTCCAACTGCTCTGGATGAAAAAAAGCTTCAGAGCTTCAGAATGCGTCTCTTGGATATTCTCAAAAGCAGTGTTGAGTATAACGAGATTTGTTTTGACTCTGAAGCAAGAACTCTTTGGGCTGATATCTATCCTTCACTTTCTCAAGACCGTCCCGGCTTGCCGGGAGCCAATGAACAGGGCTGAGACAAATACAATTCGGCTTGCCTTGCTTTATGCTCTTCTTGATTCATCCTCGGAAATAACGATCACACACTTAAAGTCTGCGTTGGCTTTTTGGGATTATTGCGAACAGTCCACCCATTTCATTTTTGGAGAAGTGGAGTTTGATTCAACAGAGCGGCGAATTATTGAAGCTTTACGTGAAGTTGATGAGATGGATACGCGGGCTTTGTACGATGTTTTTTCAAGGAATATTACGAAGCGGCGTCTTGAAAATGCTCTTTCATCTTTGATCGCTAGTTCCAGAATTGTAGTTGAAAAGAGGAAAACTGGAATTCGTGGACGTCCTAAAAATATATTCTCTCTCTACGAAAAAAACGAATTAAACGAAAATAAAAGCGATGTCCCAAATGAATAAATCGTTTTGCTCGTTTAATTCGTACATAAAGCAATAAATCATAAAAGTAGGTGAGATACACAAATATGGAGTCATCAAATAATAAGTGGTGCTCTCGACGCACGACAGAAAAAGGACTTGAGCGGCGAATATTATCGAATCTTAGCCAGCCTACCCAACGTGACACAGCCCGCTGCGCGATCAGTGTCTTTGTTGGGGCTGGCGAGGGAGGCAAGCCTCCCTTCGATCCCACCGATTACGCCAGAGAAATGGAGGGAGTATGAGCGCGAAACGAAGTGAGTGGATTAATCTCAGAGTCACGCCGGAAGAAAAAAAGAACGTAGCATCTAAAGCTGAAGCAAGAGGAATGAGCACTTGCGATTTTGTGCGCCAGAAATTGGGAAAGCCGCGTGTTCGTAAAACCAGACGTGAAAGGGAGAAGCTGCTTCATATTGCTCGTATCGGAAACAATCTTAACCAGCTTGCTCGCTGGGCAAATACTTATAAAAGCAATGCAGATTCAATTTTGATTCTCGCTGAACTTGCAGCAGTCGAAAAGGAATTGAAATGTATATGAAGGTTTTCCCATATGGAAAAGGAAATGGAACTGAGGCCATAAATTATGTCCTTGATCCGAAACGAGATGGGCGCGAAGAATCCCCTCCCGAAGTTCTGCGCGGAGATCCAGAAATTGTACAACGAGTGATCGGTTCAACTGACCGTGTCTGGAAATACACTTCCGGCGTTCTTTCTTGGTCGCCAGAAGATGAAATTTCACCACGAACTGAAAAAGAGGTCATGGACGATTTTGAAAGAGTGGCCTTCGCAGGCATGGAACCGGATCAGTATTCCATCCTTTGGGTTCGGCACAGTCATGCCGGACATCCTGAGTTGCACTTTATTATTCCTCGAACGGAACTCAGGCAGGATAAAGGCATGAATCCATGTCCTCCCAACTGGCAGAAACAATACGACGTTTGGCGCGACCTTTGGAATGAACGTAAGGAGTGGGCAAAGCCTGATGATTTGAAGAGGTCTCGGCTTACACAGCCGGGAAAAGATATGCATTCCCCAAAGGGGAAGCAGCTAAATGATTTTCGTAAAACAGTAACTGACTACTTGGTTCAAGGTATAACTGACGGATTGCTTAGGGATAGGAATGATTTGGTGAAGGCTCTCGAAGAGGTCGGTTACGCCGTACCGAGGCAGGGTAAGAAATATATTACCTTGGAGTTACCAAAAGATAAAAAGCGTGCTCGACTTAAAGGAGGAATATATGAATCATCTTGGAGATCTGACAGAGAAATTAAAAGAGAAGATGGACTCACGGTCTCAGGAGGCCGAGCAAGCCGCCAAGAACGTATTGGAAGACTTGAGCGAGAACTTGCTGAAATATGCCGAAAGCGAACTGAATACCATCATCAGCGATATGGACACCCATCTTCAGAAGCTAAGGAAAAAGCAATCCAAAATCTCAGCGTATCACTGGAAGCAAAACATTTTGGCAAACATTATATCCGCTCTGCTTCTAATCGTAATCTCAGTCTGCATAACCGGATACTTCGGTTTGCGAATTCAAGACCGCAGCGAGGCGTTGAGTCAACTCACGGCCAAGGTTTCAAGTTTGAAGAAACAAGAAAGCCAGCTCAAGAATTGGGGAATCACAATGCACCAGCAGAGCAATCAAAGATTTCTGGCCTTCCCAAAGGGAACGAATCTGGAAATAGTAAAAACATCAAACGGCGATCCAGCTGTTTTACTACAGAGGTAGATTATGAACGAGTTAAGTCAGAGCTTATCGGAGAGTCTGGAACGGATGGAAAAAGCACAGAAAGAAAGATTGGAACAGCAAGACCAGCGGATAGCCGAGCTGGAAAAGGAAGTGCAGGGTTGCCAAGACTTGCAGAGCGAATTGGACGGTGTGTTGAGAGAATTGGAAAATTTGTTTCCAAAAAATTTACAAAGAACAAGCAAAAAACAATAAGTAAAATGAAACTACGCTAGAGTTATTGGGAGGTTATGTGTTTTTGTGTAAAGGGCTGAGGGGTAGCAATTTTCTGGAAAATTAAATATGAACATGGTATGTTTTTTTAGGAGAAAATAATGGCTACAGCAGAACAAATAAAATCCTTGATTCGATCACATGTTGATGAAGATAGGGACCGATTTTTAACTATAGCCCTTCAGGTTGCAGCTCATGAAGCCAGGAAGGGGCATTCAGCTATAGCCAACGACATTAAGGGTCTTGTTGATAAGGCTAAGTCTTCTTCCCCAAAAGTAATTCCTTTTAACCGTGATTTTAATGATCTTGTTTTGGGTTCAACTCCCCACACTAGGCTCGCAGATATTATTCTTGAAAATAGTAAAACCGAGAGAATTAAAAGAGTTATTCTTGAGTATCACAAACAGGATCAACTAAAAAAACATGGTCTGGCAAACCGCCGTAAAATTCTCTTGGCTGGGCCTCCTGGTACAGGAAAGACTATGACATCCTCAGTTCTTGCTGGAGAATTGAAGCTTCCTTTGTACACCATTTTGATGGACAAATTGGTAACGAAGTTTATGGGGGAAACAAGTGCCAAGTTAAGGCAAATTTTCGATATAATTTCATCGCAAAGAGGTGTTTATCTTTTCGATGAATTTGATGCCATTGGAGCTGAAAGAGGACGAGAGAACGATGTAGGGGAAATGCGGCGAGTTTTGAATTCTTTTTTACAATTAATTGAACATGATAGTTCCGACAGCTTGATTGTGGCGGCAACGAATAACGCAAATGTTCTGGATCAAGCATTGTTCAGGCGTTTCGACGATGTACTTTACTATAGCTTGCCAACAAAAGACGAAGCATACCATCTGATTAATAATCGGTTGGCTAATTTTAAACCGACTCGAATGGGAAAAGGGCCGATAACCGATGCCGCAAAAGAAATAAGTCATGCCGAAATAGTTCAGGCTTGCGATGACTCAATAAAAGATGCTATATTATCTGACAAGAACAAAGTGTCCATTAAGGTTCTCAAAAATATGTTGCGAGATCGTCGGTCTGCATATGGAAATTCTAAATTTTAAGTAGTTTGATGAGTAAAAAACAATTCCCCCACATTTTTCTTCAAGGCAAAGCTGAACGCTCTGGTTACACTCAAAAACCTCCCTTTTTTGAAAAGAATATTCCGTTCAAGCCTCGCAGGGAACATGCTAAGTTTTTGAGACGAAAATTTGATCAGGCATGGAGCGAATCAAAAGAATTTATGGAGCATCGTTCAGCTGTCGCTCTCCCTACAAGGACAGGGACTTATTTAGAATTTGAAGGGGAGGCAGGTTGTGATTTTCCTGTAAAAAGTCTCGAAAATATAAAAGCAAATGTTCGCTTACTAAATGTGCATAAAGAAATTCCTCTATTTGAAGATAAACCTGTAGTAAAAGCGACAGTTTACATTCCCGCAGGGCAAGAGAGAATTTTCATAAGTAAATTAGAAGATTATGAAAATCCAGAAAAGGATGGTAAAAGTCCCAAAAATGCTCCACTTCTAAATTGTATCAATAACATCAAGCAAGCTTTCTTAGATTCTTTATGGAGAGACGACTCAGGATTAATGCCACATGATGAACCTGCATGGTGCGAAGTCTGGCTCAAAGGGGATGAGGATGGAATTGAACAAGCTTTTAGGGATATTGCGGAGCAGGTCAACCTTCCTGTTCGAGATGGCGTTTTAATATTTCCTGAACGAACCGTTGTAATGGTCAAAGCCGATTGTAACGGACTTCGTGAGTTAATGGATTCTTCAGATCATCTTGCTGAATTTAGACTAGCTAAAGAGACTGCTGAGTTTTGGACCTCACTAACCAACGTTGAACAGCTAGAGTGGGGGCAGAATCTACTTGATCGATTGCGCATAGATTCGGAAGCAAAAGTTGCTGTATGTGTTCTTGATAGTGGCGTTAACAATGGGCATCAATTATTAGAACCTCTTTTACATGACGATGATTGCCACAGTGTAAAGCCTAGTTGGGGAACATATGATCATGATCCTCATGGACATGGAACTCTTATGTGTGGGCTTGCTGGGTACGGCGATTTACAGCGGAAACTAGAAACTGACAATCCTATAGAAATTTTTCATAAGTTGGAGTCTGTTAAAATTCTTCCTCCTAGCACAGGGCGCCCTACTATCCCTGAGCTGTATGGGCTGATAACGTCTCAAGCGGTGAGCCGAGTTGAAATTCAATCGCCAGATAGAACACATCTTATGTGCATGGCGGTTGCTTCAACCGATGGTCGCGATAGAGGTAGGCCTTCTTCATGGTCAGCTGCGATTGATGCAATTACATCAGGAGCAGATGACGGAAATAAGAGGTTATTTATTGTTGCTGCTGGAAATACTGATGAGATGGAAGATTGGAATGCTTTTCCAAATAGTAATATTAAAAATTCGGTTCATGATCCCGGTCAGTCATGGAACGCACTCACTGTTGGAGCCTATACCGAAAAGGGAAAAATTTATAATGATGACTTGTCAGAATACACAGCCATAGCTCGATGTGGTGAGATTTCTCCGTATACTACGACCTCCAGAACTTGGGAAGGGACTAAGTGGCCAACAAAGCCAGATGTAGTAATGGAGGGAGGCAACATACTTAAAGATAAGAAAAATTTTTGTACTATATCAGATGAAACATGCCTGATTTCTTTGAGCCACACACCTCTCGTAAAGCAATTTGATTTATTTTATGCAACAAGTGCAGCGACAGCACAAGCTGGTTGGCTCGCAGCTCAGATTCAAACAAAATATCCAGATGCATGGCCAGAAACGGTTAGAGGGTTAATTGTTCATTCTGCAAAGTGGACTGAGGCAATGGAGGATAAATTTCTTAAAGGGAACAACAAAGGAAATTATGCTAAGTTGCTACGTACTTGTGGACATGGAGTTCCAAGTTTACAACGCGCCCTTCGTTGTGCGTCCAACAGGTTAACCCTTATTGCGCAAGAGGCTCTTCAGCCTTTTGGTAAAAAGGATGGCAGGGTTTGTACTAAAGATATGCATGTCTTTGATCTTCCGTGGCCTAAAGATGTTTTAGCTGATTTGGGTGCGGTAGACGTTACACTTAAAATTACTTTGTCATATTATATTGAGCCGAGTCCTGGCGAAGTAGGGTGGACAGACCGTTATCGCTACCCTTCTCATACTCTGCGGTTTGCTCTCAATAATCCAGGCGAGTCTAGAGGGGTGTTCGAAAAAAGGTTGACCACAGAGGCTTTGGAAGAGGGGGAGAAGCCTGCCACTAAAGAAGATACTGGCCGTTGGACAATAGGTTCAAACCAACGGCATTTAGGATCTGTTCATTCTGATATGTTGACAGGAACAGCTGCTGATCTTGCAGATTGTCATCTTATAGGTATTTATCCTGTGATTGGTTGGTGGAGAGGGAGAGCTTGGCTCGGAAAGTTAGAGAGTAAGGCAAGATATTCGTTGATTGTTTCTCTTTTTACTCCCGCTGAGCATCTTGAGCAGGTCATTGATATTTATACTCCCGTAGCAAATCAGGTTAGAGTTTCTACAGAAATTCCTATTTAGATCTGCTTTTCGGCAAGGTCAATGTCGTGCCATGTTAGGGCAGCTATTTCTCCGAAATGTAAGCCGCAACGCAGGGAAATAATACCATGCCATGAGTATGGCCGCGGTGCGGTTTCAATTCAAACTTCTAAGGATTCCCTCAACTTCCGCACAGCCTCAGCATGCTTAACCGAATTCTTCCGTAACTGCTCAATATTATGCAGTTTCCAGCGCACCGCAGGCAGTTGCTCCGCATGGGGAATGCCTAGAAGGCTCCATTTAGGGGAGCCTTGTTTGACGGACAAGAGAAAGCGTTTGTCCTTTTCGCTTAAGCCGGATTTGATTTCATGAACTAACTGTATGCGAGTTGCTTCAAGTTTTTCTACTGAGACTTCCGTTCTCGTCATTCCGCGAAATTCTTTTTCATATGGTTCGGCGAGGGGCTGAAAGTTTGGATTCAGTAATTCGGACATGGGGCGATTGTGACCGAGCAGATATACAATAAAAGCCTTACGTGTTTTCTCGGAGAGTCCTTCCGTATCAAGAAGCTGTGCAACATCAAATAAGTCGCGTGGGTGCTGGCGATCCAGTGCCGCACATATCTTGCCTCCGTATAGGTCATGGATGGAAAGGCGGCGTACTTCTACAGCCATTTCAAAACGGCGTTCAACTTCCGGCTGCAATCCTACATACTCAGTTTCATAAACCGTCCCGCGAATAGTCGCGTTCGGTTCAATTTTCACCATGACTCCATCATAGTTGATGAGGACTTTGGGAGCTGCATTCTTTGGCGCTGTCAGGTTGACGGAAGCGGTTGGTAAAAGTTCTTCAACTCGTTTCGCCAGTCGTTGCATACTCTCAGATATATCTTGAAGGGCTGTCGACCTATCATTGATGGGACAATAGGCAAGATCGATATCAACAGATAGGCGAGGTAAATCCCATAGAAAGAAATTAAGGGCCGTTCCACCCTTTAAAGCAAGGAACGGGGAGCCGTCTCCGTTTGGATGGTCAAATTCAATCAGGGCTAATACCCTCAGCAGGATACGCACTTGTTTTTCATACTTATTCAAAATAGTTCCCCGTCATGGTCTCTGGGTACGGTGATGTTAAATTCTTTATCTAGCATTCCGTTTTTAACGATTTCTCGTTTGCCGGAACCAAGATTTATGTTTTGCCGGCTTAGATGAGTGAGCCAGCGATGACTGGCATCTTTTGCGAGAAACAGAAAAAGACGTTTAACTTTGATACTGTTGCATTGTTCAAGCAGCGTTTGCATGAGAGCAGGGCGCAGGGTGCCGAGTCCTTGCATTATTTGCTTGGCTTCATCGAAGCTGATCTTTTGCGGCACATGGTGCAGCAGCTCTAGTATTGCCCGTTCAGGTGCTGATATTTTTACTTTGAATGTTCCAACGTCATGTTCTGTAAAGCTTGACTCATTAGATTGAGCCAGAAGTGATGTCATGGTGAAGACAATTTTCTGCTTCCAATCATAATTTTTGAACCATGCTGGAAGCTTGGTTTTTGGAGTCGCAAACAGAAAGGAGTCTCGCTTCTGTGACGAGATATAGTGAACGTGACCTTGTAATTCCAAGGCCGTCCGACCTCCCGCATGAATCGGAAGTTGAGAGCTCTGTAGCTGATGCAGCCCGCCAAGCCAGCTAAGCTTATCGTGAGCTTTTGCATAGACTCCGCGTCCAACAGATACCAGCCAGCCTTGTCTGATGTAATCTCGGGCTAAAGAGCTGTTTACCTGTAACGTGGTAAGTTCGGAAGTATCTTTAATGGTTCCGTTAGGCCATGTTTGTATAAGGTGGTTTATTTTTGTCCCTCTTGATGTCTGCATAGGTCATTAATTAGCTCTTTTTTAAACTAAGATCAATAATTGGTTTAAAAAAAAGCCTGTAAGTGTGTTTTATGGCCATTAACAAGGTGGTAAATTAAACTGCTAGAGGCATGATCAGACCTGTCTGGGTTGTAGTGCGTTTTTAAATTTGTTTGATGGTTGTTTGATAGAAATGCCATTGAAAAGTATTATTTAATTAAAAAGACCATAATATTAGTGTGTTATTGTTCTATAGTTTGTTTGATGGTTGCTTGATAAGTGAAGCATTTCAAAGAAAAATAGCATGATATTTTCCTATTTTTCCAACACTTCAACCGCCCTTCGCAATCCCTCCGGCGAAAGGTGACTATACCGCTGAGTCATCTTGAAATCTTCATGCCCCATTAATTCCTTTACGCTGTAGAGATCTACACTACGCTGAACCAACCATGAGGCGAAGGTATGTCTTAGGGTGTGAAAGCATACTCGAAGGCGCACGTCTTTGATCCCTTCATTGAACATGGGATCTACTATTTTGCTAAATACATTTGATATACTGGACATTTTTTCGCCTGTGGTGGACGGGAAAACTAGATCTGAGTTTTGGACATTATGTTTTGCGCGGCGATTTGAAAGCATCACGACTATATCTTCCAGTAAATATGCTTGGCGGTTAACCTTCCCTTTCGTGTCTCTGATTGAGGTCAGCTTTTCGGCAAGGTCAATGTCATTCCATGTTAGGGCTGCTATTTCTCCGAAACGTAAGCCGCAACGCAGGGCAAGTAAGGCCATGTCGTGAGTATGGCCGCCGTGTTGTTTAAGTTCAGCAAGTAAGGTTTGAACTTCTTCAGGTGTGAGAAAGCGTTCCCGGCGGTTGTCTTGCTTGGGAATTGATATTTGCTGAGTAGGACTGTTGCCGTGGACATAGTTATCTCGGCGAGCTTGATTCCAGAGTTGGGAAATAACAGCGAAGACGTATCTGATGGTTGAGGATGCCCGTTTCTTTTTGAGCAGGGCGTTTGAAATGCTACATAAAAAACGGACAGCCCATTTTAGATTAGGCAGCTAGTTTTTGTTTACGGTAATATTCCTGTTCAAATTGTTCCGGTGAAACATAACCGATACCGGCATGTCTCCGTTTCCTGTTGTAGAAAATTTCAAGGTAGATAAAAATATCCTGCCTTGCTTGTTCTCGAGTTTTGTACGTCGTACGATAAACACGTTCCCTTTTCAGTTTACTGAAAAAATTCTCTGCGACAGCATTATCCCAACAGTTTCCTCTACGACTCATACTGCTTATACAGCCGAATCTGCGAAGAGCCGATGAAAAAGAAGAGCTAGTGTACTGACTCCCTTGGTCAGTATGAAAAAGCACATTTCCCGCAGGTCTCCTGTTGCTAATCGCCATATCTAAAGCCTTACAAGCCAACTCTGCATCAACACGGCTGGACATAGCCCATCCCACTATTTTTCTGGAAAAGATATCCTGCACAACGGCAAGATAGAGCCAGCCTTCTCTTGTCGAGATGTATGTTATATCCGAAACCCATTTCTGGTTTGGCTCGAGAGCCGTAAAGTTACGAGAAAGAACATTTGGAATGACACTCTTATTTTTAGGTGCTTTCGGGTATCGATGTCTGCGGACCGTTTTAGATTTTAATCCTTCGGCAGCAAGTAGGCGTCTTATCGTTTCTGCACAGCAATAAAACCCTGTTTTTTCAAGCACATCATGATGAACTTTTCGATGTCCATACACCTTGCCACTATCCAAATAAGACTGACGTGCTGCCTTAATAATTATTTCTCGTCGTTTCTCCTGCTTGCTAGGAGATCGCTTTTTCCAGTCGTAATAGCCACTTCGACTGACTGACAATACTTTGCACAAAGAAACCAAAGGGTAGAGTCCTTCATAAAAGGCTATCCAAGCGTACTTCAAAGGGACTCTTTTGCGAAGTACGCCGCTGCCTTTTTTAGGATTTCATTTTCCATGCGAAGACGGGCATTTTCCTCGCGTACTTTTTTCATTTCATCGGCAGCAGAAATGTTTTCAAATTGGGGAGGGAGCCCTTTCAATTTAGCATATTTTTTAGACCATTGCCGGATTGACCATGAACTACAACCAAGCTGATCCGCTGCTTCATTGAAAGAATATCCTAGATCAGTAACTAATTTAACGGCAGACTTCCTAAATTCTTCTGAATACTTTTGATTACTCATGAGCGTTTCTCCTGCATGAGCTGACCTTAACCTCTCGGAGCGTGTCCGTCATCTATAGAGCAGTTCAATACTGTAGTTAGTAGTTTTTTTTAAACTATGGGCTAGTGTTAGTTTAGAAAAAAGAAATTTAATACAGCTCACATGTATTTATATGTGAATATTCGAACTTTTTGATTAGCAATTGATTTTGCAGTGCATGTTTGTATAGATATATCAAATATAAGTGTGCCACGTTGGCGGTTTGTTAGTCTTCTATCCTGTGTGAAACGGTTAAATGATGGGTCTTTTAACTCGCAGCGAAGGAATATTAGGTTAAGATTGAAATGATAAAGATTCTATTCCGGCTACTTCTTACCATTAATGTGACCTCACTCTTGGTAATTCTTTTTTGGGTTCAGAAAGGACATACTATGGGGTACTTTTTAGCCTATTCACCCTCCAACTATATGACGTCCTTAAAACATGCCCAGTAGTTATCCCAAATTTTGTATCCTACTTGATTTATCTGCTAATCCCAATTGTACTGAACATGGTTCAGCATCTTTCTAAGTTCGCGATTGGGTAAAGATGAGTTCAATGGAAGAAGGTATCTGGCATTCTTAATTCCTTAGGACAAGAGAAAATTGACAAGCTGGATATGACTGCACTATTCAATATACTAATCAAAAATAATATTGGTGCAGATGTTGTTCCAGTTCGTGGGAAATGGGCTGAAGCGGATTCTATGAGTGATGTAGCTGCCTATGAATCTAAAATCTTACAATTTAAACAACTGAAAACTCGCTGCTCCCATGACTGGCGAGTTAAAAAATAAAGAGGAATTATATGAAAACTGAATGGGATTATACAAAATTAGCTGATGCATATTTAAAACGTCCTGAATATGCCCCAGAGCTGCTAGATAAACTTTTTGATATCGCAGAAATAAGCAAAAACAGTAAAGTTTGTGATATTGGGGCAGGTGCCGCGCATTTAACAATTCCAATGGTTTTGAAAGGCTTTTCCGTTGATGCCGTCGAGCCCAATGATGCGATGAGAGCTAATGGCATCAAACGAACTGCTCACTTTGACAATGTTTCATGGTTTGAAGGGACTGGAGAAAATACAGGTCGTCCCTTCGGAGAATATGACTTTGTAAGTTTCGGATCGTCTTTCAACGTATGTGATAGAAGTCTGGCCATGAAAGAAATTGTCCGGCTATTAAAAAGCAACAAATGGTTTACTTGTATGTGGAACCATCGCCAATTAGATGACCCCATTCAGCAAGAAATTGAAAACATTATTAAAAAATACATTCAAGATTATGGTTATGGCACGCGGCGCGAAAATCAAACCAAAGTAATTGAAGAGTCAGGATTATTCTCAAACATCACAGAAGAAACGGGAATCATAGTTCATACTCAACAGATAGTTGATGTTGTAGAGGCGTGGCGTTCTCATGGAACTCTTCACAGACAGGCCGGCGACAGCTTTCATAAGATCATTGAGGACATTGAAAAGTATCTAGTTTCATTGAAAACAGAAAGTATTCAAGTTCCTTACATGACTCGTGCTTGGATTGCACAAAAAAAAGATTAAAATGTAAGGTAAAGTAATTTGGTTAACTGGCTTTTCTGCATCGGGGAAATCAACCATTGCTAACGAAGTGCAAAGGTTTCTCAAGGAAAGAGGCTTGGTTTCTGTCTTATTGGATGGAGACCAAGTCCGTGAAGCTGTAGGGAATTTTAACTGTGGTCACGATCATGAAAGCAGAATATTAACTGCCCATAGAATAAGCCTATTTGCAAATATGACTTCGAGACAGGGATTCATCGTGATCGTTGCGACCATGTCTCTTTATCATGAAATACATATGTAAACCTCCCCAAGTTAGTGCCACCCAAAAGTAGAGTTTTCTTGGGGTGAATGTTTTTGGACATATTCGACAGGAGTCATGTCGCCGAGCGACTCATGTGGTCGTTCTTCGTTGTATTCACGAATCCAGTCTTCAGTTATGTCTTTGACCTCGGTTAAGGTTGAAAACAAGTAAAAATCTAATATTTCATCCCGATAAGTTCTATTGAAACGTTTAACATATGAATTTTGGGTTGGCTTACCTTGCTGAATAAATTCCAGAACAACGCCGTTCTTTTCGGCCCAATCAGCCAAAGTTACAGAGATTAACTCCGGCCCATTATCCATCCTCATTTTTTCAGGAAAACCGCGCCAAGCTGAAACTCTGTCCAGTACACGAGTTACCCGTACTGCGGGAAGACTTGTGTCTATTTCAATCGCAAAGCATTTTCGACTGAAATCATCAAGCACGTTAAAAGTTCTGAATCTCTGCCCACTTGTAAGCGAATCAGGCATAAAATCGATCGACCCGCAAACATTGGTTTTCGAAGGAACGGCTAATGTTTGCTTATTTCGGGTTGGAAGCCGTTTCTTACCTTTGCGACGAAAGTTCATTTTTAACATGCAGTAAACCCGATAAACCCTTTTATGGTTCCAGCGGTGTCCTTGCTTGCGCAATAGAATGAATAACTTTCTGAAGCTGTAACGAGGATAACGGTCAGCCAGTTTGAGAAGCATTTCAATAATTTCGGAATCGTCTCGCGGGGTTGGCAGCAATACATTGAACGGCTCAAATGTAGTGCCTCACAAGCTCCCCTGATGCTGAGACAAAACTCGTCGCGTAGATAATCAACAAGTTTACGCTTCTCAGTTGGCTTTAAAGCTTTTTTGCTATGACATCCTTCAGAGCTTCATTTTCAAGGCTTAGATTGTCAAACATATTCTTAAGTTTGCGATTCTCATCCTCAAGCTATTTAAGGCGGCGGATGTCGGAGGCATCCATGCCGCCATGCCTGGTTTTCCATTTGTAATACGCGGCCTGACTGACTTGGTACTCACGACAAACCTCAACGACCTTGCGACCGCCTTCAACCTCTCGCAGGATCTTAATGATCTGACTTTCACTGAACTTAGATTTCCGCATTTAAACAACCTCCTTCATGGCTGTTTTATCAGAAATCTCTACTTTGTGCTGGGACTGTTATACGGGAGGTTTACATAGGGCTTTTATGGTCAAGTGTAAAATCGTTTGGCGTCCGATCTCCTAGTGAGGAGTGTGGACGAAATTCATTATATTCCTTGCGCCATGTTTAAAATTGGCGAAAGATTTTGCAGGAAGTGTTTGCGTGGCAAAGTTTTAAATCTGTAGATATTCATGGAATGTTATGGGTCTCTTGCCGTATTGCTGGTAAAATCTTTCTTTTAAATAGTTTTCTTTTTCTTTAGAAATGATCATAAATAAGACAATCTCAGCATCAGGTACCTTTTGAATATCAAATTCTGTTGGGCTAAATATTTTTAATCCATGTAAGGTTTTTCCTTGTTTAGATACATCATCATCGATGAATCCTAAGACGCGTATGCCTTTCTCTGTAAGTAAATGGTATAATAATTTCGATGCCCAACCGGCTCCGTATAAGTATATAGGGTTACTCTTATCCCAACTATCTTCAGCTAAGAATTTTTCCCAATTCTGTTGGATTGTTCCGGGGCACTCCGGGTCAGGATCGTTATACAAGGCTTCCTTTAAAACCCTGTCTGCATGGAAACCGGTATTTTTGCAGGCTTTGCATATGGAAAGTCTTGCCCTTTTGGCGCGTATATCCTCTGCATTGTCTTTTAATATATTACCTATCAACAATTCAGGCGCATATCCTGTTACACAGCAGGTATAGATATCTCCATGGTGATCCATAAAAAGTGTTGATTCCTGCAAAGGACACGGAATATCAGCATGGATTTTCGATGTGGAGGACTTCCAGATGTCTGAGTATATAAGGCGCGGCAGCACCTTTTTAGACCTAGCCGGTAAAGTACACTGTTTTGAGTGAATAAAATTTTTTAGATAGTTCCAACCCACCATGTGAATTGCAACAATGGGTGAAATTTGGAAACTAGACCTTTTAGCATACTCGCTAAACTGTATAAAATCAGATTTGTTGTCATTATAGCGGTGAAATTTTATGTTTACTTTTGAAGCGTCAGGATGGTTTTCTATTTTTTCTAAGTTTTTAAATACCTGCTGTATCTTCCCCCCTTCATGTCCCCTAGTGTATATCTCTTGGGTGATTCCTGATAGCGAAACGTGGAACTTTTTTAACGCAGGATGAGAGAGAAACCCCGCTATGTTATATGGGATATTTAAATTTGAGCTGATTTCACCCTTTAAGGAATATTTTTGCAGTAGATCTAAGACGCCCAGTATATTGGGATGAAAAAGTGGTTCACTGTAGCCATAAAGTAGAATTGTCGGGTTAGTTCCATATTGATCAGCAATGCGTGAAAAAATCTTTTCACAAAATTTTAAAGAAAGACTTTGTGCTTTATTCTTGCCAAGCAATTCTTCCGCAGAACAGGACGGACACCGTAGATTGCAGCGAGAGGAAATAGGAAAACTAATTTCTTGCATATTTATTTCTCGTATTTGTTTGATCTTACTATCTAATAAATCTAAGATTCATGTATAAGTCTGGAATAAGATCGCGAACTTCCAAGAAACTTGCTGCAACAATAACAACGGTGTTACTTGGGGATTCTTCTAGAATTGAGGGTGGATGCACTTTGTATCCGCAATAATCCATTGCTTGCTTATCTAAGGATGAATCAATAAATCCCAAAAAATTAAGATCTTCTTTATTAGCATTGAACCAATCCATATAAAGTTTTGTAAATCGTTCAGATGTCCCCCAGATGTATAACGGACTATTCTTTATTTCCCCGGCTAACATATTGGTACTGTAGGTATACGCAGACTGTTGCGGGATTACAGGATTATTATTAGAAATCTTCTGGGCAACGAAAGCAAGCAGAGTATTAATTTCATAATATTCACTTGGAATCATGTCTCTTGGACCGAAACGCTTAACACCACCGTCTTCCTTGAATAAAAAAAGGCTACAGTTAGCAAACCCATTTGCCATATAATAATCAAAGAACAGGGTCGGCGAGAACTGGTAAAACCCATGGTTTACCCAATTATTCATTGGGGAATGATGAAAAATTATCCCACCTTTTTTAAGCATCGCTACACCGTTAGATAGTGCAGCAGGTATGTTGAAAATATGTTCCAGAGTTCCTCCATCATATATAAAATCAAATTTATCGTGCATATAATCAGGAACAGTCTCATTGAGGTCGAAAATGTACTCCGCACCTTCGAAGTTCGAAATATCAAGGGCTGATACTTTTGAAAAACCTAATTCTTTAAAGAAACCATGTGCATCATAGGAGGAGGAATTGCAAGTGGTGTTTTCCAAGTCAAAATAATTCATGGCTTCTTTGATTGTAAATTCTATATCCTGAACTCCATACATCAACATTTCTCCACTGTTTGCATGGGAAAGGGCTTTCGCTATAAGCGGTAAAAAGGAAATATTAATACCCATCTGCATCCTCACATTTTAAAATTCCAAACAATCTACCATCCCTTTTCACTCAACATTATTTGAATAAGTTGGAGATGTTTGTAGGTAGGGTTCTCCGTTTTTTCAAAAAATACGTATTCTATTTCATGGTCTAAAATATGATCAGGAGATACGACATCCCTTCCCGGAACGGTGTAGACGTCACCTATTGCATATATAAAGAAACGACAGTTAGGGTTTGCCAAGTGGAAATTTAAAACATCAGGGTTTTTGTTTAAGTAATAGGTATTTCCCCATACAGCATACGGGGGAATGCTTTCTGGATTATCTTTTAATTTGTCAATTTCATGCGGTTCTAATACCCTGAAATCTTTTTTCTTATAGTTTATTTTCAAAACTTTTCTGGAGCTAGTAAAAGGTAGTTTAAACAGAGTATTCGCAGGAAACTTTTTTTGAGCAATTTCATAAAGAACTTCTACTATAGGTAGCCGGATGTCCCATTGGTAGTTCAGAATGGTCTGTGCCCAGAAAGTGGGGTTGTCCCAATCCCCTTTCATGTATTTTTTATCAAATTCAATCCAATAATCTCTTTGTTCTCCATTGGCATATGCTGAAATAGTGTCCACAATTACATCTATACTTTTGCCAAAATTTAAAATGGTTTCCTCTCTCTTCCGCCTTACTTTTGAGCAAATTTCGTTAGAATCAAGAGTTCGGGCGATAGTCGTAGCTAATTGTTCCTGGGTAAAAGTAGTGAAACCATAACCGTCAAACGAAATATCCTGCCTGGCATACATATCCGGGCGGTACATAATGTATGGGTTATCTGTGGCAAAACAAAAAGTTATTCTACCATATGAACTATCCGTTATGAAAATTTTACTTCTCGCGAAAGAATCCAAATTGCTTGTGTTGAAATCAAAAATTATCCGCTCATCTCCATCGTATTTTTTTTGTAACTTTTGCACTTCGGGATCATTAATCGAGCTAGGGTATGGTCTGAAGATGATGTTATACTCGGGATGAAATTTAAGGGCTACAGATAGCATCTCTTCATAAAACAGATTCGCTGGAGAAGTGGAGAGTGTAGGAGCTATCAAAATACTGTCTTGCTTGTGGTTAAGCTGTTTAATTTTTTTTAAAACCAGATCTATTTTTGGGTAACCGCAAGGAATTGTGATGAATTTTTTGTATCTGGGACAAGGAAGCTCCGGCATTTTACCACCCCAGAATTTTTCATATTCATCGGCATCGGCATTTTGGGAAAACATGTGTGGAAGAAATACCGCATCCCCAAATTCAAAAATACTCGAAAAATAGCCCAGTTGGTCGATATTTTGTGCTTCTACAAAAGCATGTGGAACACAAAAAACCTGGCTTGTTGCAGGAAATGAAAAGAAAAATTCTTTGATTCTGTCTGGAGTAATAAAAATTTTAATACTAGTTAGGTAACTTAAATCTGTATTATCAACTTCAACCTTTTCTATTCCAGTGATATTTTTTTCAAGTTTTGTATTTTTTTTAGTAATAAATATAGGTTGAAAGTCTGTTGTCTTTAATATCCTTTCTGCTATTTCCAAAAAAACCGTGTGCTTATTTTGATGAAGAATAACACCAATAATCATTTTTTTATTGGATAGCCTTCTCACATCACCGTTAGATAACATTTTTATGTAAACCTCTACAAGTTAGTGTCATTCGTAAGTAACGTTTTCTTGGGGTGAATGTGTTTGACGGTTATTACTTTTTCACCCATCAATAAATTCCTTAGCCCATAACTCCAGCATCATTAACGCCCATAACCCATAATGATGTTCAGCTTCGTTTTCAATATGCTCATCAAGCAATTTTAGAGTCATTTCCGGCGATACCCAGTTTCGATCCTGAAAGGATTTTGATAAAAATAAATCATAGGCAAAATCTTTTAACTCTTCTCTAAACCACTTAGCAAGAGGAATGCCAAATCCCATCTTCCGGCGATAAATTATATTTTTAGGTAAATATTTTTCTGCTACTTTCTTTAGTAAAACCTTTGTTTCAAAACCGTTGTTAAAATTGCTGGAACTACTTTTACAAACACGCATTTTTTCAGGAAGAGAGAATGCAAAATCTGCAACACTATTATCAAGAAATGGCGATCGGACTTCAAGGGAATTACCCATTGAGGCAATATCTACCTTGGTCATCAGTGTTGATGCCAGGTAGTACTCAAACTCGAATTCTTGAATCTTATCTAGTAACAAACCGGAGCGGTTTTGCTGAAAATGGTCAAGCATTAAACTTAAGGTACTACCTTTTAAAGCTTCATTCTTTAAGGGATCCGAGCATAAATTTATTTTCCGGGTTCCACAAAATCTTGCCCAGTGGAAATGGTATTTTATGGTTCCGAAACAGAGGGGATTATTTTTTTGACATGGGGGTAATTCCTGCTTCAATTGCCAGGATAACGCATTTAAATGGTTATTTGTATTACATCCCACGGGGTATAAAAATGGGTTTAGATACCGTTCATACCCCCCGAACAAATCGTCTCCGCCATCACCGGAAAGAGCAACAGTTACATGTTTAGATGTCATTTCTGAAAGTAGCCAAGTGGGGATGGCCGAAGAATCAGCAAACGGTTCACCGTAGTGTTTGACTAAACGGGGAAGTAAATTCAGTATATTGGGAGAAGCAATTCTTTCAAAATGTTTAGTCCCACAAATGTTTGCAACTTCTCTTGCATACACGCTCTCATCATAAGCTTGTTCTGCAAAGCCCATTGAAAAGCTGTGCATTTTGCCATGACGTTTCGTAGCCATTGCCGTAATTAAAGATGAATCCACTCCACCGGACAAGAAAAGTCCTAGTGGGACATCGCTAACCAAGTGGGTTTTTATTGCATTTTGCAATCTATAATCAAGTTCCTCTACAGCTTCTTCCGTAGTTCCCTTAAACGAAGAAGTAAACTGAGGGGTGTAATACGTCCATTTTTTTAACTGTCCATTTTTTTTGAAAACAACACATTGGGCTGATTTTAATTTTTCAACTCCCTTAAAAGCGCAAAGCGGGGCGGGAACAGATTGTACTGTTAGGAAATGATAAATGGCATTGAAGTTAGGTTCTTTTCTTATTAATTTGTCTTGAAGTAAAGAGTTAAGCTCTGAAGAAAAGGTAATTCTGTTTTTGACATGGGCATAAAATAGAGGTTTTTGACCATAACGGTCACGCGTTAAGAATAGCTCTTCTTTTAAGGAATCCCAAATAGCAAAAGCAAACATCCCCTCCAGACTTGAAACACAATCGTGGCCATATTCCTGATACGTATTTAGCAACACTTCAGTATCGGAATAGGTTCTAAAATTGTAACCTCTCCCACGCAATTGCTCTCTCAATTTCATGAAATTGTATATCTCACCATTAAAAACGAGCGTGTATCTACCATCGGTGCTGACTATGGGTTGGTTAGCATGAGACGAAGTATCGATAACAGAAAGGCGCGTATGGCCGAGTATTGCGGGATTTTTAGTGATAGTGCTTTTAAAATTAGGCCCTCTGTGGAATAATTGGCTTGTCATCGCTTCGACAAATTGTCTATTTTGGGTATGATTACCTTTAATGTCAACTATTCCACAAATTCCACACATAAGCTAACTCCTGAATAAGGATTCCCACTTACACATTATCTTTTCCTGCGAAAACCTTTCGTATACTTCTTTTGTTGCTTCGGACATCCCCCGGTGCAGCCGAGGAGAGCTTAAAATTTTTTCTATCTTTTCCTTAAGCATGGTCAAGTTATCGACCGGAACTAAAAAGCCGTCTTTTCCATCCCTTATAATCTCACTTGGACCTGTCTCACAATCAAATGCGACAACTGGACAGCCGACGCCCATGACTTCCAAAAGAACATTCGGGAAACCTTCAAATTTAGATGTGAGCACAAAGCAGCTTGCTTTAGTTGCAACCTGTTGCACATTGCTGATCTTTCCCAGTAATTGTACTTCGTTCTCTAATTTTAAATCGGATATCTGTCGTTCAATTTTAGAGCGTAGTGATCCGTCTCCCGCTATTACGAGCTTTAGCCTTTCCTCTCTTTTCAGCATTGAAAACACAGTAATCAATTTATCCACTTGCTTTTGTGGTTCCAACCTTCCTGCAAAAAGAATAAAACGATCCGGAAAATGAAAATTTTGCTCTTCTGTTTTGTCCTGCGGCAAAATAAAATTATGGATAAATAAGGAATTGGAAAGTGAAAGTAACTTGTTGGCCCAGAATTTATGAATCAATTCACTTACGCAAACTACTTTTTGAGCCTTATGATATATTCCTTTCCTCAAGCCTTCTTCCTTAGGACTTAAGGGATAGCGTGAAGGCATAATCCTTTCAGAAACGACAACATTACACGGCAATCCTTCAGCTGCGAGCAGTGTCCTTAAATTCATTCTTGATAAGAAGCTGATAATCGGCAAAGGTCGTTCTGGTCTTTCATTTAATATCTTTTGAAAAACAGTTCTAAGCCGGCCGATATTGTTTTTTTCTTCAGTCCAAACGGAGGATACTTCTTTAGATATGGGGAACTCATCAATATTGTATTTGATAATTGAACGGTCCAGGCAAAAAAAATCATTCTTCGAATTGAAAGTAATTAAATATACCGTGACACCTTGTCTCGCCCACCAGTTGGCCATTTGCGTAAGAACTTTTTCAGCTCCTCCCATACATAGAACAGGTATGACTAAAACAACTGCCCGCATTATATTTTCACCAACAAAGTTTGTTCCATTTTTCCATAATCATATTTAGCTCGCACTCAGACTGAACCCATATTTTAGCATTTCTGGATAAATTAGCTCTTTTCTTAGGGGAATCTAAAAGATCCATTATTGCGGATGTTAAAGCTTCATAGTTTTGTTCCGGGATTAACAGCCCGTTCTTTTCATGGTCGATAATTTCACTGGGACCGGAGGGGCAATCAAAGCTAATCGATGGCACTCCCAGCACCATGGCTTCAATCAAAGCATTTGGAAAACCTTCACAAAGCGAAGGCAAAACAAAAACTTCCGCTTTTTTCAAGATACTGTGGGCATTGGAAAGAAACCCCAGTATATGAACTTTTTTCCCCAAATTTAGAGCTGCAACTTGTGCTTCAAGAGCCTTTTGGTCTTCTCCATCCCCTAAAATGACTAAGTGGTGATCCGGGAATTTTTCAAAGATTTTGGGTAAATTCTCAACTAATCCGGGCAAACCTTTATTCTTTGTAATCCGGCCCATGCAACAGATAAATTTTTGAGGCGGAGGAAAAGGAGGAGAGATATAAGAATCTTCCAACGTAACCATATTACGGATAACAGAAACCTTCTCTTCCTCCATAAACTCTTCAGCCCAAGCCTTAACACTTTGTGTCTGAACGACAAGTGCATCAGCAAAGGGGTATAATTTACGGGCCAGATTTTTTTTGTATTCAGAATATTTGGTCTGGGTGCGCGGATCAATACGTTCAGAAATAATAACTCTTACCGGAAGACCAAGGGTTGCCATAATGGTTGGAATATTACTTTTTTCCATAAAAGAAATGACCGTATCATTTCTTTCCATCGTAATTGCTTGGCGTAAATGAATTACATCCCAAGGACAGTCATCCAAATTATTGGGAATATTTATAGGCGGAATACAGATACTTCTAATTGATGGATGGAGTGCATAAACATGAGTGTCAGCTAACGTATTGGTTATCAAGCTAACAGGACGGCCTTGTTCTGCCCAGTAGTTAAGCATATTGGTTAATACCCTTTCCGCTCCGCCTCCGCCCATGGAACGTATGACGGCAGTAATACCCTTGGATTTCATTTTACTTTCCATGTTTAGATTTGTTTGAACTTGGCTTTCAAAGAAAAGCTCTTATTGGAGTTAATATCCTAAATATTTTATCTTTTTTAAAACAATCCATTCAATCTAAGTATCCTGAGAGACGAGGTAAAAGATACAGTCGAAACATATAATTTTCAAGTGAAAGAAAAGCTTTACCAAAGCAAATCAGATTAATTATTCAAAAAAATGAACCACAAAGAGATTACAGAGCTGTAAAATTGTCTTTTAAAAAAACAACCCACCACGCTCACAATTTTGAATATATCTTTTATACCAAGTACATTTTTTTACCATCTTGGTGTATGTGTTAAATATTTTTTTATATTCCATTGTAGTGTTTGTTGCATCGTAATGACGAGTCAAAAACGGCGACCAGTAACTTTTAATTGCTGTATTAAAACTGTCCGGGGCATCCATTGCTTGAAATATTTCAACGCATGTATTCTTTGGAGAAAGTCTATCAATATATTCAATTGATTTTTGTGCCAGTTCGCGTCTGCGAGGCAGATCCAGTATGATTTCAGCTAATTTTTGAACAACATTTTCATAATTAACTTTTATTGTGGGAGCATGGAATAAATATTCAAAGCCACCTTTCTCAAAAAAATTATCAATATTTTCTTGTGTTTCTGTGATTCCAAAAGCCCTTAAGTTGTATTTGAAATCTTTTTTGTTCCTATACTTATAGCCAACATCCAAAACCACACACCCTGCAGCCATGGCTTCCATGGCTGTTCGACCACTGTATATTAGTGAGTTACAAAATATATCTGCAGTTGAATACTCACGTAACATCTGTTCGTGGGGTATTTCTTCTAAAAATTTTAATCCAAACTTAAACCCGTTGGCGCGTAAAGCATCAAAGACCACCAGCCAATCATTCGTCCCTTTGGTCAATCTTTTAGAGGGTGCATGCATGATAATTGGGATTTCGTTGTGAACAGTTCGTTGCGGAATATCACGTTTGAAAAAGAGTCCGAATCCATTAGTAAAGCTTGGTCTTAAAGATAGCGTAGAACTTCCTATTACAACGTCAGCAAAAAGTTCTACCATACGGATATAGTTCAGCTTCTTTTTAAAACTATCTATGTTCTCACTCAGATTGTTATCCCCGTAGGGTAGTCCGCCCCATTTACAGAATTCCCTTTCAAAAGGAGGATAGCGAACTTCAGATCCTACAAAACGTACAATAATCTTCTTTCCCATTTTTTTTAGTAGTGGAAGATCAGAACAATCCTCCATAAAAGAGCTCCACAGAAAGAACACAACGTCCGCCTCCAAGGCTTTTTGCCATGCCATTTCATTATAAAATTTGGTCCACTTTTCTTGTACTTGCGGAGAAAAGTTGTTCTCCCTTTTCATCTTTCCCTTAACTAAAACCGGGATATTTAAATCAACATTGTTACTTGTAAATACATGATCAGTCCTTGTAACAGAAAAAACTTCATGCCCGAGATTTTTAAAGCCTTCTGTATAATCACCAATGAGCGAAGCTACATTGTTCATCCCAATGAAAATTTTCATCTACTTCCTCTAGTTATTTTTTTACAATTACACATGTACCGGAAGCTGGTAAAAAAAGTTCTTCTGGTTTGTCGTGCATAAATTCATCAATAGCTTTAGTGGCTCCCGGACACGCAGAAAAGCCATAGTCATCACAGATGATTATGCCCCCTGAATTCATTCTCGGATAAAAAAAGACTATGGAATCAAAAGTAGGCTGATACAGATCTACATCTATGTGGAGAAAAGAAAATTTTTTTTTTGCTACTTTTTCAAAATGGGTTGGAATCCAACCTTTAAACATTTTGTAACCGCCTTCAAATTCCTTAATATTTTTTACTAACTCTTGCTCAGTTGTTACGAGGTCATTTTTAGACCAGTGATCACCGTCGACTTCTTCCGGTTCAGACAACCCTTCAAAGGAATCAAAAATAAAATGTTTTTTAGGATAGGAAGATTGCAAATTTCTTTTTAAAATCAAGAAGGAAGAAGCTCCTGTATAACTTCCGCATTCTACAGTATCGCCTTCAACAGTTGTTACTTGCTTGAGGTACTGGAGCAAGTTCCAACGTTTAAAGGTATTCATACTATGCTCTTCGTTGAAACGAACCAAGTAATCCGTAAATTCTTGATTATACCACCAATCCAATTGAGGCCAATGGAATCTGTATTCCGGGCATACCACTTTACCAAAAGCGAGTAGCCACCTGAATTGATGATATGAATTTTCAATTTTATCAGGAAGATAGTGCTTATATATCTCTTTAGGAAGCTTAAGAAATTCTTTTTTTATTTTAGCTAAAACATCTTTCATTTGAAATGTTCCATAAAAGTTCTTGGCAGTTTGCTAGATGGCTATGATAATAACATTTATTTCAACAGTTTTAATTGCAGAACAAATTATATATACTCACAAAAAAATATGTCAATAACAAAGAATTACTTCCAAGACAGATGCATTACAAAAAAATGAATAAGTATATTGATCGTATCTACATTACAAGTAATAGTATAAAAAAATAACGAAAAAGGAATAATCACTCAATGCAAAAAATAGCTTTTTTTACAAAAGAAAATACATTTTCTTTTTATAGTCATATTATCAAACACTTCCATCGAAACTTGTTGATATTATTTGCATCGGTGAATTACCACAAGTACGACAAAAGTTTGAAATGAATGGATTTTCATTTTTTCATTATAATGAAAAAAACATTTTTGACTATTCTTTTTGGGTTGTTGATGAATGGGATGTTCTATTTGGATTTATTTCTGAATTAAAAAAAGAAAAATTACAGGGAAAAATAATTTGCGCACTTAGACATCATCTTGATTATAGCGGACGTGATCTTCCTTCAGCTCATTTCAGTATACGGGCCCATAAGTGCATAGCAGCTCCAAGTGATGCTTTTGTAAATGTCATCACTAAAGATAATTTGGATTTGTTCAAACAAGCTACGACCTTTCCAGTACACAGCAAAATAGAATTTGCCTATACTGGTCCATATCACATAGCAGAGTGGACAAAAAAACGAGAACACCAAAAAAAAGAATTTCGTGCAGAACTAGAAGAAACAATTGCTCGCAAACTCCCGGAAGACAAACCGGTTATCGCTTTTTTCAAAGATGAACTTACATATGAAAAATCTATAATTCATGGATTAAAAAAACTATCTAAGCATGCAACGGTTATTTACAAACCATTCGAAGAGAATGATCCATGCATATTAGCTTTGGGCAAGCATGTAACTTTATGGCCCTCCATAAACTATGCCCCAAATTTACTTCGCTTTGCTTCAGACTTTATTTTTGCCGGATATTCTTCAGGAACCCTGTCTTCTTCCATTATGCTCGGGCTAAAAGTTCTTCCGTATTATACTGAGCAGGTATATATAAAAGGGAGAGCTGCAAAAGAACTAGGCTCCTATAAGACTTTTATGCCACGTCCTCCCTACACACACACTAATGCCCGGTGTTTGGCGGGTTATGGAGAATTTTTCGATCTGGAAAACACAGCAAACATTCTAAAGGCTATCAACAGTGAAAATTTCTGGAATAGCTACTCTAAAAGGTTGCCTGAAATTCAAAAGATAGCCTTTGGAGATTATACTCTCGAAGATCCTGAAATCAAAACTTCCAAGCTCATTTTACGTGCATTTATAAAGGGATCGTTTGGGATGGACGCCAGTATTATCAAGATAAAAGAATAGCAGCCAGTTAATATATATCCTCAGAAGAGAGAAGAACTCAACTAATAAATGCCTACAAGCATGGCGGCATGTAATTTGCATTAAAAGTATCTTTTCCCCATCAATAAATATGGAGTTCTTATGAATGTTGCCCTTGGAACAAAAGCAGAAACTTTAAAAGCCTTACTCAATGCGGGTTTTAACGTACCGAAGGTTTTTTATTTTAAAACTGAGGAATGGGAAAAGGATTTAGATGCTATTTTAAACAGTATTTATCAAAATTTTGCTGAATACAATTTTATTATTGTGCGTAGTAGTGCCATTGCTGAGGATGGTCACACTGCTTCTGCAGCGGGTGCTTTTGAATCAATTCTTAATATTGATATTAACAATCGCTGCTTTCTAAAAAAAGCTATAACGAAAGTAATTGCCTCTTATGACCGCTCCGAAGGGGATCAGGTTCTAATCCAACCCATGATTTCTGATATTGAAGCCAGCGGGGTAATTATGACCCGTTGCCTCGAAGATGGATCTCCTTACTATGTAATCAATTATGATGATGAATCAGGAAAAACCGACTCCATTACTGGTGGGAGCGGCGCAAGTAAAACCATCTACATCTATAAAGGTTTTTCTCTGGAAGATTTTAGCTCCAAGCGTGTCAAAAAAATGATGGAGCTTGTTTATTCTTTGGAAAAGGTATTTCTAAAAATTCCATTAGATATTGAATTTGCCCTCGACCGTAACTTTAAGATGCACCTTTTTCAGGTTCGTAAAATTTGCACGGTGAAAAACTGGCACCCAAATGTAGAGAGCATTGTTTCCACCAAAATCCGTTTTGTTGAAAATTTTGTTTCCAACTACTTTAAAAAGCGATTTGGCGTTTTTGGTGAGCGGACAATTTTGGGAGTTATGCCTGATTGGAACCCCGCGGAAATAATAGGAGTCACACCAAAACCTCTTGCGGCCTCGCTATACCGTGAGATTATAACCCGCTCAACATGGAGAAAAAGTAGAGAAATGATGGGGTATAAAAAAAATGCTCCGGAAGAGCTCATGGTTTTGGTGGCCGGTCGACCCTACATTGATGTCCGCAACAGTTTTAACTCCTTTTTACCCGCAGGTCTAAAGCCTGAAGTCGCAGAAAAAGTTGTGAGCGGTTATATTGAGCGTTTGGACAATAACCCTAAATTTCATGATAAAGTTGAATTTGAGATTGCGGCAACTATCTTTGACCCTTGTTTTGATGATAATTTTAAAAGACGTTATCCTAGTCTTTTAACTGAATCCGAATTTAACCAATACAGAGAAAAACTGCTTGAACTGACGAATTTTAATCTCGACCAGAAAAACACCCTGCTGCCTGCTTATGAAAGTATAGAACTGTTAAAATCCCGGCAAAAAATGTACCCGAAGCTTAGTTGCGATATAAGTTTTTTTGAACTGACTTCTATCCTCCGTTCTCTTTTGGATGATTGTATTGAGTTTGGAACAATTCCATTTTCCATTATTGCACGGCACGGTTTTATTGCAGAATCCCTGCTGAGAAGCCTTATACACAAAAAGGGAATCAGCAAGGAACGGGTGGAAGAGTTCAAAAGATCCATCACAACTGTTTCCGGTGAAATGAGCAAACACTTTAATGAAATCTGTTCAAGCGGTGGTGATAATGAAGTCGCAAAAAAAGATTTTATAGCCAAATATGGACATTTGCGCCCTGGAACTTATGACATCCTTTCGTTAAAATACTCAGACAGGGAAAATTTATTTTTAAATATTTCGAGTTGCCAGACAGCAGATCAAATTCACAAAGATTTTGTTTTAAGCTCATCTGAGCGCAAAGCCATGAATAAAATTTTAACAGGAAGCGGAATAGAAAGCGTTGATGCAGAGTTTTTCCTTGAATACGCCGCCAAAGCTATTTCCGGCAGGGAATATGCCAAATTCATCTTTACAAGAAACCTGTCCCTCATCCTTGACGGCCTTGGTTTGTGGGGAGAAAAAATAGGGTTGGCCAAGGAAGAAGTAGCCATGCTTAACCTGCCTGACATAATGGATTCGCTTTACTCTCATCTCGATAGTTCTGTTTATGGACATTATGAAGAATTGGTCCGCAAAGGTAAAAAGCAGTATGAGTTGGCAAACTACTTCAAGTTAAGCTACTTGATCCGCTCTTCTGCTGACGTTTATGTTGTTCCCCAGCATCGATGTGCTCCAAATTTTATTACCAGCAAAAGAGTTGAAGCGCCCATAGTTATCGTCAGCAACACTTCCACGGAAAGTGAAAACCTGGCAGGGGCAATCGTTTGTATTGAAAGTGCAGACCCAGGGTATGACTGGATTTTTACCCGTAAGATAGCAGGGCTGGTGACCAAGTACGGTGGTACCAACTCACACATGGCTATCCGCTGTGCAGAGTATGGATTGCCCGCAGTAATTGGTTGTGGGGAAATGCTTTATGATAAAATAAGTGGTGCCAGCTTTTGCTGTCTTGATGCGGACCTAAAAAAGATTACCCCTTGCGAGATGAAATAGCCATGTCCTTAAAAATTGGTTTGACCATGCGTAGCTGTGACGCAGTAGAGTATGTGGAGCCACGTCATGGATTAGCCCTTGATTGGATTCCATTCATGAAGAATGTTTTTTCTGAGGCTGTTTGGACAGGAATTCCCAATCTGGGGAAAGATGCGGTGCGCCATATAAGAGGTCTTGGAATAAACGCTTTAATCCTTACCGGCGGTGAGGATTTCGGTAAAAATCCTGCCCGTGATGAGTTGGAGTTTGAGCTTATCAAATTCTGCCTTGATAACAGCCATCCAATCTTAGGGATTTGCCGTGGAATGCAGGTTTTAAATTTTTATTTTGGGGGACGAATTTCTTCTGTTGCCAGAGAAAAGCATGTGGCAACAAATCACAAAATATTTTTAAAAAGAGAAATTTGCGGAGTAACAAAAATTGAAGTAAATTCCTTTCATGCCAATGGGATATCAAGATGTGATCTAGCCTCAGATTTAATACCGATTGCTGTTGATGAAGATGAAAATATTGAAGCTTTCTATCAAGCTGAAAATAAAATACTGGGTCTAATGTGGCACCCTGAGCGAACATCAAAATCAAACCGTATTGATTATGAATTAATCCACCTTTTTTTTGGGGGAGGGAACTATGAATAACGTAGATATTGCTATGGTTGCCATTAAAAGAAGTGAATATGAGGGACTTTGTGCTTTTGCCAAGATATTACAGGAAAAAGGGCTGACAGTTGCTTTTTTTCATAAGAAAAATATAGGGTTTATTCCTGAAGATAGCCGGAATAGTTTTTTTTTACATTTTGAAATTGAAGAGAGTAAGACTTTAGCTGAAACTGCAAAAATTTTCATCGCAAATGATGGTTTAAGTTCTTTTTTACCCCGCTTTTTTACGGCAAAAATTATCGCGTTTAACCATGCATTTGATGTGTCTGAAGATCTCTCTAATTCATTAAAGCGTTACTATTCACAATTTGCGGGTCTTGTGGACTATTATTTTATAGCTCGGATGAAAAATAAAAGATGTGTTTCTTTAGATATTGAAAACGACTTTAATGAACTTTATCCTCAAAACTTTGTAAAAATTTCTATCATACAAGGCATCGCAATAACTTCACAATAGTTTTCTCCGGCTATGTTAGTATTGAAAATTCCCGCCGTATTTGTAAAGAAAAATGTATACAGAAAGGAGACGCCATCCTTTTTGCTCCTGTGAATTCCAGCAATGCTATCAGCACGAATCCCATACAAATACATTTGAAAATCTTAATTGCACTTTTAATTAGATTACCTGAAAAAATAATATGTTATAGACCTTCTCCCAATGATAAAAGAGCTGATGAAATACTAAGCATCACGAATAGATTAAAAAAATACGCTAATTTCTATTTAGATACATCCAAAAATATCACAGACCAATATTATAAATATTCTATCCTTGTAACAGATCAATCCAATATTAGAGTAACGTATACTCTTTCAACATATCAGCCCTATGTACAATATATAGAATCGGAAAACAGCATAGCAAAAGAAGAACTTGGCTACAGAGCAGGAAACATTGAAGGATTATTGGGTGCAATTCTTCTTGCATATATCAACCAGAAGAAGGGATCAAATCCTATTGAAGATTTTTTAAATAAGAACTTTCCTAATGATTCAGAAAAACAATTTGCCAATGATATCTTAAAAATTTTTAATAACGAAGTTTCTTTAGATTGGACAACACTAAAAACAAATCCTAACAAGCTGTTTAATAGCGACTTGGATTACGATTCGCTTATAAGAATTCTTGAACTTCAAGAGCGAAAAATCAGGGAAGCATCTGGTATCCGGGTTTCAATCACTCGCCAAGCCGTATGCAAGCATCCTGACGATGCACGGATCAGAGCGTTATATATCATGCCCAAATACAGCATGGCAGTTCTGCTTTTCAAATAAAAACAGATTTAAGCAATTTGAAAAGTATGGATAATGGTCTAGAAGAGCTGGAAAAACTTCCTTTAACAAAAAAACAGATTCTAAAAATGATGTTCAACTTACTCTGAAGGTAAAAAGATTATGCAGGCGATTATTTTAGCCGCAGGACGTGGTTCACGAATGAAAGAGGCAACCAAAGATCTACCCAAATGCCTAGTAGAACTTATGGGCAAACCCCTTTTGCATTGGCAGCTTGAAGCATTACGCAAGGGCGGATCTAGCGATATTCTTGTCGTACGCGGTTATTTGGCAGAAAAGTTGAGCGGTGATTTTTCTACCGTGGACAACTTGCGCTGGGCTGACTCAAATATGGTTGAGACTATGCGTCACGCTTCCGCATGGCTGGGAAAAGGCCCTTCTATTATTGCCTATTCCGATATAGTTTACAGTGCAGAGCATGTGCAAGCCCTAAATAAAAGCAAGTACGATATTTCGATAACTTACGATTCTCTTTGGGAAAATCTTTGGAAAATACGTTTTGAGGATCCCTTAAGCGATGCGGAAACTTTTCGCGAAGCGGACGGAAAACTTTTGGAGATAGGCGGCAAGGCGACAAGCATTGATGAAATCAAAGGCCAATACATGGGGTTATTGCGCTTGACTTCTCGTGGCTGGGCTATTTTTTCAGACCTGTTCTCTGAGTTGGGACAAAAAAAAGTGGATAAACTGGACATGACTGCTTTGTTGCGTTTACTCCTTGATAAAGGAATAGAAATAGGCGCTGTTTCAGTAGCCGGCAAATGGGCTGAAGTTGATTCCATGGAAGACCTTATAGTCTATGAAAATATTTTAGCCCAAACAAAGGCTTGGAGCCATGATTGGCGGTAATTAAAGGAGTTGAAAATGAAACATGGTGATTTTACGGGATTAGCAAAGGATTATAGCCGGTACCGCCCTGGGTATTCAGGATTTATTGTTGATTTTATTTGCGATGCGGTAAAAGGGAAATTGGGAAACGAGGGATTAAAGGCTGTTGACGCTGGGGCAGGAACAGGCATTTTTAGCCGCATGCTGGCAGAGAGAGGTTTTTCTGTTCTGGCAGCTGAGCCCAATAATGATATGCGCAAATTTGGTATTAAGGATTGTGAAAACTATGATGTTACATACATTGAAAGCCCTGCTGAAAAAATAGATACAGAAGATAATTCCTGCCATTTAATTACTATGGCTTCATCCTTCCACTGGCCAGATTTTGATCAGGCAATACAGGAATTTAATCGAATTTTGAAATCTAATGGGGTGTTCACTGCCCTTTGGAATACAAGAGCCGTTGAAAGAGATTCCATTACAGCGGATATTGAAAAATATTTGCAGGACCTTGTTCCTGAAATGAAAAGAAAATCGTCTGGACGATCTGAGTTTTGTGATAATTTAACAGACCGTTTATCTAAATGTGGTTCTTTTGGAGATGCAGCATATTTAGAAAGTTTTCATGTAGAAAAACAAACCATTGACCATTATATTGGCCTTTGGCGTTCTGTAAACGATGTTCAAGTTCAAGCTGGCCCTGAAAGATTTGAGAAGTTCATTAATTACATAAAAGAAAGAACAAATGGTGAGCCATACATTAACGCACACTATCAAACCCGTGTATGGGTCGCTCAAAAGAGATAATTATGAAAGGCAAAGTAATTTGGCTAACAGGTCTGTCAGCATCTGGAAAATCAACAATAGCCCATGAGATACAGCAACTCCTCAAAAAGCGGAAAATAATTCCGCTACTGCTTGATGGAGATGAGTTTCGTGAGGCTGTGGCTGATCACAACTGCGGACATGACCCCAAAAACAGGATTATAAATGCATATCGAATTAGCCGCTTTGCCAATTTAGCAGTAAGGCAGGGACTGGTGGTCATTGTGGCCACTATGTCCCTTTACCATGAAATCCATAATTGGAACCGTAATAATTTTCCTGATTACTACGAGGTACTTATTAAGGCTGATTTAGAAACATTAAAACAAAGGGACCCTAAAGGGTTGTATAAAAATTTTAGCAGTGGAGATGCCCAAAATATTCCCGGAATGGATTTAGAACCCGAATTTCCTTTAAATCCAGACTTGATAATAGAAAATAACGGGCAAATCAATGAAGTTAAAAAAGTAGCAAAAAGAATATTAAATAATTGCGATCTTCTATAATCTAACAGCCAGATTAGTCACAAAGTCTTTCGAAAAGACAAATACAAAATAGCCTTCATTGTACATGGTGTTATTTTTAAATCCTATAAGTCTACTATTGAAAATATACCTCTGGACCTGATCCATATTTTTTACAATTCTTATCTTCCAATTGAAACGTAAGCGCCCAAACACCTGCATCTTCCATTAATTTTCTCACATGACATACTTCCTCCCATTCAAGGAGGATGAATATGACAAGCAAGCAATGTCACTGAAAAAACATATTGCAGCATGGGAAAACAGTGCTCTTTCTCAAGCTGAGTATTGCCGCACGCACGGTCTTTCATATAAAGGTTTCGGGTATAATAAGCGCAAAATTTCTGTGGCAGCAGAACCTTAGAAAGTTATTCCAATTCCGCATATCGTGTCCCGAATGGAAGAACTGAAGCAGAACTGTAAACCGATAAAACTTTGTATGGGCGGGAAATTCCATTTAGAAATTGAATCTGATTTTTGTCAGCGCACTTTGAAGCAGCGACTTGAAGTGATTGTCTTCTAATGCTCTAGATTGATTCAAAAACTCAGGTGTTCATTGTTCTCGGGACAACGGACATGCGTAAAGCTATCAAAGGTTTGTCCATTGTCGTCGCAGATTATCTAGATTTGAATGTTTTTTTCGGTAACTTCTTTGTTTTCTGCAATCGCAATAGAATTTTTGTTAAAATTCGTTATTGGGATCGTAACGGCTTTTGTCTCTGGCAAAAACGTTTTGAAAAACATCGGTTTTCATGGCCTGAATCAGAAGGAGAGGTATTAGAATTAAGCCATCGACAATTGCGCTGGATTTTAGATGGTCTTGATCCAATGCAGGTAAAATGACATCCCTGTTTAAGCTATAAGAACATACTTTTATCATTTTAATTAATTGATATTTGTGAGCTGATTAAATAGATTAAGCATTATGAAAACTGCTGATTTATCTAATGACCCCAAGGATCTTAAATGGTCTGAAGCTGCCGATTGACCAGAATAGGCGAAGTCATCAGTGAAAAACTTGATATAATACCTCAGAAAATCACAGTGAAACTACATATCTGCCACAAATACGCCTGTCGTAGTTGCGAAGGCTTAGAGGGTGATGGGCCGACAGTTAAAATAGCCTCGATGAGCTCCGCAATTAATTAAGCAAGGAATCGTCACCCCGGGGCTTCTCGCATATATTTTCATTAATAAATTTGCGACGAACTACCTTTTTATCGACAAAACAAGATGTTTGAGAGGCTGGGGATTGATATTTTACGATCAACGATGTTGAGTTGGGCAATTCAAACTGCACAAAAGTGCGAGCCGCTCCTGGAGCTTTTTTATAAAAAATTGCGTGTCGGAAATATCATTAATATAGATGAAACGCCGCCGCAGGTTTTAAAGGAACCGGTCCGTAAAAATACGACCAAATCTTATAGGTGGATGGCCAAAGGCGGAACTGAGAGAAAGCCCGTGGTTATTTTCAGGTGTTCACCGAGTCGGTCCGGAACTGTCGCTGAAAAGATTGTGGGAGACTTTTATGGTTTCTTGCAATCCGCTGGATATGCAGGATATAATGAGCTTGAAAAATATGATGCAATAACTAGTGTCGGCTGTCTGGTGCATGTCCGCATAAAATTCATGATATCGTCAAAGCTGGCTCAAAGAAGAAAAAGGGAACTGCTACTAGTGTATTGAATTTGATCAGCAAGATTTATCAAATTGAAGGACAGGCAAAAAACAGAAATTGCACCTGATTAAATCCTTGCCTTACCAGAAGAAAAGGTAAGACCACTTTTTGATAAAATTGCAGATATTTTAAAAAATCAGCAGGCAATGTTCCTCTAAAATATCTCTTAGGACAAGCCATAGCCTACGGTCTGAAGCAATGGTCCCGTGTTGAAGCCTGCCTTAAGAATCCATATCTCACGCCCGATAATAATGTTGCTGAAAATGCAATCCACCCATTCGCCACCGATCGCAAAAACTGGCTGTTCTCCGGTTATCCTCGAGGAGCAAAATCTAGTGCGACAATATACAGCCTGATCGAAACCGCAAAAGCAAATGGTCTCAATCCCTACGAATATTAGATCTATATATTTGAAAAGCTTCCCTTCATAGATTCTGCACATAATCTTGAAGCTTTGCTTCCATGGGAAATGCAAAAAGACAAAGCAATATAGCAGATTTAATTAATCTGTATAAGGTGCAGGCGTCTTGGACGCTTACGACACGGATGTTGTTCGTGATTTCGAAAAGGCTTTTTCCGGTAGAAAAACAGTACTTGTTACCCTGCAGGGTTTTAGCGATCTGCTTTCAGACTCCATTGTTTTCGCTATGCGTAATGCTCCTCAAGACTGGTGTTGGTTGTTGAGACTGCCTCCTGCGCATAGTCATAGGAAAGCGGAGTTAGTTTCTGAATTAAAGGTAAATAGAATTTCCAATTATGACTTGGATATTTCTAACAGGGCAAGTCTTTATACCCTGCTAAAAAGAGTTGACCAACACGTTACTTATTTTTCTAGTGTATGCTACGAGGCTTTAGCTTTCGGCATTAATTCAATCGTGACTCATGCCTCATCTAGAGAACTTTATTTAGAATATATTAATAAAGGATATTTTATTTATGCGGCAACAGGGAGAGATTTACTCAGCTCTCTTAGAGAAAATATGGTGGAAGAGTTTATTGTTGAGGAGACCCCATATATGGTCAAAGATATAAAAAATGCCAGAAAAATAGTTGGTTCTTTTCTGTCTCGAAGCTTTTTAGGCAATCATCCATCTGTGCGTTAATATGTTTTTTGTGGGCTATATTTTACATCCTTCGGTTTAAGGAAAAGCAACCCTCGACAGCCTTTTGTATGTTTGCTAAAAAATATTCATGATAATAATTAAGCACACTTTTTACCGTAAAAAACTCTCCTTAGCAAAGGCTCAATATGGATTTTAGCATCGTCGTTCTCTCTCGCCCCGATTCCCCCTACTGGAGATGTCTTGAAGATATTATTTACCCATTACGAGACACTCTTTCTACTCTTGGATACTCAGTTGAGATTTTAAAGAATAAACTTTCTACAAATGCAGTTAATATTCTTTTTGGACTGCATAATATTCCGGATTTTCCGCTACACACCATCCCCGAAAACTCAATAATTTATAATTTTGAACAAATTGTTAAAGGAAGCAAGGCATTACGCCCGCATTTTATTGAGTCCCTTTGCAAACTAACAGTGTGGGATTACAGTGAACGAAACATTGATCTCCTGAAAAGAAATTTTAAGGTAACAGATGTTCACCATGTGCCACTGAGATACACTCCTAAAATGACATGTCTGGATGAAAATTACCCAAAAGATATTGATGTTCTTTTTTATGGTTGTATGAGCTCCCGCCGACAGAGCATCATTACGGCACTTCGTGAGCGCGGAGTTAACGCTATAGCCATTGAAAAAGTATTCGGACATGAGCGCAATTTTTACATTGCTAGATCTAGATTAATTCTGAATATGCACTATTATACTCCTGGAATTTTTGAAGAAGTGCGTACTGGTTTTCTTTTAGCAAACAAAAAAACGGTTGTAAGTGAGCGTAATGAAGACACCTTTGTTCCGCCTGAGTTTGAAGAGTCCTGCATCTTTACCCCATACCATAAATTAGTGGACTCCATCATAAAAACACTTGGGAATACTGAAGAAATAGCTGAACAGGGAAAACTTGGCTATTCATGTTTTACAAAATGTCGTTATGAAGATGTTCTTACCGGAGTTGCCCGGAAAGCTGTCCCCAGACCATCTGATGTGAGCAGCTTTCCTGCGCGTCTCAATGCCGGTTCAGGAAAAGATTTCAAAGATGAATACCTGAATATTGACATCAATTCTGAGTGGGCCCCTGATATTTTAATGGATCTGTCTACCCTCATAAATCCGGAAGAGATCCATAAAACGCGCCGTTTTGGAAATATATCTTTACCAGAAGGTTATTTTGAAGAGATCATTGCCAATGATGTTTTGGAACATGTTCCTGATGTCATTTGTACTATGACAAATTTTTTAAAATTATTGAGCGTCGGTGGAAAACTGACAGTACAGGTGCCTTACGATTTATCTTACGGGGCATGGCAGGATCCTACACATGTCCGGGCTTTCAATGAAATGAGTTTCAGGTATTATACGGACTGGTCTTGGTATTGCGGCTGGCGGGATTACCGTTTCTTTGTGAAGGATCTTTCCTACTCTCCGAGTGATTTCGGTAAAAGGATGTATCAGCAACAAAAAGACTTAGAAAACCTTTTGCATACGCCAAGAGCCATCGATGGCATGATCGTGACACTGGAGAAATGTCGAAGCACACAAGAAGAACAAAGAGAATATGACCTTAGACATCGTACATTTTACAAGCAGATAAGAGACTAATCTTCCTGTATCTAAATTCTCTATGTCCAATATTTTATGAAGTATACTACGCCTAAGAAGGTTAGATAAAACAACGAGGTTTACATGATAGATATCCTTTATTTAACATTCAATAGGATTGCATATACAAAAATAACTCTTCCCGCACTTATAGAGAATGCTGGCACAGATTTTTCCTTAACTATTATGGATAATGGCTCGACTGACGGAACTGTAGAATACTTGCAAGAGATGCAGGAAAAATACAAAAATACGATACGAAAAGTACTATTTAATTCAAAAAACATTGGTATTTCCATGCCCACTAATGTTTTTTGGAGGACGGCGAAGGGAGAATTCGTAGGAAAGGTCGACAATGACACCTTAGTTCCTAAAAACTGGCTGAGCAGATTACTTGAAGCACATCAAAAATCTGATAAGCTCGGTGTCGTTGGAGGGTTTCATTTCGATATGGCGTACGTAGACGTAAAAGAGCTTGAACGTCGAGTGGTATCTCTCGAGGGGGTTTCTTTGATTCCCGATGCGTTTATTGGCGGTTGTTGTTACTTGTTTCGCAAAAGTGTTCAGGAAAAACACGGTTATTTGGATGTACACCCGACACGGAAGACTTTCGGATGGACTGAGTATCAACAGGAAATAGCACGAAGCGGGTACTGTAACGGTTATCTATATCCTTTACTAAATGTAGAACACTTTGATGACCCGGTGAGCAAATACAATTTAGCATACACCAAGCATGCCGATACATCTAAGATTTCTATGGGGGATAAAGGTATTTCCAATAGAGAAGAGCAGCTTAAATGGTATATTAAGGATGCCAAAAGAGTAGAAATGGGCAGATCCTTAACGGATATGGGTATTGCTGTTTCATTTAATTCTTTCGTAAATTCATCTGAAAAATAGACCGACCAATCAATTCAGCTGTCTTTTTTTTGTGTCCCTACCGCAAAAAAACTTTCACGTTTATCAAGGTAACAATCCTCCTCGTCACTATTTCATCTGCTGGGCTTTGTTATGGGAGGGTATAATGCTTTCAGTTCTTCCATGGCTGCAATAAATTTTCTATGTCATTAAACTGGGACAATTTTATTTAAATTGTCCCAGTTTAAAAAACAGTCAGGAAAACGATAAGTGGGTAAGGCGTAGTTAATAGTTCAACTTTTGGTGATCTAATCTCGTTAAGGTTTGTTACGGCTGGAAAAAATTAAATTTATATTACCATTTGATGCCTTTAAATATTACATCCTTGCGGATGTTCTTTTCAAATTTGGCGACCAGTTTAAACATTGAAGCCATCACTTCTTCAGTTAGATAATGAGGAGTAACTCCGACCTCAAGCAGTCCCTGATAGATCGGGTTATAGTAGTGGTCTTCTGCTTCTTTCCTTGGGTTTTCCAGCTGTTGTATTTTTACATCATAACCAAGGCTTATCCCTACTTTTTGAACTAATGCAGCAATTTCATTAACAGAAAACAGCTCCATAATCTGATTAAAAATTCTTAACTCTCCAGATTTAGCAGGAGAAAGAGCTGCTTTCTCAACGCATTGTAAGGTGTCGTTGATGTTTAAATAACCTCTAGTCTGTCCGCCTTTTCCGTAAACTGTTAAGGGATATCCGGTCACAGCCTGAACAATAAATCTGTTTATTACAGTACCGAAAATTTCATCATAATTAAAGATCGTGCCTAGACGTTCGTCAAGGGCTGACTCTTCAGTTTCAAGCCCGTAAACAGGACCCTGCATTAAATCAGTAACTTTTAAGCCCCACATACGTACGCAGAACCACATCAAGTCTGTGTCCATGATTTTGGTCGTATGGTAGAGCGAAGAAGCTTGTCGTGGGAAAAGAAATTTATCTTTGCGTCCTTTGTGTTCTACATCAAGCCAGCCTTCTTCTATATCAATGTTTGGCGTGCCGTATTCTCCCATCGTTCCTATATGAACAACATGAGTTTCTGGACTTAAATCGCGAAGTGCAAACATCAAGTTGTTTGTAACCAGAAGATTGTTGGAAAGAGTTTTGTTGGCATATTTGTAGTTCAGCAGAGAATACGGTGCTGAAGGTTGCTCCGCATAATGGAAAACAGTGTCAGGATTCTCGCTGTAAGAATAATTTTCGGCCCATTGGTATTCTACTGTTCCGTTGAATAGTGATCGCATAATTTCCGGACAAGTCAGATCTCCGATAACGACTTTGATTTCAAAGCCCGTTTTTTTATACCATATTTTTGCTCGCTCCTGTAAGGTCGGGAGAGAATACAACATACCTACATCGAGTTCTGTGCAGGCGTTGCGGCGCATATAGTTATCAACAACGGTTACCTGATTTCCGCGTTTAGACAGATACATTGCGGTCGGCCAGCCTAGGTATCCGTCTCCTCCGAGGATTAATGCGTTCATGCTATGTTTCCTTTTCAGGTTAGTCTTTGGAATATGGGTGGATTGTGGTTTCCTTAGGTTCTTCCAGGAGACCGTAGTTCAATAGAAAATGTTTTAATTCTGTGGGAGTTAAAGCAGTTTCGTTGGCCGAATTGTATGGCCGATCAATAGTTGTGGAAATAGTGCCGGGGTATTCGTAGGAAATGTTTTTATAAAGATCTCTGAAAGCGGGAAGAATCGCAAAATAATTTTCAAGTTCAACGGTACGACGCGTTTCTTCAGAATTCATAAGTTCTTCATAAAGTTTTTCGCCGGGTTTTGATCCAACAATGTCGATTTCTATGTTTTCAGGATTATGCCCATACTTCGGAGCAAGTTCCTCTATCATTACTTTTGCAAGATCGTAGATGCGGATAATCGGCATTTTTGTGACAAAGACTTCTCCGCCTTTTGCATATTGAACCGAATCAATAACCTGACTGGTAGCCTGACTTATGCTCATAATGAAGCGAGTCATCTCTGAGTCGGTCAACGTGACTGTTTTGCCTTCTTTAATCTGCTCCCGGAAGATGGGGATAACAGAACCTCTTGAACCCAAAACATTCCCAAAGCGGGTTGACGCAAATACCGGACCTTTTCGTGTTGAGCTATTTGCCGCTGTGATAAGTCTTTCGCCCATCAGTTTAGAGGTTCCCATAACATTTGTAGGGTTGACCGCCTTGTCTGAACTGGTAAAAATTACTTTTTCAACTTTGCATTCACTTGCAGCATCGATTATATTTTTGACCCCTAAAATATTAGTTTGAACAGCCTCGAAAGGGGATTTTTCACAAAGAACAACATGTTTATATGCTGCCGCATGAAACAATATATCTATTCCAAGGCATTTTCTGCTCAGTTCGTCCTTGTCTCTGACATCTGTAAGAAAGAAATTTGCATTTGGATAGTTTTTGTAGCGTTGTTCCATGAAAAAAAGCTCAGACTCGTTGTTGTCCAAGCCGACAAGTTCTCCGACTTCATATACATTTAGCAGCTGGTTTATAAGTTCTGAACCGATAGTTCCGCATGCCCCTGTAACAAGTATGATTTTATCTTTTAAATAGGAAAGGGCCACATTTCATCTCCTGTAAATTCTTATGTTACGCGAATGTTTATGATTAAGTACTAAATCTATCAGATTGTTACACCATGCGGCAAGTCCTCTTTCGAAGTCGGTAATAATAGAAAATTAAGGTGGTATGTCAGTTTTCACTTTGTTTTTGTGATCTTACCCCGTAAAGAGCTTCGCGTATGTCAAGGTAACAGTCGTCGTTGTCACTGTTCCACCTGCATGGTTTGCTTATTGGCGGATATGATTCCTTAATTTCCTGCATGGCTGCAAGAAATTTTTCCTGATTATTAAACAGAGGAGCTATTTTGTTAATATTATCCCAGTTTAAAAACCAGTCAGGAAAACGGTAAACAGGGAAGATTGTGAAGGCTTTTTCTCGTATCTCGCGATTCAGATCTAGGCGGAACCACCAAGGGTGAAGAGATGTAATCTCTTCTTTGCTGGAAATATTTGAGATATCACTTAGTCCTGGGCGACGGCAGGCGTGCCGATACATAAAAAGAGGTATGTCCGTAGTTACGGAAGTCCAGCCGTTCTCAACTAGACTTATCCATATTTCAGCATCCTCCCTGTTGGTGAGGTCTTCACGGTATAGTCCTAGCTGTTCCAGTGCACAACGGCGAAGCAAAGAAGAGCTGGGTGATGGAGATATCATAATTGATCTTACGAAGTTATAGTCATCACCCCATGCAACGTGGTTGTCTTTTCCGAAAACAAGGGTTTTAGGTGTAATCCAGGCGACTCTCGGATTCGTTCTCATGAGGTTTACGCTTACAGCAAGATAGTCTGGAGTAATCATGTCATCTGAATCAAGGGTAACCACAAATTCGCCATTACTCTCTTTTATGCCTCTGTTGCGGGTTCCGCCTTTGCCTCTATTTTTCTGTGTGATCAGTTTAATACGGCTGTCATTCAGTTTTTCGAGGAGTTCCTTGGCGGTATCATAAGAATTATCAGTTGACCCGTCATTGATGATAATGATTTCCCAGTTTGTCCATGTCTGCCGGACAACTGAAGTCACCGCTTCTTCAAGGTAATGTCCCTGATTAAAGAGCGGAATTACAACGCTTACTTTTTCAGGTCCGGAAACAGGTTGATCTTGTACTGGAAAATTTAGGACTATTTGTTTGTACAGCCTCATCAGCGCAGGACGTTCACTCACAACGCTGAAGCTTGTTTCCATCATCTGGCGTGCATTTTCTGTTTCCCCCGAGAACAGGGCGAGTAGGCAGTATCGGAAGATATGGCGGTCATAATCTTCAACTGATTCCAGAATCCCTTCTTGGATCTTTTTAAAAAGTTCCATAACCTGCTTGATATGGAATTGGTAAGTTTTAGCCAACTCTTTGGTAGATAGCTGGTTGAATTTTCGTTCAAAAAACAACTTTTGATATTTTTCAAGGACGTTATTTTCTTCGTCCATAATCCGTTGTTCATTTTCTTTTTTAGTTCTTCTGGAACCGGCTGGAATTTTTTGTAAGCACGTTGGCGGCAGAATTTTTATTGGTGTGTGTGAAGAGAGTCTAAGTAATAATTCTGGCAGGGCAAAAAAATGTAAATCTTCATTGAAAACGGTTGTTTGTGATTGAAACAGATCATTTCGCAAAATAGTAATAAGCGGGTAAAATGGGTTTTGTAGCATATCTAAAACAAATGAGCAGGGGGATGGCCTTTCTGTGGAGTCTTGGTTGACAACTGCAAATACACACTCTGGGTTATCTTCAAATTCGGTGATGATCGTCTGGGTGGTCTGTTCTGAAAGTTCAATTCTCCCATCAATAATAACGGTTAGTCCTGTAGGGTGCCGAGTGACTTCTTTCTGCAAGGCTTTTTCAAGAGCTTTAGTTGAGTCCTCTTGTTTTTCGAAGATAAAAAGATCTAGGCGGTTTGTTTCCTTACAAATTCTTTCTAACATTAAAATAGATCGGTCTGGAAGCGCTGCTGCTGCAATTGTCAAACGATTATTTTCAATTTTGTTTAGTAAATCTCGTATGAAGGGCTCAGGAAGATATATTCCGGGGGGACTAATCAATATATATGAAAGTTGAGTTGCTTTCTCTGTCATTTTAGGTCTTCCATCTTAGTTAGAGTATGCTTACAGCTATATTATGGCTTAGCCTGTTTATAGTCTTTTAAACAGGAATAGGTTTTGTTGTTTAGAGATCATGAATAAAACGTTCTGGAAAGTCTTACCGTTTAAGATAATAAATTGTTTTAGTCCCTATAATCCCGATTTTCACAAAAAACACTTACTGATTTGCATACCTGCATGGTCTGATCTTTAGTCATTTCCGCATATATGGGCAGGGATAAAATTGATTCCTGCATTGCGTAAGCAACAGGAAAATCAGCGTGAACATGATGGTAATGAGCGTATGCGTCCATAAACGGGAGAGCCACAGGGTAATGGATCCCTGTTGCAATTCCGTTGTCAGAAAGGAACTCTCGTAAAGGGGAACGGTTAGCGTAGCGCACCACGTACAGATGGTATACATGCCCTGCCCAGCTATGGCATTCGGGCAGGATAAGTCCTTCGAGTCCACTTAATTCACGTTCATATATTGCGGCAACAGCGCGACGTTGCGCTGTCCAGTGATTCAGGTATTTGAGTTTAACGGAAAGGACAGCCGCTTGCAGGCCGTCCAGACGGGAATTCACCCCTTCGAACTGATGATCGTATTTATCTTTACGTCCATGATTGGCGAACTTACGAATGTATTCGGCCAAATCTGCATTGTCGGTTACAACTGCCCCGGCATCTCCGTAAGCTCCTAGATTTTTCCCGGGATAAAAACTGTAGCAGACACAATCCCCGAATTTTGAAAGTGGACGCCCGTCAATAGTTGCACCGTGAGCCTGAGCTGCGTCCTGAACCACATACAGACCCTTTTTACGGGCAATTGAATCAATGGCGTTCATATCTGCAGGGTGACCATAAAGATGTACAGGGATTACGGCCTTGGAGGCCGGACAAATCTTTTTCAGCAGGTCTTCTACACTCATAGTTCCTGTTGTCGGATCAACATCAACAAAAATCGGTTTTGCCCCGGTCATGGTCACAGCTTCTCCTGTGGCGATGAAAGTCATTGCCGGAACAAGGACTTCATCTCCAGCTCCGATCCCTAATCCTTTCAACGCGACGAAAAGAGCATCTGTCCCATTGCCCACCCCTATACAGAATTTAGCTGAGCAAAATAGGGCAAATTCTTCTTCAAATGCATGTGCAAATGGGCCATTGATAAAAGCACCTTTCTCTATTACCTGCTTCATAGCCGTATCAATTTTCTGCTGCAAGTTGCAATACTGTTTTTTCAAATCTGCAAAAGGGATAGCCATTAACATCCCCCCAGTCTGCAGCGTTTTGGTTGAAAACGGAGCGTGACTTCCCGGCCTGTTTCAATGGATTCGTAAATAGCATTGATTAGTTCCAAAGACTTCCGTCCTTCAAGACCATCGACGAGAGAAGGACTCCCCTGTTCTATACAATTTACAACGTGTTCAAGGTAGGAAAGATGTCCGAATCCATATACATCGGGAGGATTTGTCTTGTAGAGGGTAAGGGCTTCTTCATCTCCCTCTACTGGTGTTTCAAAATTCCAAACTTTCATCTCGTTAACTGCAAAACCGCCTATCTCAACAGAGCCTTTTTCCCCTAGGATTGAAATCGATCCCTCAAGATCTTTTGGGCGGGTCGCATTTGTCGCCTCAATAATCCCAATAGCACCACTTGCAAAGGTTATGATTGCCACTCCGGTGTCTTCTACTTCAATGTCTACAAGTGCGGTGCGACTTTTGGCATAAACCGAAACAGGGTCGCCGAGCATCCATTCTAATAGGTCGACATGATGGCTTGCCTGGTTGGCGAAAACGCCTCCGTCCATGCCCCACGTGCCCCTCCATGCATCCTGATCATAGTAGGCTTGAGGTCTGCACCATCGAACTCTAACCGTTCCCATGACGATTTTTCCGAAACGATTAGCGTCAAAAGCTTCGCGCATCTTGATCACCGGGTAGTTTAGACGATTCTGTTTTACAACGAATAATTTTATTTTGGCCTGATCACAGATATATATCATGGAATCCGCATCTTCAAGCTTAAGAGCCATTGGTTTTTCAACAACAATGTGTTTACCGTATTGAGCCATTTCAATCGTATGTTTGGCATGCAACCCGCTCTCTGTCAGAATGGCAATGATATTAACTTCATCTTTCATTTCAGACATCATTTTATGAGCGTCGGTATACCATGGTAAATTATATTTTTCGCCAAGTTTTTTGGCGCGTTCTCTCTTGGTATCACATACGGCAACAATGTTGGCTCCTTGCACCTGATTTTCTGCGAGAATTTGAGCGTAACGTTGCGCAATGCGTCCACATCCCATTAAAGCAAAATTCTGCACGATAAACTCCTTGCCTATTTGTCAATTCAGGCGAAATAAAAACAGTTTACATCTGAAGTAATAATCCGAATAAATTATATCAAGCAAGCCAAAATCATAATTCCCCAGTATTGCTTGCTATCTGAACTTCTTCCTATCCAAGTTCTCGAAGAGGGATACGAGCAAACTTGCGAGTTTGCTTTTCAACTTATCCCAATAATACGAATAGTTCTTTTCCCTTTAATAAACCATCTATATATTCTAAGTCACAGGTCAGCAAGTCCGTAGAGCACGATTTCTGCTGCGACAGGGATATTCTCATTGTTTCAATGTTGAATTTACATTTCACCGTGTTAAATATATGCTCCGACATGAAAAAAATAATCTTCAGAATGATAATGAGCCTCGTGCAATATTTCTCATCAAACGTGATGTCGCCATCGTAGATAATGTAGCAACAACGAACGCAATGGTTTTGTATCTTTTTCTCAAGATGGGAAGAGCCTGTGGCTCTAATTTTACAGGCGGTTAAATTGACTGGCGCGAAGAGATAGGTTTTTATACCTATAAATAAATAACGTAGGACAACAACCATGACCACAGTAATTTCTAAGCCGTTGCGCGTAATGCAGGTTATTTCAACCTACCCCAACTTCATCAACCATTTCTATGCGCAGAACCCTAATATAGTCTCCATGGACTATCATACTCAAAACGAGGCTTTTGCCAATTACGGTTTTTTCGCACCCCATATCATCGCTCCATATACAAAAGAACTGGGGTGCGTTCAGGAACTTACTTTTTCGAATGCAGAACCCTTGCAACGTGCATGGCTCAAAGAACAAGGACTGTCCACAGATCTGAAGCCCGGCTGGGAAGCGGATCTCCTGCGTATGCGTATTGACGAATTTAAACCCGATGTGCTTTATGTTTTCAGCCCATACACTTTTAATAGTGCGTTGCGTGACCGGCTGACTCATCAGCCAGGCCTCGTGGTCAGCTGGCGTTGCGCAACGTTGCAGAACAACTGGGACTGGTCGGCTTTTGACGTGATCCTCACAGGTCTGCCTAGCATAATGGATTTTGCTCCCAAGCTCGGAGCTAGGTCTGCTGAGATGTTTTCTCCAGGGTTTCCTTTGCATCTCGTCAAGGAGCTTGTTTCCATTCCTCAAGATACCGATTTGGTTTTCGTAGGCTCCCTTACCGGAACACGCCGTATAGCAATGCTGGATTCTGTCGCCAGAGCGGCTAAGCAATATGGTTTTTCTCTAGCACTACACCTCTCGGGAGATTTCAGCCATCTGACCCCGTCTATGGTGCCTTACCTCAAACAACCAGTTTTTGGCCTGGACGCTATGCGTTGTCTGCGCCGCGGGCGTATGGTTATCGATTCTCGAACTCCGGTTTACCTGTCCGATCGGCATGGTTATCCCATCAAGGACATAAGCGAGGACGAAAATTGCAGCATGCGTCTGTTTGAAGCCACGGGCTGTGGGGCGCTTGTATTGGCCCTGGAAGGAGTGTCGCGCTGGTTTGATTGGGGGAAGGAAATAATATCCTACAAAAATCCACAGGATTTGGTAGATAAAATCAGGCACTTCATCGCTAATCCTGAAGAGCGGGAGAATATTGCGTCCGCAGGTCAGAATCGTTGCCTTACTGAGTACAACATGAAGCGCAATACCGAACGGTTTATGGACATTGTTGATAAAAATTTAAATAAGCCTTCGGTTCGACCCAAACCTTTTGAAGTCATCGCGCCCAATGAACCAAAATCATACACCCCAAACTCAATGTTTAATGAGATTTTATCCAATAGTTATCTCAAGAAGATGGGGTGGTTTTCCAGCTATCATCGTCAGGCTATTGTAGACGATAACGGAGCTCCATTGCCATGGTTGTCATACCCTGCAGTAAACTTGTTGGAAGAACGGTCGCCCTACGGAATTAATGTTTTTGAATACGGTTGCGGCAGCAGTACTCTCTGGTGGGCTAAACGCGCTCGGCGTGTAGTCGTGGTGGAGCACAATGAACAATGGTTCAAGACTATGAAGGAGCAGTTTCCAGACAACGTCAGGCCCGTACGACGAGAGCTTGAGACTGGTGGCGACTACAGTAAAACCGTAGCGATGATTAAAAACATTAAGTTCGACATTATCGTGATCGACGGCAGAGACAGGGTCAACTGCGCATACAATTGCCTAGATTCATTGTCTCCTTCCGGAGTAGTCGTCTTCGATAACACCGACCGTTTGGAATATATGCCAGGACGAGAGTTCCTTGTGGAGGCTGGATTTAAAGAGTTGCGTCTTACTGGCCTTGCTTCCATGGTATTGAATGTGGGTAGTTGTACCTCTATTTTTTACAAAGACGATAATTGTTTGGGATTATAATCGGATGCTGGTTTCTATTAATTAAATGGCATCTAGTGCTGGGTGGGATACTAATCGATGAGAACTTTGACGACAGTTCGTCGTGTTCAGCGTGTGACTGCTATTAAATTCCTTATTCGCAAAGAGTTAAGGTGTTTTCGTCTTTTTCTTTGTATTTGGAATTACAGCGAATACATTCTAGAGAGTTGGGTAAAATCTCTCCACATTTGCACATCCATCCGGTTCTGCGGGCTGGGTTGCCAACCATAAGTGCAAAGTCGGGCACATTCTTGGTAACCACTGCACCTGCCCCAATAAGAGCATATTTCCCAATTATGTTTCCGCAAACAATTGTGCAGTTTGCCCCTAGAGTTGCACCTTTTTTTACTATAGTTTCACGTAGTTCATTCATACGAGCAACATGGGCACGAGGATTGAATACATTTGTAAAAACCATAGAGGGACCGCAGAAAACGTCATCCTCAAGGGTTACACCTTTGTAAACCGATACGTTGTTCTGAATCTTGCATCTATTCCCTATTGTTACGGATGAGCCAACAAAAACATTTTGCCCCAAGTTACAGTCTTTTCCAATGGTTGTTCCTCCAAGAATATGTGAAAATAGCCATATTTTTGTGCCCTCTCCAATTTTTACATTGCTGTCTAGGACTGCTGTTTCGTGTACATATGCAGGATTAGCTTTTGAATCAGTATTAATAAGAACTTCTCTGCTTTTTTCATTAAGCGATTTTTGACTAGCATTGAGAACCTTAAGAACTCGCAACCCCTCTTCTGCGTCAGTCCGGGGAGTTTCTCCTGATTCCATGCAGTCTAGAAAATGTTTGCACTCAAGAAATAGTGGTTCGTCTTGTAGAACTACAACTTTTTCGGCTTCAGCTTTTGATGGAATAGGATTGCTATTTTCCCATTCTACTTTGTGTGGGTAAAGCATAAGTTTGTCTTCCCATGGAAGGGTATCATCGAAAACAGCCATTTTGTTATCACCAACAACAACCAGTTTTTGTTCTTTATATGGATGAAGCCATGAAACAAAGATGTGAGCTTTTGCACCAGAAGGAAATTCAAGGTGAGTTGTGGTTACATCTGCGATATTTTTATGCAGAAAGTTGCCGCCAGTTGCGATGACTTTTTCCGGTTCTTCGCCGAGCAGGGATAGAATCATAGATATGTCATGGGGAGCGAAAGACCATAGAAAGTTTTTTTCGCGCCTGATTTTTCTTAAGTTCAATCGGTTGGAATAAATATAGTTTATACATCCAAGCTCACCGGAGTTGGCTAGTTCGCTCAGCTTGATAAAAACTGGATGAAATTGAAGAAGGTGGCCGACCATCAGGATAAGTTTTTTGTCTTTCGCGAGTTTAATCAGTTCTTCAGTTTCACCTTCATTTAAAACGAGGGGCTTTTCCACGTAAACGTGTTTGCCCGCAAGCAAAGCTTCTTTGGCAAGCGTGAAGTGTGTTTCAGCTGGGGTCGCAATTACAATGCCGTTAATATCTTGATCGCTTAAGACAGTTGCATGGTCTAGAACCATTTCTACTGCAGGATATTGTTCTTTAAATTTGGATAGTGTGTCTAAGTCTGTGTCGCAAATGGCTTTGAGTGCCCCTACGCGGTCGTAGTTGCAGATCAGATTTTTACCCAAGTACCCAGCGCCTATAACTGCAATATTAAGATCATTCATTAAATTATACCTTTAGGTTTTTAGAGAATATCCACTGAGTTATAATCTCTATCGCTTTTTATTTCATATCAAAAGATTAATAACTCTAATATGAATATAATTTCATAAATTATTCTGTGTGGGCTGTAAACGAAGGTATTAATTTTTTAGTAGAAAACTCAACTAGCATATGATTAAACCGGGCAATAAAAACTGTCCGCAAACTGTCCGCAAACTGTACGCAAAGTGTACGCAAAAGTGCGTACAAAACTCGGTAGTTTTAGCTAGTTTTCGGCAGTTTTTTAAATCTCCTGAATTTAGATTATCCCGCATGAACCAAGCAAAGACAGGCATTCCCATCTCAAAAACAGATCCTTCGCCAGCCAATTCGTAATCAGTAGGTCGTCAGTTCAACTCTGATCGTTGGCTCCATAAAAATCATAGCCTCACAGTGTGTTATCACGTTGTGAGGCTTTTGTATGATTAATAAAAGAGTATGACTTCGTAAAAGTACGAGCGGATAAACTGCGGACACCTATTCTCTATTTTTTAGCATATACAGCGAAGCAAATTCCCACCACAAACGGCGATCTTACGAAGAAAATTTAAACGTAATGTCATATTTAAAATGAGGAATTGTTTCTTGCTAGGTTGCGGAGAATGAGTCTGTGCAAAATTAATTTGAACATATTTCAAACTTACCTTCTTGACATGTTATGTCATATCTAGATATTGAAAATCATAATCAACAAAATTGTCTATGAATAAAGAGCAATGTAAATGAATGGAAGTCTTTTCTCCACTTCGAATAAGAATGCATGGAGCATGCGTGAAGCCTCTGCGAATAGTGCTGTCAGGGTATTTGACCCTATTTCATGGCTTAATTTAAGTTTTGAGTCAGAGCCTATATGGCGCGAGATAGAGCTCAGGCCAGGGCTTCGGGTAAGCGCATTTGAGGGTACTCTTTCTAGCGATTTTTCATTCAGTTACCAAAAAAAGAATATTTTTCTTGATTTCGGATTTTTCCTTGAAGGCGCAATTGTAAATAATCTCTGTGAAACTCCTATAGGCCCTCGTAGAATTGAAAACTTTGCGGGATATGGAGGACTGGGATTTTTTCGGGAAATGGCTGGTATGGCTAAGCCTGTGACACAAGGCAAGGTGAGAAGCATACATCTTCACATTGTTCCTGAACTACTTCACGAATTGTTGGCTGAAGATATTCATGCAGTGCATGATGATTTAAGGGTTTTGTTGGAAAATCAGGGTGAGCATAATTTCTTTTTGCACCACACCATGGACCCTGTAGTCCAGGTTGCAGCGAATGAATTGTTTTATGGACTCGCTGGCGGGCATTGCAGCAGAATGTATCTGGAAGGAAAAGCTCTTGAACTTATAGGGCTTCAGGTTATGAAACTGGAATCTAAGTCCGGTGTGAATAATACTGTTTTGACCCCGAAGGAAGTTGAGCAGCTTAAGGCTGTTCAGGAGTATCTTAAGGATAAGTTTGACGCACCGCCGAGTATGGCTGAATTGTCAAAAACTCACATGATGAGTATCAGCAAAATTCAGTCAGGTTTTCAGGAATTATTTGGAGTTTCCGTATTTGGTTTTTTAAAGGAATACAAACTTCGGAAAGCAAGAATGTATTTTGAAAGCGGCGAGATGAATGTAAGTGAAGTCGGATGGGCTCTTGGCTATACTAATCTAAGTCATTTTAGTTCTGCATATAAAAAAAGATATGGCGTACTTCCTAAGCAGTTTTTAAATTCAGTACGAGAAAGGAAAGTAGCTGGTTTTAATTGTAGAAATTTTAAAATTTGAATTTGTAGAATAACTTCTGAATATTATTATATTGTAAGAGGCGTATTACGTATTTAGCGTAATGCGCTTTTTTATTTTTATTGTATTTTTGTATTGTGTATTTGAATATCGGTTAAATATTGAATGTTAATGGGTAGAAAATATTTCTTAGACTTCATATTTTGCCTTCTTGTAAAATGATTATGGTGGTCAGTAACTTTGGCAGTCGTCATTTATCATAACATAAAGATTGGTAAAATAATTACATGGAGTCGAGATGCATAAAATTATTGTTCTTTGTCGAATTTTGAATTTTTTATTAATTTTTGTCACCTTTTTGGGGGCAAACGCTTTTGCTCATAATTCTACAGAAGCAGCACATTATTTGCCTCTTGTGACGGTAAAATCCCAGAAAAGGACTGAAAAAGTTCAGGAAGTTCCTGTCAGCGTGGTAGCTTTGGATGAAATTGCTATCAAAGATATGGACATCAAGAATACAGATGATCTGTCTTTCCATGTGCCGAATCTTGAATTCAATGACTTTGGTAGTCGCAGGCATGGTTTTATGTTTTTGCGTGGTGTGAAGAGCCTTCCTACCGGGGAACCTTCGATTGGCTATTATGTTGACGGGGTAAGTTATTCCAAGCCGTATATGTTTAATTTTCCTCTGTTTGACGTTGAGCAGATCGAAGTTCTTAGGGGGGCGCAGGGAACTTTGTACGGGCGTAACACCATCGGCGGGGTAATAAATGTTTATACTCAGCAGCCCGGAAATGAAGTGAGGAGTTCTTTTGGAGGGGAACTGGGTAATTTTCATAGCAAGGAGTTTCGGGCCAGTTGGAGCGGGCCAATTGTTGAAGATAAACTTTTTCTAGGCGTATATGGATTGGGGGCTTTCAAAGACGGTTATATGGAAAATGATATATCCACAGACGGTGATGACGGCCGTCATCAGGATGGCAAATCCGGGCGTGTGAAATTGCGCTATCTGCCTGCCGAAGATTTGGATATGTCTTTTTCGTTTGATATCCAAAACCATGATGACGGTGCTTATGCCATGCGTAGGACTGAGCGTAATGCCATGGTGCAAGCCGGAAAATTGTCCGCAGACAAACCATACCATTACTCCCATGATTATGAGGGTAGTCAGAAGAACGATTGCTGGGGATTATCGCTTAATTCTGAATACAAGACTAAGTACGGGAAGCTATATTCCATTACTGGATATAGGTTTTTTGACAGTGATGAAAAACTGGATTCTGACTTCAGTCCTCTGGATCAAATGCGTAAAAACTATTTGCAGCAGGATAAGGATTTTTCGCAGGAATTCAGATTTACCTCTTTGGAGGACGAGGAGGTCGTTAAGTGGCTTGCCGGAGCATATTTTTTTCTTCTGGAGTCGGATACTGACATAACCAATCTTTATGGAACTTCCTCATCTTCTCCCGGGGAGAAACTTAGATTTAAAACAGACAAGAAGAATGTTGGCTCAGCTTTATTCGGCCAAGGTACTTATACTTTTGGTAAAAATTTTGATTTAACTATGGGACTGCGTTATGAATATGAATATGCAGGGGCGGGTTCCTCAAAGTTTCAGACTCCCGCAGGAAGTTCTGAAAAGTTGCTGGTGGATCGTGATGCTTCAAACAGTTTTTCCAAATTGTTGCCCAAAGTTTCCCTTGCATGGCATGTAACCAAGGACCGGACTCTTTACGGAACAGTCTCCCGTGCTTCCCGAAGTGGAGGCTTCAACGATGCCTCGGCTCCAGCTGATCACCAATCTTATGACGAGGAAGACAGTTGGCTTTATGAGGTCGGACTTAAATCAAGTCTTTTTGATAACCGCCTAAATTTAAATCTCAGTGGATTTTACACTTCAATTGATGATGAGCAGCTTTCCCTGTTTCAGGCGGATAGCATGCAGTCATATACCGCCAATGCCGGAAGCTCTCATCGATTGGGCGTAGAGGTAGAATCAAAATTTATGGTTATGCCGGGGCTTAATTTCAGTGGATCTTTTACTTGGATGCAAGCTGAGTTTGATAAATATTCTCCATCTACGGGAGTTGATTACAAGGGGAACCGTGTTTTCGGTGTTCCAGATTATACTTATACTCTTGCCGCCGATTACCGCCGGAATTTAGCCGGAGAGTGGGGGGTGTTCAGCCGTATTGATCTGTTGGGAATTGGTTCTCGTTTTTTTGATGATGGAAATACAGTTAAAGAAAATCCCTATGAGTTGGTGAATCTTAAAGTTGGGGTCGAAGGTAAACATCTTGATGTGTATCTCTGGTCTAAAAATATTTTGGACCGTCAATACGTAATGATGGAAAATACTGCAGCTGGGGTTGCCGAGGACGGTGCTCCAAGAACATTTGGTATATCCATTGACTACAGATTTTAATTGCAGATGCGCTCGCGAACAATTACGAGCGCATTTTTATTTTCGATAAAAAGTAGGTTCTTCGGGAGCAGAATGTGGATCTCAAAGCCATAGGGAGGATATTTGTACTACATCTGCTATGGGCATTGAAGTTTCTTTAGGCTTGTTTTTATCTATTTTGATTTTGGGGCAAAAATTTTATGTCTAGGGGTAGTTCTATCCTATCAGACGGGTATATGTGTACCAAAAGGTGTTCGGACCTACTGGATGATTTTTTTTGAGACAATAGTTAAGCTGCTTAACTAAAATTTAAAAACTGAGGAAAGATTAATGAGCAAAATAAAACAGGCTATAATTGCTTTTGCCATAAAACGAAGCTGGATAACAATCATCATGCTTCTGATGTTGACGGTTTTTACAGGGGCATTTTTTCCTAAAGTGGTTATTGATACAGACCCGGAACATATGCTTCCTGCTAATGAACCTTCCCGTCTTTTCCATAATGAGGCCAAGGCTAAGTTTGCTTTGTCTGAAATTGTAGTGCTCGGGATTATGAACGAAGAGTCTCCCAACGGTGTTTTTACCCCTGAGACACTGGGACGAGTCTACGAACTTACTGAGTTCGCAAAGACTTTGAACTGGGCTAATCCGGATAATCCGTCAAAAAAAGACGGTGTTATCGAAGTAGATATGGTTGCACCATCTATGGTTGAACATATTAGTCAGGAAGGGGCGGGGACAATTTCTTTTGACTGGCTCATGCCTCGGCCTCCTCGAACTCAGGCTCAGGCCGATGTTGTGCGTGAGAAGATTTTTGCAAATCCTATGCTTGCTGGTCACATGGCATCAGAAGATGGCAAGGCTATCTGCATCTATCTTCCGTTGACTGATAAGAATCAGAGTTACAAAGTTTACACTGCTCTTCAGGGAAAAATCAAAGAATTAGGAGGCGGGGACGAATTTTATATTACCGGATTACCTGTGGCTCAGGACGCTATCGGTATTGAAATGTTTACGGAAATGACCCTTGCATCTCCTCTTGCGATGGGAACCATTTTCTTATTGCTCTATTTCTTTTTCAGAAAGCTCTCGCTGACTTTTCTGCCTATGATAATTGCTACTTTGTCAGTAGTTATAACTATGGGGTCAATGATTGGCCTTGGATATAAGGTCCACATCATGAGCTCTATGATTCCGGTTTTTCTAATGTCCATTGCGGTGGTGGATTCAATACATATTCTATCGGAATTTTTTGATTTGTACTCGCCGGAGCGAGGTAGAAAACAAACTATTCTTGAGACATTGAATACTTTGTTTATGCCTATGCTTTACACTTCGCTAACTTCTGCTGCGGGATTTCTATCGCTCGCTCTCACCCCAATTCCTCCGGTTCAAGTTTTCGGTGTGTTTGTGGGATTGGGCATCATGGTCGCCTGGCTTTTAACCATTATGTTTGTTCCTGCATATATAATGGTCTTGCCTGCTCGGGTTTTTGATAACTTCGGTGGCGCTATACATGGGCACGAAAAAAGAACTTTTCTTGATCTTTTTTTGAAGAAAACAGGTGCGTTTTCATATCGCTACGCTAAGCCTCTGCTTGGCTTGGTTATGATTTTGTTGGTGTTATCTGCATGGGGAATCAGCAAGATTCAGATCAACGATAACCCTGTTAAATGGTTTGCTCCAAGTCACCCTATTCGTATGGCTGACACTGCACTGACCAAACATTTTGGTGGAATTTATCCTGCATATCTTATCCTTGAAGGTGAAGAAATGAAGGTTCATTATTCCGAATCTGAGAAGCATAAGCTGGCTGAGAAGTTCATGCTTTTTGCCGACACTCTTGCTGCGAAGTTTCCAAATGCTCCCCGATTGGCTGCATTGTTTGTAAGTGAATTGGACCACATGCCGGATTCAACTTCTGAAGGAAAATCTTTTCTTGAACGTGCGGCAGGTTTAGCTGGTCAAAAAGGTGAAAAGGCTAGTGATGAAGATTTTTATTTGTATGACGAGTTTGCTAGCTTTTTTAATCTTGAAAAAGAGCATCAAAAACCTTTCAAGCGACCTGAAATGCTAAAATATATTGCTAAGTTACAAAGGAAAATAGAAGCGGCAGGATTGGTTGGTAAAAGCGTTGCCCCTACTGATCTGGTCAGCAAGATTAATCAGGAGCTGACTGACGGTAAGGATGCCAGTTATCGTGTTCCTGAAAAGCTTCAGGGAGTAGGTGAGTGTTACATGCAGTATCAGCAGAGTCACCGCCCTCATGACCTCTGGCATTATGTAACCCCTGATTACACCGGAGCTTGTATTGTCTTCCAGCTCTCCAGTGGTGATAACAAGGTGATGGAAGCTGTGGAAACTTTTGTAAATAGTTATTTTGAAAGCAATCCTCCTCCTTGCGCTGTTTCACATAACTGGGCAGGTCTTACTTATATCAACGTCGCGTGGCAGAGCCAGATGGTGGAAGGCATGTTGCGTTCATTTCTTGGTAGCTTTGTCATTATATTGATGATGACTGTTTTCCTGTTCAAATCATTAAAATGGGGTGCGCTATGCATGGTCCCACTGACAATGACAATTGCAATTATTTATGGATTTATCGGGCTTATCGGCAAGGATTACGATATGCCTGTTGCCGTGCTCGGAGTTTTAACTTTAGGGATGTCCGTTGATTTTGCTATCCACTTTGTAGAGCGTTGCAGGACTCTTTATTCCGAAACAGGCTCTTGGAGTGAGACCTTGCCTAAACTCTACGGGGCTCCGGCAAGGGCCATCAGTCGCAACGTGCTGGTTATTGCAATCGGTTTTCTACCTATGCTTATCTCTTCTCTTATTCCTTACCGCACAACAAGTATCTTGCTGTCTTCCATCATGATGCTTTCCGGCGTTCTGACTCTGGTAGCTATGCCGGCAATTATTACTTTGGCTCCGGAATGGTTTTTTGCTGGAGATAAGGTGTCTATTTCTGAGGAAAAAGTACAGGCAACAACTGTTCCAGCAGAAGTTCATCGTTAATTAAAGGAAATATTGTCCAGGATTCCAAAGAGGCTCGCTTCTTTGGAATCCCTTTGAAAATGCGTCAAAACATTAAATAAATGAGGTTTAAAATGAAATACATAAGATTACTGGCTGCGGCATTTATGTTTGCAATGTTAATAGGTGCTTCCCCGGCTAAGGCTGAAGTTTCTGATGTTGGGGCTATAGTAAAACGTGCAAACCATATGGCCCTATATCAGGGCGAAACATGTAAGGGGAAGATTCATTTACAGATAACAGACAGTCAAGGACGCACTAGGGTTAGAGACTTGAATATCCTGCGTAAGGATGCTGATAGAGATGACGGGAAACAGATGTACATGTCTTATTTTAAGGCTCCTGCGGATGTTCGTAAAATGGTCTTTTTGGTTCATAAAGTTACCCAGCCGGGAAAAGATGACTCGCGCTGGTTATATATGCCCAGCCTCGATATGGTGAAAAGAATTGCTGCTGGGGATAAGAGAACCAGTTTTGCCGGGTCTGATTTTCTTTACGAGGATATTTCAGGACGTAGCCTATATGAAGATGTACATGAATTGATCGGGACTAAAGATGGTTGTTACATACTGAAGAATACTCCAAAAAATCCTGGAGATGTGGAATTTTCTTACTATATTGCTTACGTAGATAAGAATTCATTTATTCCCATGAAAACGGAATATTTTAAAAGTTCAAATACCCCTTATCGTACAATGGAAGTGGTTAAGGTTGAAAAAATTATCGCTGACAAAGGCGGAGAGATGATTTCATATCCAACGGTGACATGCTCTAAGGTTAGAAATAATGAGACTGGAAGTGAAACCGTTATGACTTTTTCCAATATCACTTACAACCTTTCGGTCGAAGAAAGTGTTTTTGGTGAAAGATATCTGCGCAGACCTCCGAGAGAATTGATGCGATGAGGTTTAAGAATATAAAAATCATAGCCGTGTGGCTTGGGCTGCTTGCAGCCCTTGCCTCTCCGGCAGCAGCACAGGAAGAGAGCTTTTTGGAACTTCCGGCATTTTTTGATCAATTCGCTCCTGTAGAATTCAACGGATTTATTGAGGCAAGAGTTGGAGCACGGACCCAGAATGATCCGGATGAAAAAGAGTTTTCAATGGCTGAAGTCAGAATGCAGGGAGAGTTGTTTACTTATACTGACTGGGCAGATTTCAAATATAAAGGAGATGTCCGTACGGATGCTATAAGCAACAGAATCGCTTATGAAACCCGTGAACTGTGGATGTTTTCTAGGCCTTCCGATTTTATGGATATGAAAATAGGGCGGCAGGTCCTTACCTGGGGAACAGGAGGGCTGGTGTTTCTGAATGACCTTTTCCCCAAAGACTGGCGTTCATTTTTTATGGGCCGAGACGTAGAATATCTGAAGGCTCCTTGCAATGCCGCTAAGGTTAGTTTTTTTACCGAAGTTGCGAGCATTGATATGGTTTACAGTCCGCAGTTTGAACCTGATCGCTATATAGATGGTGAATATATTTCTTACTGGAGTGGACTTGAAGACCGTCTTGTAGGGCGGGATAATATTCTTAGAACAGATATTCCTGATGAATGGTTTAAGGATGATGAGGTCTCAGCCCGTATTTACCGTAATATTAATAATTACGAACTAGCCATGTATGGATACTGGGGGTACTGGAAACAACCTGCCGGAATGAATTCTAGTGATGAGGCTACTTTCCCTCCCCTTAATGTTTACGGGGCTAGTATTAGGGGACAGGTCGGCTCAGGGATCGGTAATATTGAGGTTGCATGGTACGATTCTACTGATAGCCGAGGCGGGACCAATGCAGAGGTGGATAACTCCCAGATACGGTATCTGGTGGGCTATGCGCATGAGCTTTGGCCCGACAGCAATTGTGAAGTGCAGTACTATGTTGAGCAAATGCTGGACTACGGTAATTATCAAGATGTGCAGAAGCCTAAACATCCCAAAGATGAATTTAGGCATGTCATAACCGTGCAGTTTACTCAGCAGATGTTGAATCAAAACCTGACTCTGGTACTGGATTCATTTTATTCTCCCAGCGATGAGGATGCATATCTGCGACCAAGCGTTCAGTACAAAGTATCGGACCAGACAACTGTTGGGGTCGGGGCCAATTTCTTTATTGGTGCAACTGAGCAGACTTTTTTCGGTCAGTTCTCTAACGACTCAAGCATTTATACTTCGCTTCGTTACAGTTTTTAACTTGACTATTTTAGTTAAGCTGCTTTACCTTTAAAAGTATGAATAGCAAAGAAGAGACAATCAAATACATGACAGGAAGACTCATGCGGATAATCAACAAGCATTTGCGCATTGAAGCACAGCCTATTCCCATAAGTGAAGACGTTGAGCTGCCAGCGGGTGAAGTTCATTGTTTGCAGGCGATAGGATTAAATGAGGGAGCTAACCTTAAATCAATTGCCACGGTCATGGGGGTCTCCAAAAGTGCTGTTTCCCAGATGGTGAGCAAGCTTGAAAAGAAAGGTCTTGTCCGTAAGGATCGCGCTTTGGATAACAACAAAGAACTTCTTGCTTCTCTAACCGGAGCCGGTTGGGAGGCTTTTAACATTCATCAGGAATTTCATGAGAGACACATGCACAATCTGCTGGGGCGGCTGGATGAATTTTCTGATCCGCAGATTGCTTCTGCGTCAGCCATTCTTGCTATTGTGGAGACTGTGGTTGATGAACGTGTGACTGAAATTTTTAACAGATCCAAGTAAAAGTTTTTTCGGAAAAATATAAATTATCAATGGGCATCGTGACAGTAGTTGTCCTTTTTATTTGAAAATACAGTTAAGTTGCTTAACTAAAAGAAAAGCTTAAGGAGAAATATATGATCAGTTTAGGCATAGACATCGGTTATTCCTCTGTAAAAATAGTGGTTTTTGATGAGCAATTACATATAACTGACAGTAGGTATGTTTTGCATAAAGGTCATCCAAGGGTTACTCTTTTGCGTATTCTCGAAGAATTACGCCCGATGCTGGAGACGGAAGAATTATGCGGAGCAGTTGTCGGAAGCGGTGGGAATTTCCTGACTTCTTTGGATGTATGCCATCCCGTTAATGATATAGCTGCTGCCATGGAAGGTAGTATGCTTTTGGCTCCAGATTGCGCCTCCGTAATTGAGATAGGTGGGCAGCGAGCAGGGTTTATTACAGGTTTTTCTGAGAAAAAGAAAACCGGGATTGAATTTTCTTTGAATCCTGACTGCTCGGCCGGAACCGGTTCGTTTCTTGAAGAACAAGTTTCGCGAATAGGGGTTGATATTGAGAGTTATTCCCAAATTGAAAGTAAGGCCTTATCAATTCCTAGAATTGCCGGACGGTGCAGTGTTTTCGCTAAAACAGATATCACTCATCATCAACAGGAAGGAGTGGGTATTCCGGATATTTTGCGTGGCCTGGCATATGCCACTGCCAGAAACTACAGGAATGCCGTTATGCGTGGATTGCCTTTGCGTACTCCTGTTTTCTTTGCTGGAGGAGTTTCACAGAACAAGGCGATTTTCAAAGCTTTGTTAAAAGTTCTTGTTCTGGATGAAGAACAGTTTTTTGCTCATAAATTGAGCCGAGTTTCTACTGCATGCGGTGCCGCTGTTATTGCTCTTAAAGATGGTATGAAGATTGATTTTGAACGCTTGATGGATGCCATCATCAATCCTTTAAGTGAATCCGCTTCTGAGGACACTAAGACGACCTTACCTGCTTTGTATGGGGTTGGGCATAATGATGCTGAAAACAAACATTTTTTTAGAGGGATCAATCCCAACACAGATCTTGAGAAATGCTGGATAGGTGTAGATGTCGGGTCTACCAGCACCAATGTTGTTCTTATTGATTCGGAAAACAGGGTGATGGGATTCCGATATCTTAGGACTGCCGGAGATCCTGTTGAAGCAGTTAAAAAAGGACTTAGCGAACTGGGGCATGATCTTGGATCGCATGTAAAGGTTGCGGGCGTGGGAGTAACTGGCTCAGGCCGATATATGACTGGTCGTCTCATCGGCGCCGATGTAGTCAAAGATGAGATCACCTCACAGGCAAGGGCTGCGGTTAGTCTTTATCCAGATGTTGATACTGTTTTTGAAATTGGAGGGCAGGATTCAAAGTTTATTTCCATAAAAAATGGTGTGGTTTTTGATTTTCAAATGAATAAGGTTTGCGCAGCTGGAACAGGATCATTTATTGAAGAACAGGCAAAGAAAATCGGTCTTGAGCTTGATGATTACGCTGCAACAGCTTTTAAAAGCGAGGCTCCTATTAATCTTGGAGAGCGCTGCACAGTGTTTATGGAAACCAGTATTGCATCCCATCTTGCCATGGGGGATTCCATTGAGGATATTGCGGCGGGACTCTGCTATTCTATAGTTAAAAATTATACCAATCGTGTAGTGGGTAGGAAAAAGATAGGGAGCAAAGTTCTTCTCCAAGGCGGAGTTGCCTACAATCAGGCCATTGTGAATGCTTTTCGTTTAGTGACAGGAAAAGAAATAGTTGTTCCTCCTTTCTTCAGTGTGACCGGAGCACTTGGGGTAGCAATTCTTGCGCGGGAGGAAATGCAGTCTGGTATATCTTCGTTCAAAGGTTTTTTGCTGGAAGATGAACCTGCTGTCAGAGCGGAGCCTGCTCATAATAAATTTGCTTCCGGTTCATTTAACAGGGATGTGCAGGAATTTATTTTTCGTGATTATGACGGAACAGTAGAGCCTTCAAAAAAAACTGTAGGCATGCCGCGTGCTCTTTTTACCTACGGCATGTATCCAATGTTTTATCCATTTTTTAAAGCCTTGGGAGTAAATGTAGTCCTTTCTGAACCTACGTCCGGAGAAACGATCAGGCTGGCTCAGGAATATTCGCTGGATGAGACTTGTTATCCTGTCAAATTGATTAACGGTCATGCTGCGGAGCTGGTTGAGCGTAAGGTTGATTATCTTTTTTTCCCAAATCTTTATACTGCCTCCCATCCGAGCTCCAAATCTCGTCAAAATTACGGCTGCCCGTACATGCAACTGGCGTTTAAGATCATTAATGAGGCTATGGATCTTGAAGCGAGAAATATCAAACTTTTGGCTCCTACTATCGCTTTCAATCAGGGCGCTGAGTTCATGAATAAAATGTTTATGGCTCTAGGCTCTCAAATAGGTAAAAGCTCGGCAGAAACTGCTGAGGCTCTCAGTTTGGGGATGAAGTCATACAATGAGTTTAAGAATCGCATGGAGGAAAGAGGTAAAGATACATTAAAATCCCTTGATCCCAATGCCAAGAGTTTTGTGCTCATCTCCAAGATTTATGGGGTTGCCGATCCGGTATTGAATATGGGTATTCCTGATAAATTGGCTGAAATGGGGTATAGGACTATTCCTCTTTATGACCTGCCTGAGTCTGATATTTTTATGGAGCACCCTAATATGTTCTGGCCGTTTGGTCAGCATATGCTTGCTGCAGCAAAATTGGTTGCAAAGCATCCTAATCTTTATCCCATATTTCTTACTCACCATGGTTGCGGTCCTGATACTGTTTTTTCCCATTATTATTCTGAAATATTGAAGGACAAATCTTCGCTTACTATTGAAGTTGATGAACACTCCTCAAGCGTCGGCGTGCTTACAAGGGTTGAAGCTTTTGTAAATAGCCTGAGCCGTATCCCTTTACAGCCTGCTCTCTCCATTGATGATTATATAAAAATGTCTCCTGCAGAACCAGTTAATATCATAACACAATATACAGAACTTAGTTCACGCTCAGTTTATTTGCCGAATATCTATCCATATTCATCTATAGCTTGTGCTGCTTTGAAATCAAGAGGGATAGACGCACATGTTCTTGCTTCTACTTCCAGTAAATCACTTGACCTAGGGCGAAAATATTCTTCAGGAAATGAGTATTTTTCTTTCACCGCACTACTCGGTGATGTCCTTACAACTTTACCCGGGTGCGGAAAAGAGAAGGGTAGAACATTTGCTTTATTTATTCCCCAAAATGAAGGGGCTGAAGTGGACGGGCAATACAGTCGCTTATTGCGTAGTATTCTTGATCAGGAAGGACTTGATGAAGTGGAAATCATATCTCCGTATCTTGAAGATTTGAAATTTCGTGATGAGCAGAGTGTTAATTTATTTTTTCTGTGCCTCCTTGCAGGAGATCTTGTTTTGCATACTCCTAAAGAGTTGAGAGCAGAGGCTTTGGAATTTGTGCTTAATTTAATCAAATTTAATGAACTAAGCATTGAAAAACTGGAAATTGTAGCAAATACAGTACTTAATAATCTTGTTAAACTTGAAAATAACCAGACAATTTTGGCTATTGGTGAGCCAATGATTCTCTTTAATGAAGTATTAAACGATTGTTCTTTCAGTCGTCTGGAAAAAAGTGGCGTAAGAGTTATCTATGCTCCTCTAAGTGAATATCTGTGGAACTATTGGTACGATTACTACACCTTTAATAAGGTGGAAGCTCCTCCCTCAATGCGCAGGAATATAGCTGTATTTCAAGAATATATGGAAAGGATTTCCGGTAAGCTTGGGAAGTACAGTCATTATGAAAAGATTTTCGGTTCGCTTAAAAAAACAGCAAATATGGGGCTTGGCTATTATTCTGGAGCTTTTGGAAGGTATCGCGGTGCTAAGATTGTAGAAGAAATGTCAGGAGTTAAAGGGGTTATATCAGTGAGCTCCATGTATGAGAATACTGGGATCAGTCTGGGAATTCTTAAGGATAGAATGAAAGAAACTCCTCCTGCTCCGGTTCTGTCACTCACTTTTGATGGGAATATGAACGAAAATAACAGAATTAAGGTTGATTCATTTATTTACAATGTCTAACTGTTGGAGAATTTGATGCAAACGAATTACAAATCAGAAAATAATAGTAAATGCAGACATGGTGGGCACAAACGTGGCCCGACAAGTTATCAAATGCATGATTCTAACCTTGTTTTTGAGGTTTTGGGATTGAAAAACGGTGATGTGTTCTTTGATATGGGGTGCGGTCCCGGAGATTATTCGATTCATGCTGGCAAAGTTATTGGCATTGCTGGAACTGTTTATGCGCTGGATAGCAATATAAGTATGCTCAAAACAGTTGATAACAAGGCTGCTACGAATGGACTGAGTAATATTCAAACCGTTTACGGAGATATGACTGGTGTACTCCCTTTTGAAGATGAGAGCGTAGACACCTGCTTTATGAGTACTTCTCTACATTGCATGGATTTGCAAAAGTGCGGAACAGCTATATTCAAGGAAGTTGAGCGTATACTGAAACTTTCAGGGCAGGTTGCTGTTCTTGAATGCAAAAAAGAGAGAGTCGATTTTGGCCCTCCATTGCATATGCGAATTTCAGCAGAGGACATCAAATCTGTTGTACAGCCTTTGGGGTTTTCTCAGTACGCATATCTGGATCTTGGGTTTAATTATATGATCACGCTTAAAAAAAAGGGTATGGATGTTTAAAATGAATATTCTCAATATGTACGCATCACTTAACGGGCAGACCGAAAAGGTTGCTTTTGAAATTGAAAAAGTAGTAATTGAGGCTGGACATGCGGTTACAACTATTAATATTGAAAAGCAGGGTGATATTATTGATCTGCTTGAGTATGATTTAACCTTTATCGGATCCGGTGTTTATACATGGCTACCGGGCAAGGGGCTGCTGAAATGGATTGAAAAACAGATGGATTATGCTCGGAAAAATGATTTAATTCTTCCTGGATCACCCAAAATACCCGGAAAATTTGCCTGTGTATATTGTACTTATGCGGGGCCGCATACAGGTGAGGGAGAAGCGATTCCTGCAATTAAATATATGGGGCAGCTTTTCGAGCATTTAGGAATTACCGTTGCTGATGAATGGAGCATTGTCGGAGCGTTCGTTCCTGAAAAAATGCGTCATTTTAATACCTGCGGTCGTCTTGGAAACATTGTTGGACGTCCAAATGCTGAAGATTTGAGACAGGTACGGGAAAAGACAAAAGGAGTAATTGATTCTTTGCAGCTTTCTATTCCTGTTAAATGATTTAGTGGGTAAGTCTTTTTTATCCTAGTTAAAATTGATTTTTGGGAAGATAATCCAATCTTCCGCCAGCCAATTCGTAATTGTCATTTGCTTCTCCTGTAAAAGTCAGGATAACGGCTTAATCTTGTGTTCATAATAAGGTTAATATCTTTTTCTATTTGGTCGATTGGAATTAGAATTTAGAAAAGCCCTTTGATTAAGCTCAAAGGGCTTTTCTGTCTATGATGAATGCTTGGGAGGACCGGCCGTTATCTGGCGGTATACCCGCCGGGGATCAGTATCCGTTGTGAGTTTTGGCGGTGGGACCGCCTAGCGCAGTCAGTGCCGATTGCGCTCCGTTGAGCAGGATCTGCGTATCGGTGACGGCCGAGACCATATCCATGCCTCTTGTCAGCATGTCCCTAGCGTATTCTGGAGTGCCGGCGAACATGCCGCAGAGAATTCCTGCGTCGTGCGCTGCTGCGATGATATGGTCAATGCGTTCAAGGAAATCAGGGTCACGGTTTTCCGGGGTCGGTGCTATGCCGAAAGCTAGGGCCAGATCTGCTGGGCCGATGAATAGACCGTTCAGTCCCGGCGTTGCGGCGATGGCCTCTACGTTGTCGAACCCTTCTTGTGTCTCAATCATGGCCATGGCCGTGATCAGTTTTGCCGAACGGGCCACGTAGTCGTCAAGGACCAGCGCTGCCCGAACAGGTCCAAAGGAGCGGTTTCCGCCGTCAAACTGATAATGGCAGGCTTTGACGAAATCATCAGCTTGTTTAGGGGTTGAAATCAATGGACAAATGACGCCGAGAGCCCCAGCATCAAGCACTTTGGTGATGAGGGCGGGATCATTGGCTGCGACGCGCACCCACGGTTGGGAGCCGTGCAAGGCGATGCCTCGGAAACAGTCGATGGCCGTCCGGAAGTCCAGCATGCCGTGTTGCATGTCTACCGTAACACTGTGGAAACCCGCCTTGGCGAATATCTCAGCGCCAAATGGAGTCGGTGAGAGCAGCCATGCGTTGTAATTTTGATGTTTCATTCGAATTCCTTCTGCGGACAAGGGTTAGATCATGGGGAAGAAAATGGCTCCTACGCAAGTAATCAGTAATGTCAGCAGTGAGACTATGGCCCCACCCAATGTGTAGGTCTTTAGTCCACCAGTGACGGACAGTCCTGATAGATTGGCAGTAATCCAGAATCCGCTGTCGTTCACGTGTCCTATGCTCAGTCCGCCGGAGAGTGCGGCCAACGCTACCCAGACAGGGTGGATGGGGACGCCCTGCACTACGGTCGCCATGAGTGTCATTGTGGTGATAGACGCCACCGTGCCGGACCCCTGAGCGATGCGGAAGACCATGGCTATGAAATAGGTGAGCAGAACAGTGATGATGGCGGCGTTGGCCGTGTGGCTGATATGTTGTACCAGAACGTTGCCGATGTCTGTCATCTGGATGACCTTTCCGAATGCACCGCCTGCTCCAGTGATGAGGAGCACCACACCCGCGGCCATGGTGGCTGTTGTAGCTGACTTTTCGATCGCTTCGCTTTCCATGAAACGAAAAGCCATCAGATAGGCGGTTAGTACGCCCACAAGGAGAGCTATAATGCGGTTGCTGAGGAATTGGATGACCATCGGGACTTCGTTCATTGTGGCTTTAGAAATGGTGCCGAGCAGAATTAGTACGATGGGCAGAGCGATAGGGATGACGGATAGGAGAAAAGAAGGCCTGTTTTCAGCAGGTATGCTTTCTTCGTGCACTATCTCGATGCCTGTCTCATCCTTTGCTGCGTTCCAAAGTCCCTTGTCCAGGATGAAAAAGAATATCTTCATGGCAATGAAGGCGACTATGAGGCCGACTATGCCGCCGAAACCGACCATGATGCCAAGGTCGAAGTGGAAGATGCTCGCCGCAGCCATTGGGTTCGGGGTCGGCGGCACCAGAGTGTGCGCCGTACCAGCTCCGATAATCATGGAACCGATGATGTAGGGCATGGGCATCCGGCTTTCCTTGGCCAAAGCTATACCCAAAGGAATAATGATGACGAAGGTAACGTCGTAGAAAACTGGAATGGAGAGGAAAAAGGCCGTGAATCCGATGGCATATATAGCGTTTTTCGGCGATGTTTTTTCCACCATGGTCGTGGCTATGGTTTGCGCTCCTCCCGAGTCGGCGAGCAATTGTCCAAGTATTACGCCGAAGCCGATGGGTAGACCTATGGCTCCCATAAGTCCGCCAAAGCCCTTGCCGATTCCGGAGATGGTATCGGACATGGGCATACCCGAGGCTATGCCCATGAATAACGCTCCGATCACCAGAGATATGGCCGGGTTTAATTTGAATTTAAGGATAAGGAACAGGATGATTGCGATTGATATCGCCAGGTTTATGATCAGCATGTTTGATGATACCATGTCTGCCTCCTTCGTGGCATTGTTGTCGACAGTCTGGGGATGCGTCCCGGCTCGCTATCGTTGTCGTCTCGCCTTTTTCATTCAGGTAGGTAAAGGGATACGCGAGGGGCATCCCCTTACCTACTTGGAGTGAAACCAACAAAGTCTCTGTGCTCAAGCTATCGGACTATCGCTCCGTATCTGGCACTCGACACACATTTGGCATACCGGGCCAGATAGCCCTTGCTAACTTTAGGTGGCAGCGGGGTCCACGCCTTTCGTCTTGCCTTGAGTTCCTTTTCGTCGATGGCTAGGTTGAGGCTGCGCTTGGGGATGTCGATTTCGATGATGTCACCGTCTTTGATCAAGGCTATGGCTCCGCCTTCGGATGCTTCAGGTGAAACGTGGCCGATGGACGCGCCACGGGTAGCACCGGAGAATCTACCGTCGGTGATGAGGGCGACATTCTTGTCCAGCCCGGCTCCGGCGATGGCGGCTGTGGGCGTGAGCATCTCTCGCATGCCTGGTCCGCCTTTGGGGCCTTCGTAACGGACGATTACCACGTCGCCTTCCACTATTTTACCGCCGAGAATGGCTTCCACTGCGTCCTCTTCTAGGTCGAATACCCGAGCCGGACCTTTATGCGTCAGCATTTCTTTGTCCACCGCCGATTGCTTTACGATGGCTCCTTCCGGGGCCAGATTTCCCTTGAGCACAGCAATGCCGCCTTCGGGATAGTACGGGTTGTCGAACGGCCGTACGACTTCGGAATCCGGAGCTGTAGCTTCGGCGATGTTTTCGCCCATGGTCTTTCCAGTGACAGTTAGTGCATCGGTGTGAATCAGGCCGTGTGCAGCAAGTTCCTTGGTTACAACTTGTAGTCCTCCTGCATAGTAGAGGTCCTGCAGATAAAAAGAGCCGCCAGGGCTGAAGTGGCAGAGTCTTGGTACTTTTCGGCTGATTTCGTCAAAGAGTTCAAGGTCGATTTCTACTCCTGCTTCATTAGCAATGGCCATCAGATGTAGGACTGTATTGGAGGACCCACCGATGGCCATGTCCACGGCGATGGCATTGTCAAAGGCCTCACGGGTAAGGATCTTCGAGGGTCTGATGTCGTTTTTAAATAGATGCATAATCTGTTTGCCTGCGGTCTTAGCCAGAGCTTTTCGCTTGGCCAAGGTGGCCGGAATGGTTGAGTTCCATGGAAGGGACAAGCCAAGGATTTCCGACATCATGTTCATGGAATTGGCCGTACCCAGCAGGCCGCAAGCACCGCAACCAGGAGAGGCTACGTCTTCCATTTTTCTCAGCTCTTCTTCGCTCAGGTCTCCGGTTGCGACCCGTCCCGCAGCTTCATAACATTTGGAGCCGTCGATCCGCTGTCCGCGATGAATACCTGCTTCCATTGGACCGCCCGAAATCATTATGGACGGGATGTCCAGCCGAGCGGCGGCCATCATCATGGCCGGGGTGATCTTGTCGCAGTTGGTGATGAGAACCAGAGCGTCCAATTGATGGCCTTCGGCCATGGACTCAATGGAATCGGCTATGAGTTCTCGACTGGGCAAGGGATAACGCATTCCCGAGTGTCCCATGGCTATGCCATCGCAGATGGCAATGGCCGGGAATTCGAGAGGTACGCCGCCTTCAGCCGCAACACCACTTTTGACCATGTTGGCCAATTCCGTGAGGTGGATGTGGCCCGGTACGATTTCGTTGAAGGAGTTAACGACGCCTACCAACGGTTTTTTCAAGTCTTCGTCTGATAAGCCCGTCGCCTTCAGTAGCGAACGTTGCGTGGCTCTCGTATATCCTTTTTTAACGGCATCACTTCTCATAAATTCTCTCTTGGTTGTATTGCTCGATCCTTTTTTTTGCGCTTCAGGCCAAAGGGCCAAAAAGGATTCGGACTAGTTTAAAAAGACAGAGTATTTCATGTTTTAAACGCATTTTTTTTTGCTCTAAAATCTTAGGCCTGAAATTTCAGATTATAATAAAGGCAGTAAATGAATATTGTCAAGTGAGGGGGTATTTTTTTGGTTGTTATTTACCCTGTTCTTATTGTAGATACTGCAAATGAGCACTGAATCATTGCGCAAAATATCGCGCCATTCCATCCGTGATGATGCATACCGCGAACTGAAAAATGCCATCCTTGACGGGTTGTTTCCGCCAGGGTCACGGTTGAACCTCAGTGAGCTGATGGAGCAGTTCGGCATCAGCAAGACTCCGCTGACCGAAGCCATTCAAAAACTTGCTAACGAGGGGTTAGTCTCGGTTAAGCCACGAAGCGGAACGTTTGTCAGCGATATGAGTCTGCAGCAAGTGGAGGAGAGCTTTGGCTTTCGTCGGACTATCGAAATCGGTGCCGCAGGAATGATCATCGATGCTATCACGGACGTGGTGATCGCCGATTTGAAAAGTTTGGTAGGCGAAATGGAACGCATTCTAGTCGGAAAACCATCCAGTGACGGTCTTCGCCGGATTCTGCATCTGGACATGCAATTTCATGACACCATCATTGCGGCCAGCGGCAATAATCTTCTTTTGGTGCACTATCGGCAGGTCAATACCCTTTTGCAGGCGCTACGTATTCGCAAGCACTATACATTCGATCACTACAAGAAAGCACTTTCCGACCACAAACGAGTCGTCGCCTGTCTTGAAACCGGAGACAAGGAGGCCTTTGTCGCGGAGGCTACCAAACATCTGGATTCTGCCTCGCGTAGGATAATGGAATACACCCGGTTGGAAATCAACAACGCCAGAACTGCGTGAGGCAACGCCGACCGTAGTAGGTGGGATACCTTTATCGCGCTTGGCTAAGATGGATGCCGCGCAAAAAGGCCAAAAGGAGAGTCTTGTTTTACCATTTGGCTACACTTTAGATTCTCCAGAAATATTCCTCATGTGGCATGTTTCGGGGGAACTCCGCTAGACAAACGGTTAAAGGCTGTGAGATTCTCTTTATTAAAAATTCCTCAAGCATAACAAAAATTTAATTTAAAAGTAAACTTCCAAAATTCATGTATTTCCACTTGGTATACAATTGTATACCTGCATACGCTTTTTTATTTCAGATATGTATAAATAGCCATGATGCAGAAGAGGATATGCGATCCCTCCGAGGGAACTGGCTCAAAGATTGTACAAATTCATGTTGGGAGACAAACTTAAGTCCATGTTCGGTCTGATGTGTTCTTTGGCCAGTCGGCGGACATCTTCCATGGTTTTTGCCGTGGCAAAGGTGGCCTGTAGGCTGTGACCAAATTTGAAATTGGCTGCAAAATAGGACATGAACAGTCGAAATCTTTTGATACCTCGCGACGGATCGAATTCTTGTTCCAAAGCTGTGGCTAGACGTAGGACGTAATCCTGAAAAATATTGTCATCAGGCGTGTAGCCGGTTGTCCATTGAGCAAAGATCCAAGGGCGTGCAACAGCCATACGACCTACGGACACTCCGTCACAGCCTGTTGTGTCCAGCATCTTCTGACAGTGCTGTTGGGTTGTAACATTACCATTACCAAAGACGGGTATGGAGACAGCTTCTTTGATGAAGCGGATGTGGTCAATCATGGGGGGGCGGGTACGTTTGTCAGGGGCCACACGTGGGTGGAAGACCAGACAGTCGGCTCCTGCTGCCTCAAGTTTCTTGGCTAAGGCCACTGCTGGTTCGATATCCTTGGACCAGCCTGTGCGGAATTTGATAAAAACAGGAATGGATACAGCTTTTCGTATTGCTTTTACAATGGCTACGGCCTTGTCTGGGGTCTTAAGCAGGGCCGCTCCTGCCTCGCGTTTGGTCATTCCCCGTGCCGAGCACCCCATGTTGATATCTACTCCAAAGAAACCTTCGCGTTCTACACGCTCTGCTGCAATTACCAATTCCTCTGGCTCGGAACCTGCCAATTGGCATACCAAGTTGGGTAGTTCCCAATTCTGCCACCGAAACACCGGGGATATTCGTGGATTTTCTGAAGGAACAGCCTTTGCGCTGCACATTTCCGTAAACACCAAGCCGCAGGAACCATAGTGGTCCAGAACCTGACGAAAAGCGATGTGAGTCAATCCGGCCATGGGGGCTAACCACAGGCGATTGGGAATGGAGTTTCCGCCAATCATAATGGGGGTGCTGAGCTGGGCCGCTAGTTTGGAGAAATTAGGAGGAGTGGATTGATTCATGGGAGCTGTAATAATGGTTGTGGGTGTCATAATATGCAGCACTAGGTATACTTTTGTTGTACACTGGGCAAGCGTAGAGCTCTTGAAAAGAAACTTTTCTCCCTATAGCAGGTCGCCCAAAAAATAAAGTTGAGGCAGATGATAGTTCCCAGCACTTCAGCAAGATCGCAGGCCGCAATAGTTATTTCGCAAAGGCGCCAGAGAGCTTTTACTGTGAATTTAGAGTGTTCTGAACAGCATGCTCTTTAACTCCATTCGCTGATAGAAAGCTATTTTCCACCTTGGCTTCACAAGCATTAAATCAAATCTGAACTATACTACTCCATTTCCTAAATATTCTAAAAGTAGCTCTGGATAAGTTATAACGTCCAATCTTCCAAAAGCCGCAGCCTTAAGAGCTCTGTAGCAACCATTGCAGGGGCATAGTATTTTATCTAGATTATTTTCTAGCGCTTTTTGGATTATTTTTTCTGCTGACTGTTTGCAGCACAATTTATTGGGCAGATCGAATACAGAAAGGCCGTCTAAAGAATCAAGAACTTCTCGGTAGCGTGGCCAGTCCAAATTGGCATCCGGATAATGTGCTCTGTAAAATGTGTGGCACCCTTCAAAGTATCCCAAGCGAACCGGTGATGTTTTGCATGTGTTTTCTTTCATATTCTCTAAAATGAGATCAAGGATATAGCCATGGAACTCGGCAGAATCTTTGGCGGCCTGCTTTGCCGCGTATGCACATCCCACACAGCAGTAAAAGAGTTTTTTAACGCTTGCTTCTTTGGCTAATTCCAGATTTTTGCGCGCAAACTTAGTTCCCTGAATATGTCCTTTTTCCAAATCTTCTGTGACAAGCGGCAAGCCGCAACAGTATTCCTTTTCAAACCAAGTGTAATCTACGTTCAAGATATCCAGCAATTTGATATAATCCTGTAGCAGATAGGGGGTGTTAAAGGGGCGATAGCACCCGAAAATAAGCCCGTAATCGGCACTTTTTTTAGGGTTGGCTATTCCGTGTGCCGCTAATACTTCATTTCTTAGAAGTTCACTGACTCCATGATTGCCATAATTTTCAATGTCGCTGATCTGGTCTTCAAAAGATCGACCACAAGCTATTTTTTCGGCAAAACTTTTTTCCGCTTTAAATCCTTTTATTTTAGACATAAAATTTCTCCTGAGAGGTCTGCTATTTTGAGTGCAAATTTGGTCTGGAACTTTGCAAAACAGGTGGCAACTAATAAATTAGTAATTTTAATCGTTATTAAATAAGGTTCAAGGGGAGAATGACAAGGTAAAGCAATGATCAAAAATAGAAGTGTTTTGTGAAATGAGATATATTAATTAAAAAATTTGCTAATTTTAAACCATACTAGCAAAAAAAGGCAGGATTTCTCATTAAAATGAGAAATCCTGCCTTGTCAAAATCAATTTATTCTTCGTGTCGATGTAAATTTACCTTAAAGCTATTTACGCAAATTTAATCTTAACTAGCAGAATAATGAGGCTTAGTGATGGTTAATTCTTTTTTGCAATACATTTAATTTCAACTAAGCCGCCGAGGGGCAGTGCTGAAACTTGGACAGCTGCGCGGGCAGGTTTGTGATCTCCCATGAAAGAAGCATATATACCGTTCAGGGTTTTAAATTCACCCATATCAATAAGAAAAACATCTACGCTGACGATGTCTTTAACTGAGCATCCGGCTGCTTCTAGAATTGATCCCAAATTTTTAAGAGACTGCTCGGCTTGATCTGAAAAACTGGCAGGCAGAGTCATAGTCTCTGGATTAAGTCCAAGCTGTCCGCTTACGTAAAGCATTCCGTCTACAGCAACTGCTTGGGAATAAGGTCCAACTGCTGCTGGTGCTTTTTCTGTTGCGATTAAATTGAGTTCACTCATATTAGTTTCTCCTTCAAAATAGTTGTATGTTGTTTGTTGGTAATCCTAAATCATAAAAATATTAACACTTTAAGAACTTGAAGACTGACTGTCTAGGAGGCGGAGAATTACTGCATCTACCGCAGCAAAGCCAACTCCTGACAATTCACCTACAGCTAGTGCATTGTTTTTAAAGTTTGTACCGATGATCCCTTGCTGCGAAGTAAATTTTGAACCGTTAGTAGCAAGAAGCATCCCCATATAGGCTTCACCTGCGGCAGTTCCTACTTTCAGTGCGCAAGTGGATTTGGCTCCGTCACAGATCATTCCCAATACTGATGATAGTACGTAGGAGGATGCTTGCTCAGCCTGAGCAGGTGTCCCTTTGGCTAACCTTGTGAGCGCTGCTGCTGCTCCGGCTCCGGCCGCAATGGAACATCCACACACTGGTGTCAGTCGTCCTGTTTTTGCTTTGACTGCCCCTGTAACGAGGTGGGACAGCGCTAAAGCTTCAGCTAGTTCACGGTCCGAACATTTCCAGAATCTGGCTGCCAGTGCCGGAGGGATAATCGCTGTTAAACCGTGGTTGCCGCTGCCAGCACTGCTCATTACGGGCCATGGACCACCGTCCATGCGAACGTCAGCCGCAGCTGCGGACCATGCACGGATAACCCAAGCCAAATCATCCTGATTCATCTGCTCGGACGTGATATAACCAGAACCTAGTCCCCATGGGCGTTCTAGTCCTTCTGTTGCAACGTGCAGATTCATTTCTGCGCCTTTCAGAAGAAATGTTTCGTCATCTTTATCTATTGTACCTGCCAGTTCCCATAAATCAGCAAAATTAAGACGTGCAAGTTCTGAAAGGTATGAAGGTAGTCTGCCTGAACCTCCTTCATTTTCTTGTCCTTGGAAAACTATACGTTTGTTGTGGATGACTTCTACAAGATTGTCATGTGAATGGGCGACAACGGCAGTAACGCTTTCACCCTGCCGCAGCATCTCAACTTCTACATAAACATTAGGAGTGTCGTGTACTACTTCCTGTGTAAGGCTTCCGGCATTAAGCATGTCAGCGGCTTTAGAGATACAGTCGTCATTGATGTCTTCGAGTGAGAGCAATCCTTTTTCAGGGTCTCCTCCCAGTGCGCCAAGTGCTGCAGCAAGTAAGTTCCCTTTTAGTCCTGGGGTGCCGGGTATTCCTACTGATTGACCATTTTTGTAAATATTAGCTGATAAACGCAGGTGAATATGTTTTGGAGGTCCGGCAAGATATTTTGCACCGGAACTGGCGGCAAAGGCCACTGCACCGGGTTCGGTACAACCCAAGGCGGGTTTGACTTCATTATTAAAGAAAGCGTGCAGATCCATATTAATCCTTTTGTTATGCGCGGATAAAGAAGCAGTCCGCGGAATAGGGTTTAGCTATTTGGCTTCTATGCTGTCACACTATCAAGTATAATGCCAACATTGAAAATTGGCGTTGCGGTACACCTCATGCATAGGAAGAAGAATAACTTAATCCACTTCTGGTGTAGAATACACCAGTAACAAAAAGGAGAATCTAACAATGAGTGAAGAAACACTACGCAAAGAACTGTATGCCGCAAATGAAAACAGAGCTATTCTTTATAAACTTATCTTTGATGCTATGGTCGACGAGTTTGGTCTTGAAAAAGCAAAAGAGGTAATGAAAAAAGGTATTTATAAGCGTGGAGAACAGATTGGCGCGAACTTTAAACAGTTTGCTCCTGCTGATTTTTCCGGTCTTCGTGATGCCTTTTTAGGCGGAATTCCAGACGATACCAAGATGTTTGCTCCAACCGTTACCAAGTGTGACGCAGAAGGATTAGACATTGAATTTGATAATTGTCCTCTTAAAAACGCATGGCTTAAAATGGGACTTTCTGACGAAGAATGTGCAACCCTTTGTGAAGTAGCCGGAATAATTGACTTTGGTACCTTTGAAGGTGCAGGTTTTGACTTCAAGATGACCGCACTTCCTGAAGGTAGCAAAGAGAAATGTTACCTAAAAATACGTTCTAAATAATTCTTCTTTTTTGCGCGGGAAACCTAACTATTATAATATGTTAGTTTCTCGCGCAAACTTCTTTCAACTTCTCACCTCTGCTACTAAATTCTCACCAATATTGAGAACTTCATAATTATCACGACAATTCTCATGGCTTCTTGAGAAATTGACAAATTCGCAAACTTATTTCTGAAAATGTAACTTTAATTTCTCAGTATTGTACAATTTTGATTAATTATGTTGAATTTATTTCCGTATATTTGTGATTGTTCACATTTTTATACAATATGCACCTGTGTTTACTAAAGAACTCCACCTTGTGGCATGTAGCTTGCTAACAATGGCTATAAGCCTCGTATGGATATGTTTCCGGCGACTTAAGCTTTTGTTTGGTGAACTCGCATTTAACCCGTAATCCCCCGGAGGGACAAATGAAAATAAGAAACGTTTTTCTTGCGGTCGCATTTATGGCCGTGACGCTGATGGCCTCAACTGCCATGGCTGAAAAGGTTATCGTCTTGGGCTATTCACTGCCTCTATCTGGGAGCCATGCTCAATACGGTGAAGTTTTTAGAAATGCGGCGAAACTTCAATTAGACAAATTTAACAAATCTGGAAAGCTCAAAGGAGCTACCGTTGAAATAACTTTCGAAGATTCTAAATCAGATCCTAAAGAGGCAATTAATATTGCCCGTAAGTTTGTAGATGATAAACGTATCGTAGGTGTACTGGGAGATTTTACTTCTACAGTTTCCATGGCTGCAGGGCGTGTTTACGGTTCTGAAGGTATGCCGCAGCTGTCTCAAACAGCTTCTCATCCTGATTTTACAAAAGTAAGTAAATATCAGTTCCGCAACATTACAACTATGGCTTTTGAAAGTCCTTTTGCTGCCAAATGGGCTGCAAGTCTCGGTTTTAAAAAATTTGCCATTATAGCAATTCAGAATGACTGGGGTATTTCTTCTGCTGAAAATTTTGCTTCTGCTATGAAAGGTCTTGGCGGAGAAATTACCTCAATTGAATATTTTAACCCCGGTAACCGTGACTTCCGCTCTATTCTGACTAAAGTCAGCCGCGACAAGCCTCAGGCTATTTATCTTTGTATGATGTATGAAGAAGGAGCAATGGCTCTTCAGCAGCGCAGACAGCTTGGTATTACCTCTCAGGTATTCGGGACTTCTTCTCTCTATTCTCCAAAATTGCTTGAGCTTGCAGGAAAATCTGCAGACGGCTTGATGCTTTCAACTACCTTTATGCCTGACAGTCCTGAGCCTAATGTTGTTGAGTTCGTAACTGAATATAAAAAACGTTATAACTCAGAACCTAATATGTTTACTGCTCAAGCATACGATGCCGTCGGCATCATGCTCGATGCAATTGCTAAAGTCGGTCCTGATGTGACTCGTTCCAGTCTTCGTGATGCTTTGGCTCAAACCAAAGATTATCCTGGAGTTACCGGTTCAACCACTTTCGATCCTGTAACACGTGAACCTGTAAAGAATATGGCTAGAATGAAGGTTGAAGACGGTTCATTCAAACTCGTAAAATAAAGCGAATTTATCGCTCCACTAGCGGGGCCTTTTGGCCCCGCCTATAATCACAGGACAATCTTCTCATGGATACTTATTTTTTGATGCAAATCATTAATGGCTTGAGCTCAGGAATGATCTACGCTCTCATTGCCATCGGCTTCACTCTCATTTTTGGAGTGCTTAACGTTGTCAACTTCGCCCATGGCGAGATGTATACTATTGGTGCATTTGCCGGAATAGTCTGTATCAGCACTCTGAGCTGGCCTATTGCCCTCGTGATTATTGTCGCTTTGGCTGTTGGTGGGTTTTCCGGAATAATTCTTGAAAAAATAGCTTTTAAACCTTTCCGGCGCTTTCAGGATGAAGCTTCGTTAAAGTCGCGTGCAATGCGTGAGTCAACCCTGCTGTCATCACTTGCAGTGTCCATCATTATTAAAGAATTGCTTCAGCATTTCTTCGGCGCAGAAATGCAATCGATTCCAGTTCAGTATTTAATGAATGATCCTATTCCAATCGGACCAATATCACTTTCCAGCGGTCAGTTTCTAATTCTTGGTTCATCCGTCGTTATGCTCGCCGGATTGCAGTACGTGCTTTACCATACGCGCATTGGTTTATCTATCCGTGCGATTTCTAACAATCCTCTCGGCGCAAAATATGTAGGGCTGTCAGTTGATAGAACTATAATCGCAACTTTTGCAGTCGGCAGCATGCTTGGCGGAGCGGCAGGTATTATGGTCGGCCTGTATTCCGGTGCAATATTCCCTGCTATGGGTTTCGCTCCATCTCTTAAAGCTTTTGTAGCAATGGTTATGGGAGGTTTATCTAGTATCCCTGGGGCCGTTATATGTGCCTTAATACTCGGGGTGTGCGAAGCTTTAGCTACGAATTTTATGACACAGGGCTGGAGCGACATGGTTGCTTACAGTTTTCTTATTCTAACTCTGATCTTCTTCCCGCAAGGTATCTTCGGTGCACGAAGAGAACGTGTTTAACCAAGAGGTTTATATGATTACTCCCGATTCAAGCACGCGCTCTTGGCGTTCAAAAATACTGGTAGCGGCAATTCTATTAATTGTCTTAGCCGTTGTTCCCGGAGTTTTGTCTGCTTTAGGTAAGAGTTATTACACTCAGGTGGCTAATTCCGCTCTTATTTATTGTATTCTGGCCGCAAGCTTAAACCTTATTACCGGAACCGCAGGGTTGCTCTGTCTTGGGCACGCTGCTTTCTTTGGTATTGGAGCTTATACAGCTGCTTTACTGGCATCCAATTACGGACTGCCGTTCTTGGTTACACTTCCGCTTGGAGGTGTTGTGGCAGGATTGGCCGGAGTTTTAGTGGCTTTGCCTACCATGCGGCTTATCAGTATTTATTTTGCGGTTGCAACACTTGGTGTTGGTGAAATAATTCATGTCAGCCTATTAAACTGGATCTCTGTTACAAGAGGGCCGATGGGTGTGCAGATTTATGATCCGATTACTCTTTTCGGGCATAGTTTTACAAGTTTATTGTCTATTTATTACATTACCGCCATTTTAGCCTGTATTTGTGTTTATCTGATCTGGCATTTAACAAATTCCTATTTCGGTAATGCGTTGCGCTCTCTTAGAGAAGATGACCAGTGTGCCGAAGCAATGGGAATTAATGTTAGTAAATTGAAAGTTCAGACCTTTGCTGCAAGTACTTTTTTTGCAGGTATCGCCGGAGCTTTGATGGCTCACAGTGCAGGGTATATCAGTCCAGAGAGCTTTCAGTTTAGCGAATCTATTTTAATCCTTGCTATGGTTGTTGTCGGCGGGCTTGGGTCACTGCCCGGAGTCCTTCTCGGAGCTCTTCTTCTGATTATTCTTCCTGAGGCTGCCCGTGGACTTGGCGATATGCGTATGGTCGCAGTCGGAGTTGTTATGTTTTTGTCTATCCTGTTGTTACCTAAAGGGCTCCTTGGTGAAACATCGGCAATAGAAGTGGCCAGAAAGTATTTTAATGCTGCTTGGAGCAGTCGTGAGTTGGCGGGGTGGAAATAATGTCGGAAGTTATACTGGAAACTAATGGGCTGACCCGCCGTTTCGGAGGGCTTACAGCTGTTGATAGCGTGGATATAGAAATGAAAGCCGGTGAACTGGTCGGTCTTATCGGTCCTAATGGAGCTGGCAAAAGCACTTTATTTAACTGTTTGACAGGGTTTTATTCCCCTAGCGAAGGTGAAGTACGGTTTATGGGAAGTCCGATAACAGGGCTTAAACCTTATGAAGTTGCAAAGCTTGGTATAGGGCGTACATTTCAAAATCTTCGCATTATGCCGAATATGACTGTTTTTGATAATGTGTCCATCGGGGCAATAGGTTCACTGGGTCACTCTTTAAGAAGAGCAATATGGCCATTTCAGTGTAAGACAGATAAGGACATCAGTAAGCGAACTTGGGATATTTTATCACGAGTCGGTTTGGATTCTCTGGCAGGGGAGCTGGCAGCAAATCTCTCATATGGCAAACGAAAGTATCTTGAAATCGCTAGAGCCATGGCTACAAATCCTAAACTCTTGATTCTTGATGAACCTGCTGCCGGACTGAATGAGCAGGAAACAAGTCAACTTGCTGAGTTTATAGGTGAACTTAACCGTGAAGGGCTTCCTATTTTGTTGGTAGAACATGATATGGGGCTGGTCATGGGTATCTGTCATCGCGTGATGGTACTGGCTCTAGGTAAAAAAATAGCTGATGATACGCCGGAAGCAATTCAGAAGAATCCTGCTGTCCTTGAAGCATACTTAGGAGGAGAGCAATGCCAATATTAACTATCAATAATTTATGTGTGCGCATGGGTGTGCAGGAAATTTTGCGCGGCGTTAATATTAAAATTGAAAAAAATGGAATTGTGGCCGTGTTAGGTTCCAACGGAGTTGGCAAAACCACTCTTATGCGCGCAATTTCTAATATATATGAATCTTCGGAAGGTGAAATACTTTTTAGACGTCAGGATATAGCAAACCTCGGGTCAGACAAGGTCGTTAAGCTCGGTGTTTGTCAGGCTCCAGAAGGACGGCAAATCTTTTCAAACATGACTGTTGAAGAGAATCTTATTTTGGGTGCGTATCATCAGGAAAAAAAACATTTCAAAGGTGATCTTGAGAGAATTTTTGAACTGTTCCCAATTGTTAAAGAACGTCTTCGTCAGAAAGCCGGAGCGATGTCCGGAGGTGAACAGCAGATGTTATGCATCGGGCGAGCTTTAATGGGGCGTCCAAAATTGCTTCTGCTTGACGAACCGTCACTTGGTCTTGCTCCTTTGATCATAAAAGATATTTTTGATCTGATTAAAAAAATCCGTGAATCCGGAACATCTATTTTGATTGTTGAGCAAAATGCCAAGGCAGCATTGTCCGTAGCGGATTACGGGTATATTATGGAGGGCGGTTCAATTATTATGGAAGGTCCTGCCGATGAACTTGCTAATAGTGATAATTTGGAAGCAGCATATCTAGGCGGAAAAGCGCACGGTTAATGTCATTCATCATTATTTAAAAAATTAAAGTGCCTGAATTTATATAAATTCAGGCGCTTTAATTTTTAGCTGTTAATTCTGCAGAACTTACATCATATCGGTATGCGTCTAGTAGCCCGTAACGTTTTATCTTTCTATATAAGGTAGCTAAACTCATTTTTAATTCTTCAGCAGCAAGTTTTTTCCCTTCAAGGGTATAGCCGAAACGAGACAGAGCTTGTTTTATTATTTTTTGTTCAGACTGTTCTTGTTCCCATGCTTCCTGTGACTGGTTCTCCGGTTTGCCGGAATTGTCTATTTGGGAGGGAGTAATCGATCCGGGGCAATTTATACCTTTATCTAGGGACCATTGATCACAGACTGTCTGGTCAGGTGATTTTTCAGCATAAGCAAATCTTTCTTCAAGAGTTGCTAAATCTAGTGATAACCCTTTACGAAAATTGATGCCGTATTCCACAAAATTTTTGAGTTCACGCACATTTCCGGGCCAAGAGTAAGAAATGAATCTTTTTATCAGTTCAGGATCTATTGAGGGGAGCGGCTCACCTCTACGGCGAGCGTAGAGCCTGGCAAAATGATATACCAGTAGTTCAATATCTTTATCACGTTCTCTTAAAGTCGGAACATACAATGGGATAACAGAAAGTCTATAGTAAAGGTCTTGTCTGAAAAGACCGTTTCTAGCTTGTTTAGCCACATCAACGTTAGCTGCAGCAATAATATGCACGTCAAATGGATATTCTTTGCGCCCACCAAGTCGCATAACTTTGCGTTCCTGCAAGACTCGCAAAAGTTTTACCTGAAGCTGTAGCGGTAATTCTGCGATTTCATCAAGAAATAAAGTGCCACCGTCGGCATGCTCAAAGAGTCCTGGTTTGCCACCGCGTTGTGCTCCGGTAAATGTTCCTGATGCGTAGCCGAATAATTCACTTTCAATAATTGATTCGGGAATAGCTCCGCAGTTAACAGCTATAAATGGTGAAGCTGCGCGAGGTGAAAGTTCATGAATAGCCTGTGCAACTAGTTCCTTGCCCGTCCCTGACTCGCCTTGAATCAGTACTGTGGAGTCAAGCGGTGCACAGCGGATAATATCGTCTTTAAGAGAACGCATGGCAGGGCTTTCACCTATAATCCTTTCAAGCCCTGCACTGTCCATTTCATCACTGGTACCAGCTAGAGCTGTGAGGATTCGCGCATCTGTTTCGCAACTTTGTACTAAAAAAAGAGTTATAGCTTCAGCTAAGTCAGTGGCTTTTTTTTGTAGAATCTCACATTGAGGAGTATCAAAGGCAACAGCTTGAACGGCTGCGACAATTTTATCTCTAACTGCAATGGGTGCGGTGTAGTTGGCGAGGTCGCGGCAGGTTAGTTGCTGTGAACAATCACGGCAGGCGGCATGGGCTCTAGGGTCAGCTACTAAGGTTGGTCGTCCGCTAGCAAGGCTGTAGCCAATGGCCGTATCTCTGGGGCTGATGCAGCCAACTGCGGCTTCGTAAGCTCCTGATCCTGCCACGCATAAATAGTCAGAGTTTATAATGTATAAATCAATTCCTGCCAGACGAGATAAAATTCTCACAAGTTGTTGGAGGTCATGACAGACTTCAAGTGTACTAAGGACCGTAGCCTTTTGCCCTTCGGGGCCTAAAGCCCATGATGGGGCATAGTGTCTATTTTTATTCATGGTCACCTCAAGATAAATTCTCAAAATAAATATATAGTCAGATGATAATTTTGTAAAGCAAATGATGTATTGTGAGAATTTATTAGACCTTAATTCCTTAAAATGTAAAATGTCTGTGCGTAAACTTTTTGTTAATCTTTACAATGTACAAAATTGTATTCGAAGTAGGCTTTGTTTGATGGGGATTTGGTTTTGTAAATAAGGCTAGAAAATAAAACAAATAAGGATCTAGATAAACTCTAGATGTTGACTGTGTCTTCAATTATACATATGTAGTATGATCATAATCATAGTCTGTTTAGTCGATTTTAAACAATTTTACGGGATAAAAATTTAAGATATTCGCATGACCAAAGGTTTAGGAGAAAGAAATGAGCAAAGTTGATGTTCTTATAAGTGTTTGTGGAAAACCTTTTCAAACTTGTCTCGCTTTGCTTTCTCTCGAGCGTGTATGTGGTGAGCATATTGATAAAATTTATTTTATTGAGGAAAATACCAAAACACGCGGGATAGACGTCGGCTGCCATCAATATGTTTTGGACGCTTTGTCGCATAAGATTATTTATTTTATGCCTAAGCAATGGAATTATTGTTTTCCAATTGAATGGGATAAAATGGGTGATGTCGATTATCGCCATTCAATACGCTATCAGTATGGATGGGAAATGAGTGATAAAGATTATGTGCTGATCATTCATAATGACGCTATATTTAAAAAAGATGTTATTGGTGCAATGATTGACAGTATGGGGGATAACGTGGCTTCTGGGCATATCGGGCAGTGTTGGTATTGTCCTGCTAATTTTTCCGGCAAATGTACGCCGGATACCTACATGGACTATCGCCCAGAGTTTCGTGAATTGGTCAGCTTGTATCGCGGCGCACAACCGCCTGAAGGTAAGCAGGTCAGAGCTTACCATATTCCAAGAATGCACCCTATTTTTTTTGATCAGCCATGGCCTTTGCCGGAATGCAGAGTGAATGAATGGTGCTGCCTGATAAATATGAAGATTGCGCGTAAGATGACTATGCCCATCGGCAAAGCAACTCCCTTCGGCGCATTTATTAACGTAGGCAAACAGATCTTAGATGTAGGGTGTCAGTGGTTCAGAGATATGCACCTTAGAAAACAAACCTGTTTAAATTTTGATATCTATAAGTATATGTATCATGATGTCCCCCCGACAGGACAGCCGACACTTATCGATAAAGATAAGTATAAAGATAAAGAATTGATAGCACTTGACGCTCTTAGAGAGAATTTTGATTATCCTTATTAAATTTCTACTGATCAATGCGTAATTCTATGGCATCGAATCTCCAGTATTCGTGTTCAACAGTAAGTACCTGCTGATTGTCTTCATCTATTTTTATGCGGCGGATATAAACTCCGGGAGAGCCGAATGAAATTCCAAGTTCAGTAGTTATTTCTCGTGAAAGAAGTTGCGGGCGAACTATCAGGTTGCGTTGTTTGAGCTTGATTTTATATTCTTCTTCAATCACTTGGGTCATGGCGCGTTCTTGGATTATAGGGATGATTCCTTTTAATCTTTCCGCATGCAGATAGTTGAGTGTATATGCAACTTTTTGTCCATCAAGCATGAGAATGCTATCCATTTCATAAACGCTTGTGCCAAGCGGAAAGCCTTCATTTTCTCCTGTATCTGTTCCACTGTTGACCTCAATAATTCCTTTATCAATAGCTGTCCATGAGGCGTGGCGATCTTGAGACTCTGCTAGTTTGGCAAAGTTTACATGATTTGTCGGATTGTAAGTTAATCGTATTGGGTTCACATACCAACCTTTCCGCTCAAGACGAAAAATGATTCCTTCGCGTTGCAAAAGTAACAGCCCATGCCGTACTGTATTCCGGTTAAGTCCTGTTTCTTCGCAAAAATTACGCTCCGAAGGTAACTTGTCTCCGGCCCGTAATTGGTTGTTTTTCAATAGATTGAGAATACGTTTTCTCACAATTTGATAGGAGCCTTGTTTTTCCATGTCACTCTCATTTCTAAAATTTACGATGTCCGTTTGAAACGGTTTCTTAACACTTTCTTAACTCTTACGTAATTTCAATTTTGTCAATCTGGGTTAAACCAGTTGAACTGTTTCTTGCAACAGTGTAAAGGCAAATATGGCTGACTGTTTATAAACTATGTAAGCTGACAGCAATAATTTGTGATCGGCAAATGGATCAACTTGTTACTGCGGTACTGCCTGCATATTTTTATGCAGCCTGAAACACCCTCACAAGGAGGTACTGCAGAGGCTCAATGGGGGTGCGGAGGTTGTTTTATGAAATTTTCACGTATCGGTTTGGTCAGTTTATTGATCCTCATGTCTGCTTCGTTTGTTCAGGCAGGCACTTTGCAGGACGTTCAGAAGGAAGGGTATCTTAAATGTGGAACACACATTGAAAATCCCGGATTTTCCGCTTTAAACAGCAAAGGCGAACGTATCGGTTTCGACGTAGACTTTATGCGCGCTGTTGCCGCAGCTGTGAATGTTAAAGAAATTAAGTTCACCCCTCTTACTTCCAAAGAAAGATTGCCAGCTTTACAGTCCGGTGAAGTCGATCTGCTGATTCGTACTACCACCTTTACCATGAGCCGCGATGTCAAACTCGGACTCGATACCACTGTTACAACTCTCTATGATGGACAGGGACTTATGGTTCGTAAGTCACTTGGAATTAAGAGTGCTAAAGAACTGGACGGAGCCTCCATCTGTTTGCAGACAGGTTCTACAACAGAACTTAATGTGTCTGACTACTTCCGCAAAAATCATATGAATTTTACACCTGTTGTCTTTGATAAACAGGCTGACGTTCGTAAAGCATATGACGCAGGTCGCTGCGATGTTCACACTACTGACATTTCCGGTCTGGCCGCTCAGCGTTCTTTGATGAAGAATCCTGATGAACACATCATCCTTCCTGAAGTTATCTCTAAAGAACCTCTCGGACCTTTTGTTCGTCAGGGTGATGATCAGTGGGCCGATGTCGTTCGCTGGACTATCAATTTGACTATTGCCGCTGAAGAAAAGGGTGTCACTCAGGCTAATGTTGAAGATATGTATAAGAATAGTAAAGACCCTGAAATTCAGCGTATGCTAGGTAAGACAGGATCACTCTGGAAAGATCTAGGACTTGATCAGGGCGCTCCTGTACGCGTAATTAAAGCTGTGGGTAACTATGGAGAAATATTTGAGCGTAACCTTGGAACAAAGACTCCGCTCCGCATGGAACGCGGACTTAATGCTCTTTGGACTAATGGTGGCTTAATGTATTCACCTCCTTTCCGTTAAACTATATATTATGATGATCCGCGTCAGGTATAAGCCTGACGCGGTTTTTTTAAAGGTTATATCATGTCCCATAGCTCAGCACCTCAAAAGGTTGTATTTTGGCGCAATCCGCAAGTTAGAATCTGGACTTTTCAGATTTTAATGCTTGTCGCCTTTCTATGGCTTGCTGTTTCCATGTACGAGAACACCCTTATTAATCTGAGAACTCGAGGCATAAGTTCCGGTTTCGGATTTCTTAAGAACGAAGCAGGATTTCGCATAGGGGAATCTTCTGGAATAGTTTTGCCACAAGGCGGGGTTCTCTGGTTTTTGCTCAGCCTTGTAATAGGGTTGTGTATTTCAAAATTTATTTCCAGCCATCAGAAGACGATTTCCGACGGTCCACTAAATTGCAAGTGGATGTCAATTTGTCTGTTTTTTAGCATAGTCCTCCCTGCTTTCACGCTTTATTTCTTTAGAAATAGCATTGAAATTCTCCATTATGCCGAGTCGTCAAGCTATACGCTGGCTCTTGCTGTAGGTTTAGTTAATACTCTTAAAGTTACGGTAATAGGTTGTGTGGCTTCAACTTTTCTAGGGCTGCTGATTGCACTTGGACGTTTGTCACCTAACTGGCTTCTAAATCGTCTGTGTCGCTGGTATGTGGAGCTTAACCGCAACTTGCCTTTGCTTCTTCAACTCTTTTTTTGGTATTTTATAGTCTTGCAGCAGTTACCGAATGTTCGTCAGTCCATCAGCTTAGGCGGCTGGATGTTTCTAAACAAGCGTGGTCTTTTTTTTCCGACTTTAGTTCCAGAGACTGGAGCATGGGCGTTTTCTATTGCAGTCATTATTGCTCTTACTGGAGTGTTTGTTCTCTTCCGTCGTTCAAACAGGCTTCTTAATGAAACTGGTACTGCTGGTAAAATACTTCTTCCTTCACTTGGACTACTTACCGGTCTTCCTGCGTTGGTCTGGTTGTTTTTAGGTCAGCCTTTCACTTTAGACTATCCTGTTTTCAAAGGATTCAACTTCCATGGTGGAACCGGATTAACTCCTGAATTTACGGCTCTTGTTGTCGGACTTACAATATACGTTTCTGCGTTTAATGCGGAAATTATTCGTTCCGGTATTCAGGCTGTATCCAAAGGGCAACGTGAAGCGGCTCGCGCTCTGGCCATGAAAGAAACACAGGTTATGCGCATCGTCATTCTGCCACAAGCCATGCGAATTATTGTTCCTCCAATTACCAGTGAATATTTGGCTATTGCCAAGAATAGTTCGCTGGCTGTCGCAATTGGATATCCAGACTTTGTCAGTATCGGCGGGACAATTCTTAATCAGTCTGGACAGGCTGTGGAAATCGTCGGAATTTGGATGGGAGTTTATTTGTGTATCTCCCTGCTAATTTCTCTCGGAATGAATATTTACAATAGCAAAGTAGCTTTAGTGGAGAGATAAGAATGGTACAAAATATACCCGACAGACTTCCGCCGATAACTCAGATAGGAGTGCTCGGCTGGATTCGCAAGAATCTTCTCTTTCCATGGTATAACGGAGTGCTAACGGTTGTTTCTTGCTGGGCCATATGGTCAGCAGTAAAGCCGCTGTGGGAATGGGGCGTTGTTAATGCGTCTGTCACTCTTGATCCGGCCCTTGCAAAACAGCATTCCGGCGCGGCATGGGGATTCATCCGTGATATGTGGCCTGTGTTCATGACTGGAGTTTATCCTGATGCTGAGCGCTGGCGTCCGCTGGTTGCTTTGATTTTGCTTGTTATGATGGTTGGGATCAGTCTTGTTCATTCATTTCGTGGATCTAAATGGATTCGTGTACTTTGGCTGGCTTCTCCAATCGTGATTTTCGTGCTGATATACGGTGGCGTTTTGGGACTTCCGGTTATTGGAACACATTATTGGGGCGGATTAATGCTGACTATCATGCTCTCCGTTGTATCCATGCTGGCAGCCTTTCCAATCAGTGTACTTCTGGCTCTCGGGCGAACTTCAAATATGCCTATAGCAAAACCCTTTTGCGTGGCCTACATTGAGCTGATCCGCGGTGTTCCGCTAATCACTATCTTGTTCATGGCTTCTGTCGTGCTGCCTTTGTTTCTACCGCCGGATGTTAATCTCGATAAAGTGCTTCGGGCCATGGTTGGTATAACCATGTTCTTTTCAGCCTATCTTGCTGAAAATATCCGTGGCGGTTTGCAAGGTGTCGGCAAAGGACAGTATGAAGCGGCTGACGCTTTAGGTATGAGCTACTGGAAAAAAATAATTGTAGTAATACTACCGCAGGCTCTTCGCATAGTTATTCCGCCAATGGTGAATAATTTTATCGGTATTTTAAAAGATACATCTCTTGTCGGTATCGTGGGGCTTGTCGATCTGCTTCAGATCGCCTTTGCTACCACATCCAACCCCAAATGGTTCGGCAGACTTGAAGAAGCATACGTGTTCGTAGCATTTTGGTACTGGATTCTTTGCTATGGACTTTCCTGCTATAGTCGACATCTTGAAAAGAAAATACCCTCCGCAAGTAAATAGAGGTAATTTATATGACTCAGACACATACCGCAGCTCATCTTGGCGACAAGCCCGTAGTTATAGATATCAACGGCCTGAACAAATGGTACGACCAGTTTCACGTACTTAAAGACATCTCACTACAGGTTAGACAAGGCGAACGAGTGGTAGTATGCGGACCTTCCGGTTCCGGTAAATCCACTTTGATCCGTACTATTAACAGGTTGGAAGAGCATCAGGAAGGAACTATTGAAGTTAACGGAACCATTCTGAATAACGATGTTAAGCATATCGAACAAGTGCGTCGTGAAGTTGGTATGGTTTTTCAGCAGTTCAATCTGTTTCCGCATATGACTATTCTGGATAATGTTATTTCCGGTCCGGTCCATGTTCGTAATATGCCGCGTAAGGATGCGATTGATATCGCTTACACATATTTAAAGCGTGTAGGAATTGCTGAGCAGGCAAATAAGTTTCCGGGCCAGCTTTCCGGGGGACAGCAACAGCGTGTGGCAATTGCCCGTGCTCTTGCAATGCAGCCCGAAGTTATGCTTTTCGATGAACCGACTTCAGCGCTTGACCCTGAAATGATCAAAGAAGTTCTCGACGTAATGCGTGAACTGGCAGAGCAGGGAATGACTATGATTTGTGTAACTCATGAAATGGGGTTTGCACGGGAAGTTTCAGACACCATGGTGTTTATGGATCGTGGACAGATCGTAGAGTACGCTCCGGTCAAAGAGTTTTTCGCGGCTCCTAAAGAAGAAAGAAGCCGCATGTTTTTAGAACAGATTTTAAACCATTAATTTCCGACAACCTCACTCAGGCTGCCATCATATTGGAGACTTTTATTGAAACCTCTTTTACTTATAAACGATAAACCGCTGATCTGGGCTCATCGCGGTGGCCGCTCCCTTGGCCCTGAAAATACGCTTCAAGCATTGCGCAGAGGGTACGAAGCCGGAGCTGACGGGTGGGAAACAGATGTACAATTGACCAAAGACGGTGAGCTTATCATCTTGCATGATCTCAACCTGCTGCGCACAACCAATGCGGGTGTGCATCCCTTATTCAAGGCGAATCGTCCTGCTTTGCCATGGCGTTTCACTCTAGAGGAAATTAAAAAGCTTTCAGCAAATGTTTTTCCTCGTAGATTCTGTCCGCCTCATTATAGCGAGCAGCCGTGGAAGGAACTTCCTGAAACAGTGCACCCTGATTTAAGAGTACCGACTCTTTCCGATGCTTTGGATCTCACTGCCGAACTTGGAATGTGGATCAATATTGAAATTAAAGATCTTTCGCACGATGTCCCTGAAAAATTTAGTAAAATGGTAGTGAAGAAGGTTACTGACATGGTTCACGCCAAGGGTATGGATACTCAGGTGATCATCTCATCTTTCAACCATGATTATATGCGTGAAAGTAAAGTGATTGCTCCGCAGGTATTTACAGGAATACTGACTCCGCATGAATTTAAGGGAGATCCCGTTGAAGCGGCTAAAGCCGTAAATGCGGATGCATGGCATCCCGGATTTCAGTTCCTTACAGGTGAAGTGATCCAACGTGTTCGCGAAGCCGGAATTGCTATCAATCCATACACTGTTAACAAGCTGGCAGATGTGTCTCGCCTCACCAAATGGGGCGTAACTGGTCTTGTCACAGACTGCCCGCAGTCTATTCGATAGAACAGATTATTATTCAATCGTCGTCTTTGCTTGAGGCGGCGATTGAAAATGTGTTAACTGCCTGCGAACCTTACTTGTCTATATTTTTACAGGTGTAAGGCATTAAAATATTTAGTTAGTGATTGTTTTTTCTATTGTGAAATTGCTTTTTTAGAATCTTTTTTATTTTCAGATACTCCGCATAAAATAATTCCAGCGATAACGGCTGTTATCGGAGCGACCATCACCAAGCCTACGCTACCAACTAAAGTTCGGAAAATTTCTGCAGAAACCAGTTTTAAATTCAGCATTCGCGTGAAAGTTGAACCTTTAGTTACAAATAGCATCAGCATAGTAAGGTATCCACCCGAATAGGCCAGGAGTAATGTAGTTGTCATGGTTCCTGTCACCATGCGCCCGACATTAATACCTGATCGGATAAGTTCTTTTCGGCTAATATCTGGTCTTTTATTCAAAACTTCACTCATGGAGGCTGTGATATCCATTGCAATATCCATTGCTGCCCCTGAAGCTCCGAGGATTACTGAAGAATAGAAAATATCACGTAAATCAAGAGTGAAATGTCCTGAGAAAATCAGCATTGCCGCAAATGGGGAGGTCATGCCTTCAAGTTTTAGTTTGTTACCAAAATAAAGAGTCAGTCCAAGTGCTAAAAGTAACCCGCAAAGTGTGCCCAATGTGGCTATGAGTGTAACTCTGCTGAATCCAGCAACTGAGGTGATAATAACTACCGTCAATAAAGTAAGAGTAATTACGGTCAGCCAAATAGGATTATTTCCGGCAAGTAATCCGGGGATAAAGAACTGCCAGAGAATATAAAAGCTGGTTACAAAACTGAATAATGCTTTTAGACCTATGGTACGGGCGTAAATTAGAAGAATCAGCACAAACAATATAAACAGTGTAAGTTCCCAGCCCTGTCGATACTGATTAATTGTGCGAGATTCGACAGGAGTACCGTTATGGATACGTACTGCCATTAGTAGAGTATCTCCGGGAGAATAGATTTCATCCATCTCCGGTTGACCCACCAGCTGGTTAACTCCGGTAACTTCCATCCCCTTGGCAACTCCCTCCATGAGAATAGCAGTAACGTGCTGAGCTCCGATTCGGGCCGTCCCCATATTGATCAGTGATGAATCATCAATTTTTGTAGCAACGGCCCTTAGTTCATATACGTCCGGCTGTGTATTACGTCCGGCTTGTTCATGCTGTAGCAGGGCGATCATACCGATGATCATAATGGTTACAATCACCGGGGTAGCAAACCGTTTCATAAATAAGCCTCATAATAATAAAAGGTCCCCGCAAATGCAGGGACCTTAGAGTTAATCTTAATGTCCTAGAATCGTAACAACAATTATTTGTTGTAAGGGATTTTGGAGTATTTTTTCTGAGGTCCGAAGGTCTTACCCATCAGAGCTTTGGAGTCAGTCTTCTTAACATTTGAAAGTTTAACATTCATGATAGCAGCAATTTTGGTTGGGATATCGGTATTATCAATAAAACCGCTGAATTTGTCAGAGCCGACACCAATTGCTGAAGCAGGAATAAATGTTCCTGTGTGTACAAAAGAACTCCAGAAGATACGAGCCCTCTGAGATACTAAGTCTGTTACTGCAACCATGGTTGGAGTGTAAGAGTAACCGTAACGAACTTTTTCTTTTGCAGGCAGAGACTGGTTGTTGTCTTGAACATTCATAGCGTGGTTCAGAACCTTATCTTCGCTTGCAGTACGGTCAGTGAGACCCCATTTTGATTCAACGTATTTAACGAAAGCAGCATGACGTTTAGTAATGTCAGATTCTTTCGCAGCTAATTTATTGTAGAATTTGTCGAGGTTGTCTTCAGCGGAAACTTTGACAGGATTCAGTGCCTTAAGGTCAAGGAAGTATCCGTTTTTATCAAGAGAGATACCAAGAGCTACACCACCAGTTTCGTGGTCAGCTGCGGTAACGATTAAAGTTTCTTTAGGATGCTTTTTATAGAAATCGAAAGCAACTTTTACAGCTTGGTCCATAGCAAGAGTGTCCAGAATTACGGATTTTGCATCATGGGCATGTGCTGCGTGGTCAATACGTCCACCTTCAATCATCATGAAGAAAGGTTTCTGCTGTGCGGAAAGAACTTCTACGCCTTTTTCCGTGAGTTCGGAAAGCGCAGGGATTTTGTTCTTTTCAAGCTTGCTGTTGCGGCGGGCAATTTCATAAGGAATATGAGTATATGATAATGATGCAAAAACTTTTTCGCCTTTTTTGGCTTTATAAGCACGGAAAGCATCTCTGGCTGAATCGCCAACAAAAAGTTTATATCCTTTGTCTGCAAGCATTTTTACAACGTCTAAATTATCTTTACGTTTGGATTTTAAACCCTGAGCATTGTTTTTAGCCACAAAGTTACGGTATCCACCACCTGCAAAGTAATCAAAACCAGAATCAGCCTGATCTACTGCAATTGCATTTTCGGCGTTGCGGTCAGGATTGTGTGCTGAAAATGAAGCAGGGGTTGCGTGAGTCAGACGGGTAGTAGTTACGATACCTACTGCATAGCCTTTTTCTTTAGCTGCTTCAGCGATAGTTTTGATGTTTGTTCCGTCAGGAAGTTCGCCGATATAGCCGTTGGTTGTTTTGAATCCGCAGGCAAGAGCGGTTCCGCCGGCGGCAGAGTCGGTAACAAGAGTATTGTCCGAGTATGTAGTGACCAACGCAGAATACGGGAAACTGTTCATGACAAGTTTAGCTTCAGGATTGGCAGTTTCCATTTTGTAGTAATATTCTGCAGCCATACGCTGTGTGGGCCCGAGTCCGTCACCGATAAAGTAAAATACATACTTTGGTGCTGCGGCAAATGCTGCTACCGCCAGCATGGTAATACAGACGGTCATAATCGAAATGCGAATAGTTTTTCTAAGCATGTCCTCATTCCTTGCAAATTAAAAGTTGCCTCGCGTCAGGGACCATTTCCCGGACATATCCCACCCTCCGGTAGAGATATTCAACATGAGCAATTTTGCTTAATCATTCAATTAAGCTCTGTGAAAAAAACGTTTCATCAAGGCATTTATAATCATGCTTTATTTGTTATTTGTTCTAATTCGAAAATTTAACAAACTTGTGAAACTAATTATGTCTATTCATATTATAAATTCCTTATCACCTCAATATAAAAAAGCAATTCAGGCAGGTTATATTTAATTTATTTACCTACAAAATTGTAGAATAGTCCATTTGCAGCAAAGAAAGCAATGGGTTTAGATGTTCATAAACGAATTCGGGATGTTCGAATTATGGACACTTTTATTTGTTTTTGGTCATAGTCATGTCCATTTTCTAAGTTTTTCAATACTTCAGAAAATCAATTTGCTTTGCTTGATCTTCAAAAAGCGTGTTATGTTCAAAGTAGGTAAAAAATAAAAACTCATAGAGGTATACAATGCATGGATTAATCTGGTTTGTTCTGGTGGGACTGGTTGCCGGATGGCTGGCCGGAGTGTTTATGAAAGGTGGCGGTTATGGGGTCATTGGAGATATCGTAGTCGGTGTCCTTGGCGCGGTTCTCGGCGGGTTTCTTTTTGGCTCTCTTGGTATTGGCGCTAACGGACTTCTCGGAGTGTTGATTATCTCCACAGTTGGTGCGGTTATTCTGATTTTTCTTTTACGTTTGATTAAAAGGATATGAAAGCAGAAATAAAAAAAGCTTCCATGCAGTTAAACATGAAAGCTGTTTTTTAATATTTAATAAATCTATTTTTCAGTTTAACCGCCAACTGAAACATTCGGACAGTGCGGAAGTACTAGATCTCTTAAAGCGTAAACATGATCGCGGTCCGGAGGCATTACTCCATGGAGGACGTATTCGCGGTCCAGTTGTTCCCATTTGGGTTCGCCAAGACGGTGATAAGGAAGGATGTCCAGACCTTCTACAGCGTCTCCAAGTGCTCCGACAAATTTAGCTACCGCTTCAATATTTTCTGCTGAATCATTACAGCCCGGAATGAGCGGAATTCTTATGCGTAGTTTTTTGCCCATTTCTGCGGCCATTTTTATGTTACTTAAAATCTGCTCATTGGGTGCTCCAGTGAGCTCTTTATGTTTAGCTGAATCAATATGTTTGATGTCGGTCAGTACCAGATCGGTATATTTCATAACCTCCGCAAAGGTTTCTTGCGGGCACAGGCAACAGGATTCAATAGCTGTGTGCAGTGATCTTTTTTTGGCTTCCTGCAATGCTTTGATCAAAAAATCAGATTGCAATGTAGGTTCTCCGCCGGAAAACGTCACACCGCCATTGGATGTATTGTAAAAAGGGCGATCCCGTTCAACTTCTTCCATCACTTCGTCAACGGTCATGTAGCGGCCCACAATTGTCATTGAACCTGCGTAACATTTTTCAACACATTCGCCGCAATAAGTGCATCTGTCGCGGTCAATATCAACTTTGAAATTTTCTGTAATACTAATAGCTTGCTCAGGGCAAAGAGTTGCGCATTTTACACAGCTTATGCAGTGGTGAGGTATGCGCATAATTTCTGGTTTACTGCTCATGGATTCAGGATTCTGGCACCACTTACATTTCAAGGGACACCCTTTTAAAAAAACCAGAGTGCGAATGCCTCCGCCGTCATGGACAGCAAAACGCTGTATATCAAAAATCAGTCCTGTGAGTGGAGCTTTGTCTTTATCCGTTAAACTGAATTTATGCTGCCGTTCCTTCCATCTCATATAGTCACTCGCTTATTTATGTAATGCAAAACTTTGGTGGCTAAAGGCATAAGTCTTGAATAGGCCCCCGACAGAACTGCCGAGGGCCACATAATCATTAGAAGTTTTGTTCAGTACGGGCGAGGATGTCATCCTGCAGTGATTTATCCAGTGCGGTAAAGAATGCACTGTATCCTGCAACGCGGACAACTAATCCCTTATGTTTTTCAGGGTTGGCCTGAGCGTCGAGCAGAGTTTCACGACTGATAACGTTATACTGTACATGGAAACCACCGTTCTGGAAGTATGCTTCAGTAACGGCTTTGAGGTTTTCCAGTCCTTTTTCGCCTTCAATTGCAGAAGGATGGAACTTTTGATTCAGCAGTGTTCCGTTGGATGCAATTTCATGATCAAGTTTTGCTACGGATAGAACAGATGCGGTAGGCCCGCAGGAATCGTAACCGGATATCGGTGATACTCCGTCAGCAAGTGGTGTCCATGCTTTGCGTCCATCAGGTGTTGCTGTTACAACGGAACCTAAAGGCACGTTTGCAGAAGCAGGGTAGAGGCCCGGCTGGAATTTACCACCGCGAGGATTAGTGTATTTGTTGACTTCTTTGCAGTAGATAAGAGCTGCTTCTTTAGCAATTTCATCAGCGTAATCGTCATCATTGCCGTACTTAGGTGCGCGGTTAACTAGCATCTGGCGCAGATCTTCCTGTCCTTCAAAGTTGTTTGCAAGAGCTTCATTAAGCTGTTCAAGAGTTAGAGCTTTATCTTCAAAAACAAGTTTCTTGATAGCAGTTAAAGAGTCGCCTGCGTTGGCAACTCCAACACCTTGAGGGCCGGTAAAGTTGTAATGGGCTCCGCCTTCCTGCAAGGAACGGCCTGTGGAAATGCAGTCATCAACGAGTGATGACAGGAATGGCAGAGGGCAATGTTTTGCATGTGTCATATCAACAGCGTTATCAGCAGCAGCCATCAGTTTAACAAAATAAGCTGTCTGCTGTGTGTATGAATCCATAAGGTCTTCAAAGGATTTGAAGGTTTTCATGCTTCCTGATTTAGGGCCGAGCTGTTTTCCAGTTCGTTGATCCACGCCGTCATTGAGGCAAAGCTCAATAATTTTTGCCATGTTGTAGAAAGCTGCGTCATGCCAGCCTTCGGTTTTTCCGCCAACCTGAGGCTCTACGCAACCTATGATACCGTAATCACGGGCATCTTCACGTTCAAGGCCGCGAGCCAGAAGTGCAGGTACAATAACGCGGTCATTGTAGTATGCGGGATACCCCATACCCATACGGCTGAGTTCTGCGGCTTTCTTATACAACGGATCAGGTGTTCCTTCGTGAATGCGAATGGATAGTGAAGGAGCATAAAGTTTAGTGTTAGCGCTCGCCTGCAGGATAAGATAGGACATTGTGTTTGTGGCATCAGAGCCGTCACGTTTCTGTCCGCCTACGATCAGGTTCATAAACATAGGGTAGCCTGCAAACGCCATAGAGGAGTTTTCATCGCGGACTTTGTTTATTTCAGAGAACTTGACCCACAGCATATCCAGCAGTTCTTGTGCCTTTTCGACAGAGATTTTGTCAGCCTGAAGGTAAGGATTCATGTATTGGTCAAAGCGCATTGGTGAAATGGAGTGACCGTTTGATTCAAGCTGAATAACCAGATGGATGAACCAGAATGCTTGCATTGCTTCCTGGAATGATTCAGCAGGCTGGGCTGGAACTTTACGGCAAATACGGGCGATTTCAGTGAGCTCAGCTCTGCGTTCTGAATCATCACATGCGGAGGCCATTTTTTCTGCAAGCACTGCAAAGCGTTCTGCAAATGCGATAACAGCTTTATTTGCAATGACAACGGATTTTAGGAAATGCATTTTGTTGAGCTGAGAAGGATCTGCGAAATTAATTTCAGCTAGTTTGGCTTCTGCTTGAGCTATAACGGAGTTGAGGCCGAATTTAAGAACCTTATCATAGTCGGCTGAGATGTGACCTACACCGTTATAAAAATAGTTACCTACTGTGAACGCAACCTCGTTGTGTGCCTCGAGTGATTCTTCCGGCATAAGTTTGGAAGCGATTTCATTAACAGTTTTGCCATCCCAGTACGCAAAAGCTTTGCGTAGTTTAGCTTTAACATCTTCAGAGATGAGGAAAACGTCTGAAGTCCTTTTTGCAAGGCGATCTAGTTCTTCTTCAACCCATTTACAGGAAAATTCAGGGAAGATCGGAGCAGAGCGCGGCATGGAGCATTGGTTACCAACTAGAATTTCGTCGTCTTGAATGAAAATTGACATGCCCGCAAGAATCTTTTCTAAAGCCTTAGCGCGGCGAATCGGCATAGGCTGTCCTTCTGTTTCCTTATAGGATTCAGTGATAAGCTCGGCACGTTCTGCGCAGATTGACGGTGTAGTATTTAAAAAGCGATCAAGGATTTTTTCTACACGCTTGGAAGTCCCTACAGTCTTTGGGATTTCTACATTAGGTTTATTCTTAGTCATTGCTCCACTCCTTCATTAAAAGTTAATTTTCCAGAGTTATTAAGAACTATACGCTGCAAGGCCGGCTTTGGCGCAAGCCATGTCCTGCTCAACGCTGCCGCCACTCACTCCAATTCCACCGATTATTTTTCCGCCTTCTTCAATAGGATAACCGCCGCCAAAAATTACAATCCGCCCATTTTCTGCAGTGTGAATGCCATACAGCTGTCCCCCTGGCTGTGACACTGTTCCTAGAGTCTCTGTTGACATTTTAACTGCTACGGCAGTGTATGCTTTATTCAGTGAGAGGCTAACGCTGACTAGCAAAGCATCATCCTGTCTTAGCTGTGCAACAAAGTTTCCACCCTGATCTACCACCGCAATCACCATGGGTACGCCTATTTCGTCTGCTTTTTCGGCAGCAGCCATGATCATTTCCTGAGCTTTTTTTGCTGTAACTGGCACTATCGGTTCCCTTCTTTGATAATGTTTAGCATCAAGTTTTCCACTACTTTTGCTGTTGTTTTACAACTCTATCTTAAGAGAAAAACATGCCATGAAATGAATTTCTTTATATTACAGCATGTTAGCCTTGTTTTATAGCTTATACTGTATAATCTTATTTGTTTCTAAGTGTCACCCTAGGTTGACAAGATATGATTCTAGGGGGTGATTTTTAGTATAAAAGATATTTTATTTTCGTATGTTATGTGGTGAAGTTTGTTTGGTTGACATGGATGTGTACAGTGGTTGTCAAATATGATCTGCTTATGCTGGGGCGGAGTTGTACAAGAAAACTGTTTTTTGAAAAATATTTTCTGTTGTTTTGTATCTGTATGTAATAATGAATTAAATTGTAACATACTGTGATTTTTTGTCTTACCAAAGATGACAGTTTTCACTGTGGATTAGGATGATATCATTGAAATTATCATAAAAAAAATGGCATTGATCGTGCTAAGATATTTAAAATATGAACTGTAATCTGTACTTCGTGTAAGCAAAAAAACGATTATATTGGACTAAGATACGAAATATGAAATCTAAAGATGAAAATTTAAATAAAACAAGTGTCCGAACTGAGGATTTTATTGACGAGCTTAACACTTTGCGTGGAAGAGTCTCAGAGCTTGAAGCGACGAGATCGCTTTGCGGTCATTTCGGCAAGGGCTGTAATCTCAGTACGCTAATTACTGATCCTCAGATGGAGAATAATAATTCTCGATTTGAAGACTACTTTGATGTCGAGGCTATTCAGCAGATTCAGGATGCCTTTTCCGAGGCGACAAGTGTCTCCTCAATTATCACTGATCTTAACGGACGCCCCATAACCAGACCAAGCCGGTTTTGTAAGCTGTGTAATGATGTTATCCGCAAGACTCCTAAGGGGCTTAAGAATTGTATGCGCTCCGATGCTGCGTTCGGCACAAAAAGTCCTCTCGAGCCTATCATGCGTCCTTGCCTGAGTGGCGGGCTTTGGGACGGGGGAACAAGCTTTTATGTTGGTGATCGCCATATTGCAAACTGGATTATAGGTCAGGTTCGTTGTCCTCCCATTAATGATGAGCGCATCAAAGGGTATGCCAGAGAGATTGGAGCTGACGCGGATGAATTTATGGAGGCATTAAAGCTTGTGCCTGTCATGTCGCGCGAAAAATTTCTAAGTGTATGCAATGTCCTTTGCCTTGTCGCCAACCAGATTTCAATTTTAGCTCATAAAAATTTTCTACAGGCCCAAGCCATTGCCAGAAGGCGTGTTGCCGAGGCCGCTTTGCGGGAAAGTGAAGAGCGCTTTCGTCAGCTTTCCCAGTCAACTTTTGAAGCTATATTTATTCATCGTGATGGAGAAATACTGACTACAAATAAGGCAGGACATCGAATATTCGGCTATTCTCAGGAGGAATTTTCCGGTCTTAATATTGATGATCTGGCTGACCCCATTCATCGTGAAAAAGTTAAAGAATACACTGCAAAGATTAAAAAATCCCGCTTTGACGCTAATTTTAGGTGCAGAGACGGTAAGATGTTGATTTGTGAAATCCAGCAGCGTGACATAATTTTTCAGGGTGAAAATGTCGGTGTATGCGCAGTAAGAGATGTTACTGAACGGATTGAATCCGAGCGTCAGAGTAAAGAAAAAGAGCAGCAGCTTATTCAGGCTGATAAAATGGTTTCGTTGGGTATTCTTGTTTCTGGTATGGCTCATGAAATAAACAATCCCAATAGTTTCATGACTCTTAATCTTCCGCTTCTTGGTGATATCTGGTCTGATATCACTCCAATCCTGGAAGAGTATTACCACGAAAACGGTGAATTCTTAGCTGGCGGCTTGGAGTACTCTGAACTTAGAAGTTTTATGCCTGACTTGCTTTCAAGGATGCAGGAGGGGGCGTGCAGAATCAGCGGAATTGTCAACAGTCTCAAGGATTATTCACGAATACAGCCTGGTGAATTGATGTGGGATGTTGATCTGTTAGATGTGATTAAAAATTCACTGCGTCTGCTGGAAAATATGATCAGCCATAAGACGGCCAAGTTTGAAGCTGATCTTGCAGAATCATTACCAACCGTTCGCGGTAATTCTCAGCGTTTATCACAGGTTCTGATTAACTTGCTGGTAAACTCATGTGAAGCTTTGACTGATCGTAAACAGGGAATTTATCTTTCTGCTAAGTACAATAAGGCTGAAAATAGAGTAGATATAATTGTACGTGATGAGGGTAGCGGTATTGAAATTGAGAATCTTAAAAAGATAACAGATCCGTTTTTCACCACTAAACGGAACAGCGGCGGAACAGGGCTTGGGCTCTCCGTGTCTTTGTCTATAGTACAGGAACATTCCGGAGAATTGGAATTTTCCAGTAATCCCGGTGGGGGAACTGTTGCAATATTTTCGATCCCGGTCTTAGAAAGTGAGGATGAGAATGCATAAAGTAGCAGGTCTTACACCGATATATCCACTTTTGCTTGTTGATGATGAAGATTCATGGCTGCAAAGTTTCAGGGCTACTCTTCGTTCACAGGGGATTGATAATGTAGTCCTTTTGAATGATGGAACTAAGGTCATGGAGATGCTCGGGCGTAGTAAATTTTGCGCTGTTGCTGTAGATTTGATGATGCCGAGTATTTCCGGCGAAGAACTTATTTCACAGATTGTTGAAGAACACCCAGAACTTCCTGTTCTCGTCATTTCGGGGCTCAACGATATTAAGGCAGTAGTCAACTGTATCCGCAAAGGCGCTTTTGATTTTATAGTCAAAACAGAGGAACGCAATACACTTATTGCCGGGGTGCGTCATGCTATTGAAATTTTTGAATTGCGGCAGGAGAACAGTTCATTACAGGAAAGATTTTTTATGGACGGCCCGGATAGGCCTGAGCTGTTTTCAGACATTATTACTGCCCACAAGGATATGCTTTCTATATTTAAATATATTGAAGCCATCGCTGAAACTTCACGCCCTGTGCTGATTACAGGAGAATCTGGAGTAGGTAAGGAACTTATTGCGCGGGCAGTGCATGAAGCCAGCGGACGAAAAGGGGAATTTGTAGCAGTTAATGTTGCTGGTTTAGATGATAATATATTTTCAGATACATTGTTCGGACATAAGAAGGGGGCTTTTACCGGAGCGGCTGAAGCTCGCATCGGACTAGTTGAAAAAGCTAAAAAAGGCACCTTGTTTCTTGATGAGATAGGTGATCTTAGCCAGACATCGCAGACTAAATTACTGCGCTTGTTGCAGGAGCACGAGTTTATGCCGTTGGGGTCTGATATGGCTAAGCGGTCCAGTGCAAGAGTTATTACTGCAACCCATCAGTCAATCAACGGAATGCAGGAGCATGGTAAATTTCGTAAAGATTTGTTTTTCAGGCTGCGTGGACATCTGCTTTGCATTCCGCCTCTCAGAGAGCGTATGGAAGATATTCCGCTTTTGCTTTCACATTTTTTGAATGAAGTTCAGGCAGAGGTCGATGCTGATGTTGAGGCGGATATTCATGAAATAGCGAGTTTTTTGGATAATTATTCCTTTCCAGGCAATATTCGTGAGCTCCAGCACTTAGTTCATGATGCTGCCAGTATTTGCGGATATAAGGAGCTTAGGCCGGAGCATTTTAAGAAGTTGCTGGTTGTTCCTGTAGAGTCAGGACCCAGCGGTTTAAATAGTGCTTTGGAAGAAAGTGTGACATTCGGCAACAGATTACCGACCTTGCATGAACTTCGGTCAAAACTTTTTGATGAAGCTCTTCGGCGCACAAAAGGGAATCAATCTTCTGCCGCACAGCTTATAGGTGTTACTAGGCAGGCTGTGAGTAAGTATTTAAAGAAGAGTGAATAAGAGAAAGTTAATTTGATCTGATTTTACTGTGCAACAGTGCCAACCCGTGAAGTTTCAATCAAAATTTCTGTTACGAACTTGGATGTATTCTGGGTAGTCCAGTAGTCAGTGATATACCGTTCGTATGAACCTTCGCCGAGAATGTATCCATTGTGGCTCGCCCACCTGCAAATCTTTTGATACGTTGTATGAATTTCTTCATGAGGGCCAATATGATAACAAGACACCATCATATTGCCACCAAATTCAAATTGATTTTCTTCTTTGCAGGGCATTAATGTTTTTTGTAAGATTTTTACAGGCTGGTTTATATTCTCGATTCTGTCGTTTAAAGATGAAAAATTAATAATAACCGGACCGGTAATTTCATTTTCGAGATCTTCAACATGTTGTGTAAATTCGAGATTGATAATTGATGATTTTATGTCGTTATCAAATTCTTGATCAAAAAAGATTAGATTAGAAGGATCGACGTATTTAACCGATACTTCTTTGATATTATTATCAATCACCATTTCAGCTTCTAAAATAAGTGTATACCAATCTTTTACAGATACATGCTTTCTACGAAGTTTTTCCTGTTCTTTTTTAAGCTCATTAATTTTAGAAACGAAAGATTTTTGGAGCGATTTGAAGACATTAGATCCACTTCCTTCGATGAATTCTTTCATCTCATCAAGTGTAAATCCCATTTGTTTATAATATTTAATGACAGGGACAGCTAACAACGCATCGTGTGTATAGTATCTGTAGTTGTTGTAATCATGGCGATGGGAGGGGATGAGGTTTATCGTATCATAATAGCGAAGAGTTTTTTTTGATATATTACATATCTTGCTCATGTCTCCTATGAAATATCTATTTTTAGTCTCCATAGTGTTCCCTCCTGTTGCGTTATATTATTCCGTCATTTCAATATGTTGTTAAAGGTCATATAAAATGGGGAGCGTCTTCGTTGCGAAGCGCTCCCCTTATATCTAGTAGAATTTTTTAGGTCAATCCTTGATATAGCGATTGATTGTTGCGGCCCCTTCTTCATGAGCTCGGTAGTAAACACGAAGTTCTTCGTTGGAATCAAGGTCAAATCTTGATTCTTCAAGAAGTCCGTTAGCTTCAGCTGTCATTAAGGCATTTATGACAGATTGTTTTTTGAATGCTTTGAAGTGCCCGTACTGGTTTTTTAGTGCATCCATTACGCCGTCTGCGCAAGCTTCTTCAGTTTTGGTAAAGAACTTTAATATAGCGTAGTTTAAGGGGTTCATGCTATCTCCTGATCATTCTTTTTAAACAAATCCATAGGGTTCATTGATATGATAAAGATACCGATAACCATTGTTATGGCTGCAATCCATGCGATAGGAGGCATGGCCCATCCTTCATATCCGAAACAAACACCAAGAACTATCCAGCAGCAAAATGGTCCCCAGAACGAAAAGGTTCCGTTACAAGACATTCCAAGAGCTGCCCCGCACATAGCGTTGCCTTTATACCAGTACATGAAGGTCAGGTACGCACTAAGGCCAGCAATAACAAACCAAATAATCGAGCTGTCAGTGAAGGACTGTGCAACCATGCTGAATGCATCAACATGCGCGATCATGCTGAACAAGGGTACTAAAATAAGAAGGTTTGAAAGACCTGCGGTGACCTGACGGATAGTAATACCGATTTCAGGGTCGATCATTGAGGTTCCATAACCGCATATACATCCTTCAATTCCCCAGCAAACTGCTGCAAGGAAGCCAAAGAAGAGACCTAACAGAAGGTTGTCAGGAACATTATCGCCGATTCCTGTACTACCGATCATGAAGCTGGCTCCGAAACAAATGGCGATACCAAGGAGCATGCGGGAGTTCAGTTCCTGTTTAAATAGAATTCTTCCCAGAATAGCCCCAACTGCCGGACAAAGAGCAGCAATAGGAACTACAATAGAACCTGCGAGCTGGAGACCGACAACATATGATGTACTTGCAAGTGGTCCGCCGATAATAGCTGCGATAACCATTGCCATACCTGGTTTTGTTTTAACGCACCTAAGAAAATCACCGAATCTTCCTCTAAAGTTTGCAATACCTACAGCCCAGACAGCGCTGCATGTGTCAGTTGTCGCTGCTCCAAGTGCGCTTAGCAGATACATAACTCCAAAAGCAGATAAACCGGAATTTGCTCCGTACCATTCAACCCAAACGCCCTTGGACATACCAAGAGTCATGAATGCAGTATAAAATCCGTATAGAAGTCCTGAAAGCAGGGCTGTAATAATCCCCTGCCTTCGAAAGCTTGCTGCAAGCTTTCGTTTCGCAGTCACTGCTGCCGGGTTTAGTGCAATAGAAGCGTGCCCCATGGTCGTCTCCTTAAAACATTAAAAGATGAATATGAAAAATATTTCCTCACAAAAGTCCGTACCCACTTCCATTCTGCAGATACAAAGTACTCCTCATAACATTTATACCCTTCCCCTTAAGGGGAAGGTCAATGCTCTTATTCTAATTTGGCTTGAAACTAGTTAGTTTGTGAATAAATAAATAGCTGTTTTAACAAAATTTAATGTTATATATCAGTAACTTAATAAAATTGATATGTGTTATAGTTTTCACAAATACCTTGTTTCTACTCGTACCGTCAGAGCTGTATATTGTTAATAAAAGCCTTAAGTTAGAATGGTTGTTGGTGTTTTTTAATCATAAAATATTGGAAAAAGTTTTTATACAAATAGTCTTTTATTACAATGTCTTAAGGTGTAGTTCTTATTCCATTTATTCCGCTAAATTCAGCATATTTGACGTGAATTTTTTGTTTCTCCTTCCATCAAATCGGTGCGTTTTCATAGTAATTATCCAAACTTTGGTCAAACAAATGCCATTTTTGTAATCAAGCTAAACAAAAATGTAATATTTTAATCTTTTAACAACTAAAACAAAAAAAAACGAAAAGTGTATTGACCTTCCCCTTTGGGGGAGGGGGTAGCCTTAAAGTCGGACATAAAAAAGAACTTTAGTTTAGGAGCTCTTGATCCGCTCGGCAGAAGTTGAAGTTATGAACTGAAGAATCAGCTCAAATGGAGATCACATGAGATATTACGGCGAAGAGGCTTTGGGCCTTATTGAAACTATTGGAATGGTTCCAGCAATAAACGGTGCAGACCAGATGCTGAAAACAGCAGATGTAGAGCTTATTTCATACGAAAACATTGGGTCTACCCTTGTTGCCGTTATGGTCAAAGGTGATGTCGCTGCCGTCAAAGCTGCGGTTGAATCCGGTGCTGTTGCAGCAGCAGAAATAGGTACGCTTACCGCACAAAATATCATGCCTCGTCCAATTCGTGGAGTCGGAGATATCGTTTCCGTACATGCTGTGGAAGGTGGTGATGAGAATGGTCAGGCAGAAAGACCAAAGGCAATGGGACTCATTGAAACTTTCGGTATTGTTTTTGTACTTGAAGCCGCCGACGCTATGATGAAGGCTGCTGATGTAGAGCTTATCGGATATGAAAATGTAGCTTCCGGTTATATTTCTGTTTTGGTTCAAGGTGATGTCGCAGCGTGTAAATCTGCTGTTGAATCTGGAATTAAAGCAGTAGAAGCAATGGGAGCTGAAGTTTACAGCTCTGTTGTTATCCCTACCCCTCACCCTGATTTAGTCAAAATTACTAAAATATACGAGATCAGCACTTTGCTTGCTTAATTTCGCGATCATTTCGTGGAATGTATGGCAAACAAGTGGTTGTTTATACACATGCTAGAGGGGGGATATAATGATTGTCGACAGTGATTTGCTTTCCATTCAAGAAGCCAGAATCCTTGCAGAGAATGGGCATGAAGCACAAAAGAAGCTAGCTACTTTCCCACAGGAAAAGCTGGACGAAATTGTGGAGAGCATGGCTGAAGCGGTTGAAAAACGCGCTAAAGACCTTGCCGTCATGTCACAGGAAGAAACTGATCTTGGAAAATGGCAGGATAAGTGTGTCAAAAATCATTTTGTCTGTGAGCAAGTCCGTACCCAGTTAAGATCCATGCGTTGTGTTGGGATCATCCATAAAGATCCGCAAAAGCATATCATGGATATAGGTGTTCCTGTCGGAGTCATTGTAGCTCTCTGTCCTGTAACAAGTCCTGTTTCCACAACTATCTGCAATGCCTTGATTGCGATTAAATCAGGAAATGGAATAATCTTTTCCCCACATCCCGGAGCCGTAAAAAGCATCAGCATGGTTTTAGACATCATGATTGAGGTTGCGCAGGCTCACGGTTTGCCAGAGGGATGTCTCTCCTATCTTGGAACCGTTACCAAAAGCGGAACCAAAGAGCTCATGAACCATAGATTTACTTCTCTGGTTATGGTTACCGGAGTTCCGGGCATGCTTCAGGGCGCTCATTGCTCAGGAAAACCCGTTATTTATGGTGGAACAGGTAATGGGCCGGCCTTTATTGAGCGTTCTGCAAATATAAATCAGGCCGTCAAAGACATCATTTCAAGTAAAACATTTGATAACGGTATTGCTCCGTCAGCGGAACAGTCCATTGTTGTTGATTCCTTCATTGCAAGCGACGTCAAACGTGTTTTACATGATAACGGTGCCTATTTCATGTCGGATGAAGAGTCGCAAACTCTTGCCGAGCTTTTCTTTCGCCCAGACGGTCAACGTAAAAAGGGAATGATTGGTCGGTCCGCCGGGGTTATCGCCCGTAGAGCCGGATTTAATGTGCCAGAGAATGTCTCTGTGCTTGTCGCAGAACGTAAGTACGTTTCCGAGACGGACCCTTATTACAAAGAATTTCTTTCTCCCGTTCTTGCTCTTTATGTGGAGGATGACTGGATGCATGCCTGTGAAAAATGCATCGAGCTGTTGCTTCACGAGAGAAATGCCCACACCTTGGTAATTCACTCCAGTGACGAAGAAGTTATCCTCCAGTTTGCTTTGAAGAAACCGGTTGGAAGATTGCTGGTCAATACTTCGGGGACTTTCGGAGGCATGGGCTTAACCACAAATCTCTTCCCCTCAATGACTCTTGGTAGCGGTTCAGCCGGACGTGGCATCACGTCTGACAATGTATCGCCGCTGAATCTTATTTATACCCGAAGGGTCGGATACGGAGTCAGGCAAATGAACGGACTGGAAGACGGAATTAATAAAAGTGCAGATCACTGTCCGGCAGTGGATGTGCACAAAGAAAACAATGATTCTAATCTGGAGCAGGCATTACGGCTGCTCTTAAAAAAGGCGATTGAAGCAATAAATGATCCTGCGGATCGTTAATTAACAATATCTCTTAATTGGAGGAAGCAAAATGGATCTTCAAAGTTTTTCAAATAAGTTAGCAGAGGTTACTAAGAATCTGTCTCCTGAGGAAAGAGCTTCGTTAAAGAAGATTTTTGAGGGCGTATCCGCAGAGATTTTACAGGGTAAAGATGTGGACACCCATGCTGTATCGAACGCTCACGATACTTGCGGTATTCCTGAAGGTCCTACTGACCGTCATGTTAAACTCAAAGAAAAATTTCTAGAGCACGTTCCTAGCGTAACTATTCATCGTGCTCGCGCTATCACCAAGATGTCTAAAGAAAATCCTGGTATGCCTAAAGCTCTTTTACGCGGTAAGTGCTTCCGTTACTGCTGCGAAACAGCTCCTCTGGTTATTCAGGATGATGAACTTATCGTTGGTGCTCCTAATGGTGCTCCTCGCGCAGGTGCATTTTCACCTGACATTGCATGGCGCTGGGTGAAAGACGAAATCGACACTATCGGAACACGTCCTCAGGATCCTTTTTATATTTCTGACGAAGATAAAAAGATTATGTTGGAAGAACTCTTTCCTTTCTGGGAAAGCAAGTCCGTTGATGAACATTGCGAAGGTCAGTACCGCGAAGCAGGACTCTGGGAACTTTCCGGTGAATCCTTTGTTTCAGACTGCTCTTACCATGCGGTTAATGGTGGTGGTGACTCCAACCCTGGTTATGACGTAATTCTTATGAAGAAAGGGATGCTGGACATCCAGAGCGAAGCTCGCGCTCATCTTGAAGAGCTGGATTACGAAAATCCCGACGATATCGATAAAATTTATTTCTACAAATCAGTAATCGAAACAGCTGAAGGCGTAATGATTTACGCTAAAAGAATGTCAGATTACGCAGCTCAGCTTGCTGCTAAAGAAGCTGATCCAAAACGTAAAGCTGAACTTCTTAAGATCTCAGAAGTCAACGCACGTGTTCCTGCTCATAAGCCTAGCACTTTCTGGGAAGCTATTCAGGCTGTCTGGACCATTGAATCTTTGCTTGTAGTTGAAGAAAACCAGACAGGTATGTCTATCGGACGTGTTGACCAGTACATGTATCCTTTCTTCAAGGCTGACCTTGAAGCCGGACGTATGACTGAATACGAAGCTTTTGATCTTGCCGGATGTATGCTGATCAAAATGTCTGAAATGATGTGGATCACTAGTGAAGGCGGCTCTAAATTCTTCGCTGGATATCAGCCTTTCGTAAACATGTGCGTTGGCGGCGTAACCCGTGAAGGTCTCGATGCAACAAATGATCTGACTTATATGCTCATGGACGCAGTTCGTCATGTCCGTATTTATCAGCCTTCTCTTGCAACTCGTGTTCACAACAAATCACCTCAGAAATACCTGAAAAAGATTGTTGATGTTATCCGTTCAGGGATGGGCTTCCCTGCTGTCCACTTTGATGATGCTCATATCAAAATGATGCTGGCTAAAGGCGTAAGCATTGAAGATGCTCGCGACTATTGCCTCATGGGCTGCGTTGAACCTCAGAAGTCTGGCCGTTTGTACCAGTGGACATCCACCGCTTATACCCAGTGGCCTATTTGCATTGAGCTTGTTCTTAATCAAGGTGTTCCACTTTGGTATGGTAAGAAAGTTTGCCCTGATATGGGACCGATCAACTCTTTCGACACTTATGAAAAATTTGAAGCAGCAGTAAAAGAACAGATTAAATACATTACCAAATGGTCAAGCGTTGCAACCGTTATTTCGCAGCGAGTTCACAGAGATCGGGCTCCAAAACCTCTCATGTCCCTCATGTATGAAGGCTGCATGGAGACTGGTAAGGACGTTTCCCGTGGTGGCGCAATGTACAACTTCGGTCCTGGTGTTGTTTGGTCCGGGCTGGCTACTTATGTTGACTCCATGGCGGCGATTAAGAAGCTTGTATTTGAAGATCACAAGTACACGCTGTCGCAGATGAATGAAGCTTTGAAAGTCGATTTCGTAGGCTTTGAACAGATTAAGGCTGACTGCCTTGCTGCTCCAAAATACGGCAACGATGATGACTACGCTGACCTTATTGCTGCTGATCTGGTTCACTTCACTGAAACTGAACACCGCAAATATAAAACTCTGTATTCTGTACTGAGCCACGGAACACTGTCTATTTCCAATAACACTCCATTTGGTCAGTTACTCGGAGCTTCCGCTAACGGTCGTCGTGCCTGGATGCCTCTTTCTGATGGTATCAGCCCGACTCAGGGTGCTGACTATAAAGGACCTACCGCAATCATTAAGTCCGTTTCCAAGATGGCAAATGACAGCATGAACATCGGTATGGTTCATAACTTCAAGCTTATGTCTGGTCTTCTCGATACCCCTGAAGGTGAAAACGGCATCATCACTCTTATGCGCACAGCCTGCATGCTGGGTAATGGTGAAATGCAGTTCAACTATCTTGACAATGATACTCTTCTGGATGCTCAGAAACACCCGGAAAATTATCGTGATCTCGTTGTTCGCGTAGCTGGATACAGCGCGTTCTTTGTTGAGCTTTGCAAAGATGTACAGGACGAAATAATCAGCAGAACCATGCTGCTTGAACTGTAATCAAATTGTAATTGTCCCGGGATTTTAGAGCCTTAAACAATAGAGTTATCACCGTGATTGAAAGAAAAGCACATATATTCAATGTACAGAAATACAATATGTACGACGGACCGGGAGTGAGAACTCTGGTGTTCTTTAAAGGGTGTCCTCTTCGTTGTGAGTGGTGCTCAAATCCCGAAGGGCAACTTCGCAGATTTCAAATCCTATTTAAGAAAGACCTCTGCGTTCATTGTGGTGCATGCGAGCCCGTCTGCCCGGTGGGAATCCATAAGTTCTCACCGGGGGCTCGCCGCCATGAAATAGATCAGAATATTAAATGTATCGGGTGCCGTAAATGTGAAGAAGTTTGTCCTAATTCTGCTCTGGCTGTGGTCGGAGAAGTAAAAACTATATCAGAACTGATGGATATAGTGGAAGAGGACAGAGCTTTTTATGAAATGTCAGGTGGCGGGGTAACTTTAGGCGGTGGAGAAGTCCTTATGCAGCCTGAAGCCGCGAGTAATCTGTTAATGGCCTGTAAACAGAGAGGCATTAATACCGCAATGGAAACTTGCGGGTATGCACGCCTTGAAGTTGTGCAGAAAGTTGCGGATTTCACGGATCTTTTTCTCTTTGATGTGAAACACATGGATTCCGAAAGGCACCGCGAAATCACTGGCGTCCGCAATGAGATGATCCTTAGCAATCTGATCTGGCTTCTTGAAAATAAGTTCAACGTGAAAATCAGGATGCCTCTTTTAAAAGGCGTAAATGACGGTGATCAGGAAATTCTTGATCTGATCAAATTGTTGAAACCTTATCAGGACTATAAAAATTTCAAAGGGGTGGACCTTCTGCCTTATCACAAACTCGGGGTTAACAAATACAGCCAACTTGGCTGGAAGTACCCGATTGAAGGTGACCCGAAGCTTAGTGACGCTGATCTTGAACGTATTGAGAACAGCATCAAAAAATATAAATTTCCAGTTTCAGTGGTCAGGCACTAACAGAAACATGCGCTACGCACTTTCAGCAATTGAGGAGAAAACATTATGGCGGCACTAGGATTTATTGAAACAAAGGGACTACTTGCAGCGGTTGAGGGCGCAGATGCCATGCTTAAAGCTGCAGATGTACACCTTCTTGAAAAAAATCTTGTAGGTGGCGGACTTGTTTCCATCACTATTGAAGGAGAAGTCTCCGCAGTAAAGGCATCCGTTGATGCTGCTGCTTCTGCTATAAGCCGTATTTGCGGATCAACTCTTGTTTCGCAGCATGTAATTGCCCGTCCTGATGAAGAACTTAAGCAAATTATTGCTACGAAATATGTTCCGGTTACTGAACCGGAGCTTAAAGAAAAGCCTGCAACAGAACATAAAAAAAATCCTGTTGAGGTTTCAAAGGCTGCTGTTGAAATCGAGAGTGGTCCAGATAAAGTAGAGAGTTCTTCTAGTAAAACTCTAGACAAAAAGCCTAAGCCCTCAGCAAAAGCAGAGCCAGTTCACTATCAAATTTCAGATTTAGAGAAGATGAAGATCAGTAAGCTGCGGCAGATAGCTCGGACGATGAGCGAGCTTCCTCTAACCAGAGAAGAGATTAAATCTTCCGCGAAGAAAGTACTGATTGAAGCAATTATTAAAGTTACAGGCAGATAAGGAGTATTCCAAATGGTAGACAAAGATTTATTGTCCGTTCAGGAAGCGCGTTCACTAGTTCGTGCTGCTAAAAAGGCACAGGCAGAACTTGCTTCACTTGATCAAGAACACATTGATTGCATTGTTAAGGCAATTTCCGAAGCAGCCAGATCTCAGGCTGAGTCTCTTGCAGCTCTTGCTGTAGAAGAAACAGGATTCGGGAAAGTTCAGGACAAAACGGCTAAGAATATTCTTGCCAGTGAGCAGCTTTTTGAAGCTATCAAAGACATGAAAACCATTGGTGTTCTTAGCGAAGACAAAGTTAAAAAAATCACTGAAATAGCTGTTCCAGTAGGTGTTATTGCAGGGATCGTTCCTTCAACAAACCCTACATCTACAACTATTTATAAATCCATGATTTCTATCAAATCAGGAAATGCGATTGTTTTTACTCCTCATCCAAGTGCTAAAAAATGCATCGGTAAGACTGTAGAAATAATCCGTTCCGCTTTGTCCAAATCCGGAGTCAGTGAAGATCTCGTCAGCGTTATGAGTATCCCTACCATTCAAGGTAGTGGTGAACTTATGAAAGTTGCAGATCTGATTCTTGCTACTGGCGGTCCTGGCATGGTTAAGGCTGCATACAGCTCCGGTACTCCTGCTTTAGGTGTTGGCGCAGGTAACGTCCCAGCTTACATCGAAAGAAGTGCCAACGTTGAAGATGCTGTCAGAAAAATCTTTATGAGTAAGACTTTTGATAATGGAACTATCTGCGCATCCGAACAGTCAATTGTTACTGAATCAGTTATTGCTGATAAAGTAAGAGCTGCTGTTGTTGCTGAAGGTGGTTACTTCCTTGAAGGCGAGAATCTGGAAAAGGTTAAACGAGTCATGGAAAGAGGAAACGGTTCCATGAATCCTGATATCGTTGGCCGTGACGCTGCTTACATTGCTAAAATTGCAGGTATCACAATTCCTCACGGTGTTCGCGTTTTGGTTTCCGATGAAAAAGGAATCGGACCTAAATATCCTTTTTCCAAGGAAAAACTTACCGGTCTTCTCGGTTTCTACGTTGTTGAAGACTGGAAAGAAGCTTGTGAGACCTGTCATGCGCTTTTGGAAAATGGCGGTATCGGCCATTCTCTTTCAATCCATTCTCAGAATGAAGACGTTGTCCGTGAGTTCGGTGTCAAGAAGCCTGTTTCCAGACTGCTTGTTAATACTCCGTCCACTCAGGGAGCTGTAGGTCTTTCAACCTCGCTCTTTCCTTCATTCACACTTGGTTGCGGAACAGTCGGCGGAAGTGCCACTTCTGATAACGTAACCCCTTTGAATCTGATGAACGTCAGAAGAATAGCTTACGATCTGGGAACTACAACCAGCCATCACGCTCCTGTATCGGCTGAATCGTCTTCCCTAGACGTCACTGCAATCACCGCAATGATTGTCGAACAGCTCAAACAGATGGTTTAATTCCTTCAAAGAGGGAATTTTGGCGGCATATTTAGCAGAAAATTAAACATTTAAAGGAGAAGACCATGTCATCTAACGCACTTGGAATGATTGAAACTAAAGGACTCGTCGGCGCAGTTGAAGCAGCTGACGCAATGGTTAAAGCAGCAAACGTAACTTTGGTCGGTAAGACTCAGGTTGGCGGCGGTTTGGTAACTGTAATGGTTCGCGGTGATGTTGGAGCTGTTAAAGCTGCAACTGATGCCGGTGCTGTTGCTGCTAAAAACGTAGGTGAACTGATCAGTGTTCACGTTATTCCTCGCCCTCATGATGAAGTTGAAATCATCCTTCCTAAGGCTGGAGAGTAAGCAGTATTGTAAGTCGCAGGAAGATTTTTTGTAAAAGTCGACTCCTATGACTTTCAAAAGTGGAGGAGGGAAGGATTCTTCCTTCCCTCCACTGCCCGCTAAATAAGGTTTGCGAAGAATATAACAGTACCGTGCAGAAGCAAGATACTTGAAAGAAACATCATTCAATATTTTTAAGTGAAGTGAATATGAACGAGAAAGCAATTAACGACATTTTGGAAGAGGTCGTCAAAAACGTCATTGACCAGCTTGGTGGCAAGACACCAAATGCTTCTGCGTGTGAGAAAACAAGTGATGTTATTCCGGTTGAGCTGTCTGGAAGACATGTTCATTTAAGTGAAGAAGATGCCAAAGCTTTATTTGGTGGTCCTTTGACTCTCACTCGGGAGCTTTCCCAGCCGGGACAGTTTCTTTGTAAAGAGCGTGTCCGTCTTATCGGACCTAAGGGTGTTATGGATAACGTGGCTGTGCTTGGGCCATCACGTTCCCATTCACAGGTAGAAATTTCTAAAACTGATGCTCGCATTCTTGGAATTAACGCTCCTGTGCGTCAGTCCGGTGATGTTGCCGGTACCCCCGGTATCATTCTGGCTTCAGATATGAATATTGTAGGACTTGAGGAAGGCGTAATCGTTGCTGCACGTCACATTCATATGTCTCCTGAAGATGCTCAAAAACTGTGTGTCTCAGACAATGAAAAGGTCAGCGTCCGTCTTGAAAGCGAGCGTCCTGTTATTCTTGAAGACGTAGTTGTACGTGTTAACGATTCCTTCAATCTTAGCATGCACATTGATCCTGATGAAGGAAACAGTGCAGGCTGGAACAAGAGTGTTCCCGGTAGGATTCTTTCTAAAGGATGGCGGAGCTAACAATGGACTTTTCAGTCATTGATCAAAAAATTTGTGCTCTTGAAGACTGCATTGAGAACACCGTGCCGGTAAGTGCCGATGAGAAACTCTTTGTGGGAGTCGATCTTGGTACTGCCTATATTGTGGTGGTTGTTCTGAACAGTAAGAAAGAACCTGTGGCCTGCGCCATGGAGTTTGCTCAAGTGATCAAAGACGGTCTGGTTGTTGATTATATGGGAGCTACCCGTATTCTTCGTAAGCTTGTGAAACAGGTTGAGGAACGTCTTGGACGCTCCTTGACTCATGCTGCAATCGCTGTTCCTCCTGGAACCGGAGAGAAAGATTGCGGAACTCACCGCTATGTTGTGGAAGGTGCAGGGCTCGAAGTTACCACAATTCTTGATGAACCTACTGCGGCTAATGCTGTTCTCGGAGTTGTTAACGGGGCTATTGTTGATATTGGCGGTGGAACTACCGGACTTTCTATTCTTGAAGACAGTAAAGTCACTTATGTTGCCGATGAAGCTACCGGAGGAACTCATCTGACACTGGTTCTTGCCGGTAATCATAAGATCAGTTTTGAGGAAGCGGAAGAATTAAAGAAGCAGAAAGACCGTCAGAAAGAAAATCTTGCTGTTGTTTTTCCTGTAATTCAAAAAATGGCTTCCATCGTCAGCAATCACATCGTTGGTCGTGATATTTCTGCGATTTATCTGGTAGGTGGCACCTGCTGTCTTGAAAATATGGAGCAGGTGATGGAAAAGTCTATTGGTAAGCCTGTTTTCAAGCCGGCTAATCCTTTTTTGGTAACCCCTCTGGGCATAGCCCTGAACTGCGAAGCCTAGGAGAACCACATGGATATGAATGAACTGGTCCGCTCCATTACCGAAGAAGTTTTAAAACAGCTTCGTAAAGATGAAAAGAAAGATTGCGTCATGGTTTTAGCAGAAAGAGATAAATCTTTATCTGAGAAAATACATGACTGTCTGGCAGATGATTTTGAGCTTATTTTTTTCGGAGAAGATACTCAAAATAAAAAAATTTGCCGCTATATAATTCCTTCTATGTGTTGCAGTACTATGGCTGATTTAGCTTTGGGCAGGTGTTCTGGCCCTATCATGTCGGAAGTTTTGAGACTTCTTCTTAACGGTGTTGATGTAGAAGTTTTGAAGTTCGGATATAGAGATTTCAGTGAAACCGCAGCGGCTCCTCTGTTTAATCTTTATGAAGGTTACCGAGAAACTCTGGCAGGATTCGGGCTTAAGGAATTTCAGCCTAAGATGCCGGATACAATTAGATTCAGAGACACTCTTGTGACAGAAAAAGCGGTTACTAATGCTCATGAGCAGAAGGCTTCTATTCTCATGGTGCCTGTAACAGCTCAGATTACTCCTTTGGCAGCAGAAGTTGCTCAGGACCTGAACATCAACATTCAGAAGTGTTTGTGAGGATTATGAGCTTATGATGATCTGCAAAGTTATCGGCAATGTATGGGCTACCCGTAAAGAGGACACTTTAAGCGGACTGAAATTGATGGTCGTTCAACGGCTTGATGTCGCTAATAAAAGCGGCGAAGAAATTTTTGTTGCCGTTGATTGCGTTGGAGCAGGTATCGGAGATGAAGTGCTGGTTACAACCGGCAGCTCAGCGCGTAAGGCTCTCGATAATCAGGATGCCCCTGTCGACGCATCCATTGTAGGTATCATTGACGAAGTTCAGGCTCAAATAAGCGAAACATCTGCAGACGTAGTAAGCGTTCAGGGTAAGGACTAAATCATGGATACGCTGGGCATTGTGGAGAGTAGAACTATCGCCGCTGGAGTCGAACTGGCGGATATAATGATGAAAGTTGCGGACGTTGAACTGGTTCGCGCCTCCACTATCTGTTCAGGTAGATACATGATCTATGTTTCCGGCGACCGTGAGGCTGTCGCAACCAGTGTACTGGCTGCTCAGGAATCGGGTCGTTCACTTTCAGGCAGTTTTGTTATTTCGCAGATTTCTCCTCAAGTGATGGAAGTGCTTCGAAAAGACGCTGTCATTGATGAAGTGAATGCGCTTGGTGTTATTGAATGCCGCAATGTTTCTTCTGGAGTAATGGCGGCTGACAATGCCGTTAAAAGATCAGCTATTCAGCTTGCGCGCCTTGTTTCCGGTCAGGGCATAAACGGTAAATCATATTTCGTAATGAGCGGAGATGTCGCTTCTGTTGAAGAAGCTGCAGAAGCTGCAAAGGAAGTTTTAGGTAAAAATCTTGTTGAGGCGGTTGTTATCCCCAGACCACACGCCTCGGTTGTAAGAGCTCTTATAAAAGGGGTGAGGTAAAACATGAAAAAAATACTTGTTGAAGTGGGCAACCTCGAGTCCTTCATTTGTCAAGACAGGGCCAAGATCTATGTTGATAACAACATGATCTTGACTCCCGGCGCAAAGGACGAGCTCAGCAAAAGAAAAATTGAAATTGTTCGTGGTTCAAAACCGGAAACACCCGCCTGTGAAGCCACAGAGCAGGGTACAGATGGTTTTGAAAGATTTGTTCTGACTGTCGCAGTTATGCTGAAAGAGCAGTTCGGAATTGATGACCCGAAACAGTTGCAGATTCTTAGCTATCAAGTTGCTAAGACCGTTAAAGAAAACATTTAAGTATATTAAGTTATAAGGAGGATACCATGATGAATGCACTTGGAATGGTTGAAACAAAAGGTTTGGTTGGAGCTGTTGAAGCTGCTGATGCTATGGTTAAAGCTGCTAACGTTAATCTTGTTGGACGTGAGCAGGTCGGTGGTGGACTGGTAACTGTTATGGTTCGTGGTGATGTTGGAGCAGTAAAGGCTGCTACAGACGCTGGTGCTGCCGCTGCAGAGAAAGTTGGCGAATTGCTGAGTGTTCATGTAATCCCTCGCCCTCACAGCGAAGTAGAGCTGATTCTCCCTAAATGCTGCAACAAATAGAGATAGATACAGTGCGGGACACAGGCTGTACAAAATGTTTGCGTCCCTTTTTTTCGCATGTTCAACCGAACATCTAAGTAATTAATGCCGTAACGAAAGCTAAATAAATTTTAAAGAGTATTGGATTAATTGGAGACTCGGGTGACACAATTCTACGGTAAGACAAAAATCTGCTATGGCACAGACGCTCTGGAGAATCTTGAGCATTTGCAGGCAAAGCATGCTTTTATTGTTACTGATGCTTTTATGGTTAAAGTCGGGTTTGCAGATAGGGTTAAGAGTCATCTTGATCGTAACGGTATCTCATGCACTGTTTTTGATGCAGTTGAGTCCGATCCTTCATTGGAAACTGTGACAAAAGGCGCAAAACTTTTTCTTCAGAATAAAGCGGATCTTATTATAGCTCTTGGTGGCGGTTCGCCTATTGATGCAGCTAAAGCAATAGCTTTCTTTGCTCATAAAGCTAATGAAGGTCAGCCTAAACCGTTGCTTGTCGCAATTCCCACCACCAGTGGAACCGGAGCTGAAGTTACAGGTATTGCCGTTGTCACTGACAAGGTTAACGAAATTAAAATACCTCTTTCCGATGAGCTGTTGATTCCTGATATGGCTATTTTGGACGCCCGTTTTACCCGTTCTCTCCCTGCTTCTGTTACGGGGGCTACAGGTATGGATGTTCTGACTCATGCTATTGAGGCTTACACTTCCAGACATGCCAACGCCTTTACTTCCATTTATGCAAGATATGCCATTCGTTACGTATTTACATATCTTCTGAGAGCATACCGCAATGGCGATGATATGGAAGCCAGAGATATGATGCTTCTTGGTTCATGCATGGCAGGTATGGCTTTCAATAATAGCGGTCTCGGACTCACTCACAGTATCGCTCACAGCCTCGGCGGTATTTTTCATGTGCCGCACGGTTTGGCTAATGCCGTGGTACTTCCCTATATCATCCGCTTTAACAGCTTTGATGTGGGCATCAGGTATCAGGAAATTGCTGAAATGTTGGGACTCCCTGCTGCAACAGTTGAAGAAGGAACTACAAGCCTGATTCAGGCCGTCAAAGACTTGAATGAAGCTATGAATATTCCAAATAAAATCGGATCACTGAAGATCGATGAAGATGTTTTCAACCGCAGCATGGATACGATTGCAAAGAATGTGCTGGTCGACATCTGCACGGAAGGCAACCCTAGAAGGCCTTCTCATGATGATGTTTTGGATCTTTTGAAGAAGGCTTGGTAAGCAGCCTTCGTTTGAATATAGTAGCTGATTTCAATGATCGGTAGGGTCATATGAAAGGGGAAAGCAATGAGCGGACAAGTTGAGAATAAGATAAGGGAAGCAGGTGTGGTTGGAGCCGGAGGAGCCGGACTGCCCACACATGTAAAGGCAAATGCCAGTGTGGATACTGTGCTGGTAAACGGAGCGTCATGTGAACCTCTGCTCATGAGTGATCCGCATCTTTTAGAAGCTGAAATTGATACCGTTATCCGAGGTCTGGAAGCCCTTCTTGACTGTACAGGAGCCACCAAGGGGATCATCTGCCTGAAAGGCAAACACAAGAAGGCTATGGATTCCGTCCGCGAAGCAGTCGAACGGGATAAAAGCGGTAGGCTTGAATATTTTGAACTGCGTGATTTTTATCCGGCCGGTGACGAGCATGTGCTTGTTAAAGAAGTTTTAGGTAGAACTGTGCCTGAACGCGGTATTCCCCTTCAGGTGGGAGCTGTAGTCAGCAATGTGGAATCTATTTTAAATGTGGCTTATGCTATGGACGGAACTCCCGTAACACATCGCTATCTGACAGTTACTGGTGAGATTAAAAATCCTATGGTGCTGAAAGTTCCAGTAGGAACCTTGGTCTCCGACGTACTTGCTTATGCCGGCGGCGCAACAATTTCCGATTTTAAAGTTGTTGACGGCGGACCTATGATGGGTCGTGTACTTTCAGACGTTTCACGCCCGGTTACCAAAACTACCAGCGGTCTTATTGTACTGCCTCCTGACCATACTGTAGTTGCCGGTAAAGTTATGGATCCCGAAAGGATTCGTAGAATCACCAATACCGTCTGTTGTCAGTGTTCACGGTGCACAGATCTTTGCCCAAGAAATTTATTAGGTCATTCTCTTCATCCTCATAAGTTAATGAGAGTTCTTCATTCTCAGATACTTGAAACTGAAATAGCCCGTGAGGCTTTGCTTTGTTCAGAGTGCGGTGTCTGTGAGAAGTTTGCTTGCCCAATGATGGTTTCTCCTAGAGAAGTTAACGCTCAGATCAAAAAAGTTCTAATGCAGGCTGGAGTACGCTGGGAAAGCTCAGACAAACCGCTTGAAAGCAATCCGTTCAGAGACAGCAGAGCCGTCCCGACCGCGCGACTTATTCAGCGACTTAATGTAGCAAAGTATGACACTCATCCGGCTTTTGTTGGAGAAATGTCTTCTTCCATGGTGACAATTCCTCTTGGTCAGCATATCGGAGCTCCTGCAACCTGCGTAGTTTCCGTAGGTGACAGACTGCACAAAGGCGACCTTATCGGCGAAATTCCTGAAGGTGCTATGGGTGCAAGAGTTCATGCCAGCATTGATGGTGTGGTTGAATCCATTGCTGACGGAAAGATAACTATCAAGGATGCTTAAGGGAGATATATAATGGATTTACGTACAATAGGTTGTGTAGAACTTAATAGTATTGCTGTAGGTATGCACGCTGCAGATGAGATGCTCAAAGCTGCAAGTGTTGAACTGGTAATGGCCCGCCCGACATGCCCAGGTAGATATATAGTAGTAGTTACCGGAGATACCGGAGCTGTTCAGAGTTCTGTTCAGGTCGGATGTGAAATCGGTGCGGATATGGTAGTTGATTCGTTCACTATCCCAAGTGTTCATAAAGATGTTATCCCGGCTCTCAGCGGAACATCTTCGCTCGTTAAAGTTGATGCTTTGGGCGTAATTGAAACTTGTACTGCTGCTTCATGTATCCTTGCCGCTGATGCTGCAGCCAAAGCCGGACAGGTCCATCTTATTGAAATCCGTATGGCATCTGGACTTGCAGGTAAAGCATATGTCGTTATGACAGGTGATGTAGGATCTGTTCAAGCATCAGTTGATGCCGGAGTTTACGGTGTCGGTGATGGTGGTCCTGTTCTCAGCCATGTCGTAATTCCTTCACCAAGTGAAGCTATTAAGGCTCAGCTTTTTTAATTGAATTGTTTAGGCTGTTTTAGGTGTGGGCGATATAATCATCGCCCCTTTATTTTGAAGGAGTTAATATTATGAAAATTTCCGACGAACCAAAGCAGCGGGTTATTCAAGAGTACGTCCCGGGCAAGCAGGTGACGCTTGCCCATGTGATCGCCAGCCCGCAAAAGAGCATCTATTTGAAGCTCGGGCTGGATAACGATTCCGGTGGAGCAATTGGCATTATGACAATTACTCCCAGCGAAGGCGTGATTATAGCGTCTGATGTTGCCACTAAAGCAGGATCGGTCGAGATAGGATTTTTGGACAGGTTCGGTGGATGTTTGCTTTTACTCGGGGATGTCGCCAGTGTGGAAGCATCTCTCAGGGCTGTTCTCGATTTTTTTGAGAATGTCCTGCATTATTCATCTGTTGAGATGACACGGTCATAATGAAGAAGGTAATGCTCATCGGGGAAACCCGTGTGGGTAAAAGCTCTCTTATTCAGGCTTTGTCAGGGGAAGACTATTCTTCTCACAGAGCAATGGCTGTGGAATATTGCGGCCAGTTTATTAATATTCCAGGTGAATTTTTGGAGAACAGCCGTTTCTATCACGTGCTGATCAGTACCTCAGCTGAATGCGAAGTACTTGCTCTGATACAGGATGCGACTCGTACCAGCAGCCTTTTCCCTCCTTTGTTTGCTTCCATGTTCAATCGAAAAATAATTGGCGTTATCACGAAAACAGATGAGCCTGACGCAAACGTTGAACGGGCTGAACGTTTGCTGCGCAATGCTGGAGCCAAAGAAACTGTTGCCGTAAGTTCCAAAACCGGAGCAGGGCTTGATATCTTCCGCTCAATGCTACTTTGAATCAATCTAATCTTTGAATCCATATTTATATAGTTGATCAAGTATTTTTAAAGCTTCTTCAAATTCATATTCATCAATAGCTTTCTTCATAAGTTTTAATTTATCGAATAAATTTCCAAATCCTGCGGACGATTGTATCTCTTCAATAAGGACTACTGCTTCGGTGTCAGATTCTTCGAGCAGAATACGTAGTTGCGCGATTTTAGGTTCAAGTTGTTCTGCGTCTATTCCTTTTGTTTGTTTAGTCTCATGTGGCACGCTCGCAGCAAATAATTTAAGCCCTTCAATAACAGGTTTCAAATTTGCTAGAAGATTGCTCAGTAATTTATCTATCTCCTGCTTTGGTTTGTTTTTCAGGCATGCTGTTTCTAAAATTTGAGCTGCTCTTTCAACTTCTTCGGCTCCGATGCTTCCTGCCACTCCTTTTAAAGAATGCGCGTAACGTGTGGTTGCTTCTTTATCTTCTTGTTGTGCGGCTTTAAATAAAGATTCAAAATCACTATAATCATTCACAAACATAGATAATATCTTTTTATATAACTGAGTGTCTCCTTGTAGTCTGGCAAGCCCGGATTTTGAATTAATTTCAGGTAGATCATGTAGATCAGGTAGAGTATCTGCGCTCAGCTTTTTTTTGTGATGAGAATAAACAGTTTTTGCTAAGGGATTTGAAGGAGTAATCCATTTACTCATGATGTAAAGCATCTCATTAATTTGGATAGGTTTACCTATGTGATCATTCATTCCGGCTTGTAACGACCTCTCATGATCACCAGTCATAACGTTCGCAGTCATGGCTATTATCGGAAGGTCTTTAAATTTTTCTTGTTCACGAATTTTTCTGCTAGCAGTGTAACCATCCATCACCGGCATCTGGCAATCCATCAGCACGCCGTCGAAGGTTTCATTCTCTAAAATTTCCAAAGCTTCTTTGCCGTTCACAGCAACTTTAACTCTGGCCCCGTAGTTATCCAGAAGGTCGACAGCTACATTTTGATTTATCTCATTATCTTCGACTAAAAGAATATACGCGCCTTTAAGTTTCGCTGTTGCTGCATTAATTTTTTCCTGCCTGAATGGTATCCGTCTTTCAGATTTTACTTTGCGCCCGTAGGCATTCATAATTGAATCCAGTAACATTGAAGGCATAATCGGTTTGCTAAGGAAACCGACAATGTTTTCAATTCCGGAAGCAGCGGACATAACTTCAGATCGCCCGTAAGCTGTTACCATAATAACTTTCGGGAGATGCTTGAGCTGTTTGTTACTTAACATGGCGCGCGATATTTCAATTCCGTTCATGGACGGGATATTCCAATCCATGAGTACTAGATCATATTTTTCTGAATCATCTTGTTTTTCTAGTAAGTTAATGGCTGTTATAGCATTGCTGGCTTCGTCTGTCTTAAACCCAAAGCCAGTTAACATCTCAGAGAGAATTGTTCTGGCTGTTGCATTATCATCTACAATCAGGATTTTCATCGGACCTAATTCTGTTTCATCAACTTGTGCTTCTGGAGTTAATTCGTCCTGTATTTTTAAGCTAACGGTGAAATTAAAGGCTGTTCCTTTATCAATTTCACTTTCAACCCAGATTTCTCCGCCCATTTTTTCAACCAGTTTTTTGGAAATGGCCAGCCCCAGTCCGGTTCCTCCATATTTACGGGTAGTTGATGCGTCAACCTGAGTGAATTGCTTGAATAGTTTCTCCTGTTCTTTCTCTGTCATTCCTATGCCAGTGTCTATTACTGAGAATTGCAACGTGACATTAGGGCCATCCTGACTGTTTAGTTTGGCTCCTATTACAATTTCTCCTTCTTCGGTAAATTTTAGTGCATTGTTTCCAAGATTCAGCAAAACCTGTCCAAGTCTTAACGGGTCTCCTTTTAAAGCAGTGGGAAGGTCAGGTGATATGTCGAACAAAAGTTCCAGTCCGGCTTCCTGCGCTCTAAAAATCATAATGTTGGCTAGATCTTCAAGTACATCTTCCAAGTGAAAATTAATGTTTTCCATATCAAGTTTTCCTGCTTCTATTTTTGAAAAATCCAGAACTTCATTAAGGATGCCCATCAGATTTTCGGCGGATCTATTCACCTTGCTGATATATCCGCGTTGTTTTTCAGTAAGCTCAGTTTGCATAGCTAAGTGGGATAGCCCTATTATCGCATTCATGGGAGTACGGATTTCATGCGACATGTTCGCTAGAAAATCTGATTTTGCGCGTGTTGCTTCTTCTGCAAGGTCTTTGGCTTCAGCAAGTGCTGTTTCTGTTTTTTTACGCTCAGTAATATCTACCACCCAGCATAGAATGCCGTGTTCTCCCATGTAGGAGAAATCATAATAAGAAAGCATTGCATCAATAATATTTTGATCTTTACTATACAGTTTAGTTTCAAAGTTTTTAAAGTCGCCGTCCCGTTTAAGCTCTTCTAAAAAGTGATCTCGTTTTTCAGGATGAACATAATTTTTAACGGCCTCATCTCCAACCTTAAACCCCATCCTAACCATAGCTGGGTTGGCAAATTTGACGATATCATTAACAGTGACCCCGACTCCTACAGGGCTGGTATCAAAGAGGTACTGAAGACGCTGTCGCTCGCTGGCCAACGCCTCTTCCATCTCTTTTCGATCTGTAATATCACGGATGACTGCCACAAAAATAGTATCTTTATTGACCCCTGCAGAGTTTACAGCAATTTCCATAGGAAAGATTGAACCGTCTTTACGTTTAGCTGTTACTTCTACTTGTTTTCCAACAACTTTTGCTCGGCCACCTTGAAGGCTAGTTTTGATGTACTGATCATGGTGGTCGCTATAGGGTTTGGGCATGAGTAAGCTGATATTAAGTCCCATGATTTCATCTTTTTTATAACCGAAAGTTTCTTCTGCTGCGGGGCTGAATTCAGTAATTAATCCTCTAGAATTTATTACGATAATGCCGTTTTTTGCTGTATCGATAATCCCTCGCAGGCTAGCAGTTCGTTCAACTACTTTGTCTTCCAGTTCTTTTTTTGCCTTTTCTAAATTATATCTAGATTCTTCCATTTCAGTTATATCAATAAATGTTTCAAGTAAGACCTGCTGCTCACCTTTTTCAATGGTTGAAACAGATTTCATAATTGGAATTTTGTCACCATTTTTTGTCAGCAGAATTCGCTTGGAAGTGTCTTGTGCTTCCTCTAAATTTAAAATAGGGCAATTCTTATGAATGCCCATGATGCTATTGTATGAAATCCCGATAATTTCTTCGCGTCTGTGTCCCATCATTTTTAACGCAAATTCATTAATATCAATAATTGTCCTGGTTTCAGAATCAACAAGAAAGACTCCCGCTGAGATTGAATTGAAAAGTTTGTTTAAGTATTTTTCATTCTTAGCAATTTTTTCAGACTGTAAAAGAAGCGCATTTTGCGAAGAATCGATTGAATCAAGCATTGAATTAACGTTCATACTAAGTTCAAAAATTTCATCATCACCGTCGACGCTTACTCTTCCTTTTACATATTGGGTTTTGCCTATATCAGAAGCTTGAGTGCTAAGTTTCTCTATGCGCGCGAGTATTTTTTTGTGGAGCAGGAAATATCCGACAAGGGCAACTGTAAAGATAATAATGGTCACGATTCCATAATTATAAAGGGATATGATTTTTCCTTGCTGTGAAATACGACGATTTACAGTGACTTTAAGTACCGCGACCATTCTTTTATCAATGTCGAAAATTGGAGTCAGCCCGCTGGCTGTAGCATCGTCAGGGTAGGATATGATCTTATTGTCTTTTGCATTTGATAGTTTGCTCAGTAAATCTAAATTTAGTGGGACAGACTGAATTGAAACTGGAAAACCCAGACGACCTGAGATTTCTTCAAGAATCTTAGATGAAAGAGGGCGGACCATCATCATAGTCCCCATGGCTGGGCCGGTACTGTCGCTTGTTAAAATTTGTCTTTCTGCGACTAGTATAAGCTCACCGTTACTCAAAGTAATGATGCCTCCATTTCCTCCTGCGCTATCGGGGATTGCCGGCAAGCTTTTGTTACTGTGGTTGATAATATCATTTTCTAAATATTGATCTTTTTCGCCATCTGTGTTGATTGCCTGTGCCAGAATAACTTTCCTATTTGTGTCTCGCAAAATTATTGCAGCAAGTGATTGGTTCAGAAAAGTATCGATTGTAAAATTTGATTCGATGTAGTCTGAGTTTAGATTTTGAGCAAAGTCATAGGTGTCATTCCATGCAGACCAGTCTAGTAATAGTGCGTCCAGTGTAGCTAATTCATTTTGAATACTTTTATTAGCAGAGCTGATGCTGGCATAAACTTTTTCATTTTCCAGATCCTGGAAACCTTTTTTTACAACTAGTGTAGTAACCAGGATTTCTCCGACTATAAAAAAGACGGCAATAAAAATTATGCTCAGCATAGTCATATGACGAAGTTTCATTGCCTACCTCCAAGTCTCTTTGTAAGTTTACTCGCGGAAGTTCTCTAGAGATTTACGTTTTTAATTTGATAATATGTCACGAGCTGTCTATTTGGAGGTGTTTTCTAATACGTTCAAGAACAATTGATGGATTGATAGGTTTGGTTATAAAATCAACAGCTCCCAGTTCAAGAGCGCGGGACTTATTCTCTGCATCAACCATAGCCGTAACAAAGATAATTGGAATATCCTTTGTTTTAGGGGTTAGTTTGAGCTTTCGGCAGACTTCATACCCGTCCATTTTCGGCATCATTATGTCCAGCAGTATTATGTCTGGCGGAGTTTCAAAGCTGATTTCCAGAGCTTTAGGACCGTTTTTAGCAGCTTTTATTCTGAACTCCGATGATAGAATCTTTGAAAAGATCGCAATATTACTTGAGGTGTCGTCTACGACTAGAATTGTTTGCTTTTGGGAGTTGCCGCTCATTTTCAGCCCTCTATAACCTTCTTAGATTTAATCAAATAAATTAAACTGTTGATATGTAGTGTGCTTGATGTTTAAGTCATGAAAATACTATAAGTTTAACTGTGAACTAAAACTTTAACCCATGTTTTTCTTGGAGTTATAACATTTTCTTCGGTAAATGTTTACTTATTCCACACAAAAAAGGCTTACATCTTTTTAGATGCAAGCCTTTTGGTAAGTAATCTTTGGAATAATAGATTTTATTTTATCAGTTTAAACTCGTTATATTGTTTTTTGACTGTGGAGAAGGCTAACCCTTTTTCATAATAAGCTGCTTCGTTGATAAAAACTGGATGTACTTCTTCTTTTCCTTCGTACTGAATGTTTCCGCATTCAGCTCCGTAAAAGATATTATCACCGGGGCGTAGAATTTCGTAATCTTTGTCTTCAAGATCCTTGTGGATCATTGCATCACCAAATGGGCCGTCAGGGTAGGGGACTTCAGCAATATGAGTGAAATATTCAATGCTGAAGAGCGTTTCATCTGCTGACCCTGTGTTAATTTCATGTACAATATCCAGCACTGCTGCAACTGTTTTGCGCATACTTTCAACAATATCATGGCGCAGAACTCCTTGCGGGACAGGACCGACTTCAATGCCGAGTCCGTATGTTCCTAAACTTCTCAAGCATGAATCTGTTCTGTCTGATTTTTTAATGCAGTATACATGCACTTCCGGCAACTTGTGTTTGACCATTGCGGCAAGCAGTAGGTTAGGGGCTTCATCATCACACATAATATTGATGCCCATGTTTGATGTGGTTGTATGCATGTCCAACAGTAAGGTTGTTTTTCCGGCATAGTCTTTTTTTAGGTTGTTCGTAATTTTGTATGCGAGCAGTTCCTCGTAAGAAAGTAAAGAGTCATCTTCTAGATCTTTATCAAGGAAACAACGGTTTAAGTCTGTTTCGGTATAACGCAGATTGAGGTCTACAGCTCTGGGATTAGAACAGAAAAAATCTGTTTCAAAGGAGTCGCGTTTGAGAAAAGAACAATTTTTTTCCCATTCTTCAATGAGGTAAACTCCATTAGCTTCATTTCCATGAGTTCCGCCGGAAACTATGACACTATCAATATTATCAAAAGCTGATTTAATTTGCATTTTATCTTTTTTATTAAAGTTAATATTTATATTATAGCCTAAATTGCTGTTCCAATTATCATCTCTCTGAGAAGTAAATATTATGTCTTGGCCTTATTTGCTACTCTTTTTTCAATGCCAGGAAGCACTGACTTTACAATGCTGAATGCACAGTATGAAGTGTTCTTTTAGTATAGTTTTTTGCTGTTTGTTAAAAACCAATAAAGGCTGTCTCCGTGAGGAAACAGCCTTTATTAATAAGCGATTTAAGTCAGAAAATTTGACTTAAACTTTTTATAGCAGATAGTTGACGGCCAGAAATCCCATGATAGACATTGTGATAGTGTAAGGCAGAGCCAGAAGGACCATCCGTCCGTAAGAAAGTCTGATAACCGGAGCAAGGGCTGAGGTTAACAGGAAGAGGAATGCTGCCTGACCGTTTGGTGTCGCAACACTTGGAATATTGGTTCCGGTGTTGATTGCTACAGCCAGTTTGTCGAGGTGCTTCATTAGGTCAAGAGCCTGAGTCGCAGCAGCCTGAGGCATTCCTGCGACAACATCAGCTCTGACAAGGTGTGGATCTGTCAGCTTATCCATCAAAGCCTGTCCGGTCATTCCAATACCTGGAATGGCTCCTAGCATGTGGATGAAGTGCATTTTGGTTTCGGAGATGTAAACTGTAGCAACAAAGACGTTGTCAGAAATAGAAGAAAGTATTCCGTTAGCAACGTAATATGCTGCAAGCTGACTTTGCCCATGCATGCTGAGTACGAAATTGATGATGGGGTGAAACAGTCCCTGATCATGAATTACCGCTACAACTGAAAAGAAGACAACGAGCAGAGCTGTAAATGGCAGAGCTTCTTCGAACGCTTTTCCTAAGTGATGTTCTTCAATAACACCATTCATAGAAGTAAGGATGATGATGACTGAGAGTCCGATAATACCGACTGCTGCAAGGTGGAAAGCCAAAGCTGTAACGAGCCAGAGTCCGGTTATTGCCTGAATTATTAATCTCAGTTTGCCTTTTGTACCCTGTTTTTCTTCCATTTGAAGTGCTGTTTCAAGCAGATGGGAGCGGATGTTTCCGGGCAGTTTTGCTCCGTATCCAAAGAGATGAAAATATTCTACGACTATGCAGGTAAGCAGTCCTGTAGCCAATACAGGCAGTGATACAGGCATAACTTCAAGGAAAAAGTCTACAAAGTGCCATCCCATTTCTCCACCGATAAGCAGGTTTTGAGGTTCACCAACCAGTGTACATACACCACCGAGAGCTGTTCCGACTGCTCCATGCATCATAAGGTTGCGGAGAAAGGCACGGAATTCAACTAGGTCTTCGCGGTTTTTCTCAACAACAGCCTGATCGTTACAAAGGTCATGGTCACTTTGCATAGACTTGCCTGAGGCAAACCTGTGGTAAACGTTGTAGAAGCCGTAAGCCACAGCAATTATAACAGCTGTTACAGTCAAAGCGTCAAGAAATGCTGATAGGACTGCGCCTGCAAGGCAGAACAGTACTGATATAGTTATCTTCGAACGAACATTTACGAGAATGCGGGTAAATGTAAATTGCAGGAATTCTTTCATGAAGTAAATTCCGGCAACCATAAAGATCAGTAGCAAAATAACTTCAAAATTTTTGATAGCTTCATTATAGATTGTTTCGGTCGAAGTCATACCCAAAAAAGCAGCCTCAAATGCAAGCAAACCACCTGCAGGGAGAGGGTAGCATTTTAGTGCCATTGCCAAAGTAAAAATAAATTCCGCTATAAGCGCCCAGCCCGCGACAAAAGGTCCGGCAGTGAACATAAGACACGGATTTAATATCAGAAAAAATAAAATAGTCTGCTTGTACCATTTAGGGGCAGCTCCAAGAAAGTTGCTGCCAAGCGATTGTAATAATGTAGGCTGCATCAAATTCTCCTTTTTGATGGACCGGGTTAAGCTATTAGTCTGTATTTAACGGTTAATTATTTTATACTGTAGTTATTATAACCCTTTGCAGGCTAAAAGCGTGGATGATGTAGAAATGCCAAGGATGTTTTACTCCTACCTATTTAAACAGTCCAGTGGAATCAAGGAACGTTATTATTTTCACATGTTAGGGGAGATTGTTTGCCTGTTTTTTATGAGGATGGTACATGTTAAAAACTGATAATTTTTAATCTTTAGTGTCGGTGAACTTGAATTGGTGTGGAAAGAAAATTTGATAAGGAATAGGGCTCATGAACATCAAAAAAAAAATTAAATTTTGCTTGAATTTTGCTTTTGCTCCGGGGGCTCATCTTAAACGTAAATATGAAGCGTTCAAATCTCTTCTGACTTATGATTCAATGGCACTTGAATTAGTCGCTGACCTTGAAGACATCTTATACCGAAAGAAAAAGGGAGATCACCAGCGTGTTGTCTGGTTAGCCCACCGTTTATCTTTAGCTGTTAATGCAATGCTCGATCAGCTTAATGAAATGAATCCATTTTGCTGCAGAGACTTGTATGAAAATTTTAGAAGGATAGATAATAATGTAAAGATTGCAGTAAATCATAACCCTCCAGATTCAGGTCCTCCGTATATTCTTACTCTTGAAAAAGCTGCGGCATTCCCTGAGCTCGCTGGTGGTAAAGCTACGAACCTAGGTCGTGCGTTGAATGAAGGGCAAGTCAATGTTCCTCCAGGTTTTGTTGTGACAGCGAATGCTTTCAACAGATTTATCGACTGTAACGGCTTAAGGGAGGAGCTGGAGGCTCGTTTCCGGATTATGGAAGTGGATAATCATGGGCATATCGCACATCTCACTCTTGAAATACAGGAACTCATTTTAGCAGCGGATGTTCCAAAAGAAATTGCGGATGGAATTCTTTCAGCAATGGATGAGATGTTTCCTGACGATTCGCTGATCGCCGTTCGTTCAAGTGCTTTGGCAGAAGACAGTGATATTTCTTTTGCAGGCCAGTATTCAAGTGAACTTAGCATTCATAAAAAAGACGTATTTGAAGCTTATAAAAGAGTTCTTGCTGGTAAATATTGTCCACGAGCTATTGCTTATCGAGTTTCAAACGGTCTTTCTGATACTGACACTGCTATGGCTGTGTTAATTCTTCCAATGGTTAAAGCTGAAAAAGCAGGTGTGGTTTATTCTAAAAATCCTGATTCCAGCGGTAGTGATGAAAATATTTGTATCTATGGTGTTCGCGGTCTTGGTGAGTCATTGGTTGATGGAAGTATTTCTCCTGCAAAAGCTCTTCTTTCGCGCGAAGTAAAACCTGAATTGATTGGTAACGATACTGCTGAGATTGGTAATCTACCAAATAAAAAGACACTTTTGGAACTTGGACGAATTGCAATGCGACTTGAATCCTGTTTCGGCTGCCCGCAGGATATTGAATGGGCAGAAGATGATACAGAAACTTTGTATATTTTACAGTCCCGCCCGTTGCAACAAAATACTGAGAAATCTTCTGCTGTGCATTCGCCAATTACGGCCACCCCTATTGTTAAAGAGCTGGAGTGTGCTGCGCTTGGAGTTGGATGTGGAGAAATTTATTTTGCAGAAAACGGAAAAGATTTTGCGCAGCTGCCTGAAGGGGCTATTGTTGTAACTGCGACTCTTAAACCTGCGCTTTCGATGTTTATCTCTAAAGTAAACGGAGTTATTGCCGGTACCGGGAGCAGAGCCAGTCATTTTGCTTCTGTTGCACGTGAATGGGGACTCCCTGTATTGGTAGGGGATACTAAAGGATGTTTTTCGCCAGGTCAGTTTGTAACAGTGGATGGCGTGGATGGAGCTGTTTTCGAAGGTTGTGTTTCTGAGATTGTAACAAGGTCGTATGTAAAGGATGAGCCTTCACCGCGGGTTCTAGATTTTTATTCCAAGGTTATTCCTTTTACAGTGAAGCTAAGGCTTACTGATCCTGAATCTCCAAATTTTACACCCGAAGGATGTCGTTCTTTGCATGATATGGTGCGTTTCTGTCATGAAAAATCAGTAGAGCAAATGTTTTCGCTGGTTGATAAAAAGGGACGCGGCATGGGGGCGGCAAAGGAACTTAAAAGTGACTTGCCGCTTGTAATGTATATTCTTGATCTAGGTAAAGGCCTCATGCCAAACTTGGCTAAAAAAAAGTATGTAACTCCGCATGATATAGCCAGTCAGCCAATGAAAAGTCTCTGGTCTGGGTTGTCCGATCCCATGGTACAATGGTCAAAGGAGCTGACTCATATTGATTGGGATGAATTTGACCGCATGTCAGCTGGAATATTCAGTATTAATTCTAAGTTGTTGGCCAGTTACGGAATTATTGCGGAAGACTATCTTCACCTTATGATCAGGTTCGGTTATCATTTTTCTGTGGTTGATTCAGTTTGCGGACAAACTGTCGGAGCTAACTATGTCCATTTTAAGTTCCAAGGTGGAGGTTCTGAACTCAAAAACAGATTGCTGAGATTGAAGTTTATTCATAGCGTGCTTGAACATTATGGTTTTGAAATTGAAACTCGTGGGGATATGCTTGATGCAACTTGTTCTAGAATAAGCGAAAACGAGACTTGTTCTTTGCTAGGTAAGATCGGGTATTTACTGGCATTTACTAGACTTATGGATATGCGCCTCCAAGGTGAGGAGCAAGTTGAACCGGAAGTTAAGCTCTTTATCCAGAACGCAGAGAGGATTGATGGATACCCTTCAGAATAACCACGCTTATAATTTGACATGGGTCACTGATCAGCTTGCTGTAGGGTATGCTCCTATGAGCTACGCTCAGCTTCGGTCGCTGGATGAACAGGGGATAGATGCCATTTTGAATCTTTGTGGGGAGTTTTGTGATCTATGTGACATTGAAAAAGAGGCCGGATTTGATGTTTATTATTTCCCACTAGCGGATGAAGAAGCTCCTGACCTTGTTAAGCTTGAAAAGACTTTGGAATGGCTGGATGAAGCCATTTATATAGGTAAAAAGGTTCTGATTCATTGTCGCCATGGAATTGGACGGACAGGTACAGTGTTGAATGCCTATCTACTTCGTCGGGGGCTTGGGCATAAATTGGCTTGGAGGGCCCTTAGAAAACTCAGATCAAAACCAGCCAATTTTGAGCAGTGGTGGACCATTCGCAAATACGGCAAAAAGAGCGGAAAACTGACAATCCGTGAACCTCATCTGGAATTTAAAAGACTGGTCGACCTATCTCCTTTTTTTAATGATTATGAACAATTAATTTTGCGTGTTGATGAAGAAGTGCGTCAGTCAGGACACGTGGAAGCCTGCGGGTTAGATAATGATCAGTGCTGCCGAACTCCGGTCAGTCTTACTTTGGTTGAAGCAGTTCACCTAAGCCATCAGGTTAATCTGGAGCTTACTCACGAAGGTCGCCTTGAGGTGATAAAGCGTGCTATGAAAACATCCAAAGCTGAAAGGATTGCCTCGGCAGAGTTAAGAAAAGTAAAGGATATTGCCGCATTTTGTCTCTCAGAAGCAGGCTCGGTTTGTCCATTGCTTAAAGATAAATTATGCTTACTGTTTAATGATCGTCCTTTGCAATGCAGAGCTTTCGGTGTGGATCTTTCAGAGGATGGAGAATTGTGGGGAGAAGTCCTTACTCCTGCGCTTAATAAAATTTCTTCTGAAATATGGTTCGCATATACCGGAATTATGTCCGATACCCAAATGCCTTCGTTTTCTTTGCCTGATGTTGTCTCAGGTAAGTTTATAGAAGCTCTCTTTAAACTTATGATGGAAGAAGGTGTTGGTGAATAGCTTCTTCCATCATTAAGATATTGTAATACTGCATTTTTAACAGGTGCTTATGCAAAAACTATTTAGGTAGTAATTTACTTTTGCAAAGATGTTTAAGCGGTTGGATGTTTAAACCATATATTCATTGTTTCAAGGCTTCCGCTGATATTAGTATTATTTGGAATCGTTCCGGAGTACGTATAGCCAGCTTTTGCGAATAGAGAGTTTATTCCATACGAACAGGCCCGTGCAATCGTGAAGAAACACTTTTTACCTGATACTCGAGATTCTTCTTCCAGTTTGTGCAGTAATGTTCCGGCGATCCCTTTTTTACGGTATTCTGGAAGTACTGCAAAGTCGGTAAGTTCAACACTCCAGCCATCATGCCCCGCTTCGGCAGAGGCTGCTCCTATTAATTCCCCTTTATTAAAAACCCCATAAAAACAGCCATTTTGATTAATTTCATTTTTAATATACTCCTCATCATGGACAGGGAAAGGATAGGTGCTGAACACTTTTTTGTACAGTGCAGCAAGATTGCTGCTATCAGTTGCAGTTAATTTTCTAAGATTCAATCCCTCTGCAAGCTGGGCATTAATTCCTGTTCCGGATTTGCCTTTTGCAACTTCAATAATATGATCAAGTTTATTTTGGTCATCAATTTTAGCTCTATCAGAGGATCTGTAGAAGCTTAAAAAAGTTCCATCATCATTGGAAAATAAATTTGGAACGGTAGCTTCCTGTGCAAATCCTGCGGAGACAAAGTGCGGTGACAACTCGCTTGGTACTTTAGCAAAAATCTTCGATACATCGGCAGCTTCTGCTTTGTTTTTTAACTCTGAAACAATATCTGGCATGTCCTCTGATGAAAGTTTCATTAGATAAATTCTATCATTCAGCGGGCCGATTTGTATTGTGCTTTGACCAATATTTTTTATTTTATCAGGAGTCATTGGCACTTCTTTCTGTTCTTTCATTTTCTTCGGGCGTAAGGCTGAGAGTTTCATCCCAGTCTGAAAGCAGTTTCGCAATTCCGATAGGTTTCTCTTCGGCGTCCTCTTCCATTAGCTGGAGGTTGCATTCTTCACAGTTTCTATCGCAGTAATTGCACTCGTAAGAATCCGGTTCGGCGTAAGTGGTTATTACCCCTTCGTAGTTCCTGAGAATGATTTTGTTTGTCGCCCACGAGACTATATAGTTCGGCATTACCGGGATTTTACCGCCACCACCTGGAGCATCAATAACGTAAGTAGGCACAGCAAATCCGCTGGTGTGTCCACGTAGACTTTCAAGTATTTCTATTCCTTTACCCACTGGAGTTCTGAAATGTGACAACCCTTCAGAAAGGTCACATTGGTAAAGATAATAAGGGCGTACTCTGTTTTTAACCAGTTTATGGTTAAGTGTTTTGATAAGTCTAGGACAGTCATTGATACCGGCAAGAAGAACACTTTGGTTCCCTAGAGGAATACCTGCATCTGCAAGTTTTGTTAAAGCTTTTCTAGAGGAGGCTGTCAGTTCTCGTGGATGGTTAAAATGAGTATTAATCCATAGTGGGTGATGCTTTTTTAGCATGTTTACTAGGTTGTCTGTTATTCTGTAAGGCAGAACAACTGGCATGCGAGTTCCTATTCGTACAACTTCTACATGTTCAATTTCACCAATTTTGGTAAGCAGCCAATCCAGTTTTTCATCGGACAGCATGAAGGGGTCACCACCGGAAAGCAGGACATCTCTAATTTGCGGAGTATTGCGAATGTATTCAAAACCTGCTTCCAGCTGTTCCATATCAGGAATTGAATCAACATCACCGACTTTTCTTTTGCGGGTACAATGCCTGCAATACATAGAGCAGATGTTGCTGACATGAAACAGGACGCGATCCGGATATCTATGAGTAATGCCCGGAACAGGGCTGTCTCCGTCTTCATGCAACGGGTCAACCATGTCGCAGCGGCTGATTATGAGTTCGCGCGGGTCAGGAAAAGATTGTCTGAATATAGGGTCGTTTTTGTAATCATCACTATGAATAAGAGATAAATAATATGGAGTAACTGCAAGAGGAAATTTTTTCAGTGTCTGCTCATGCATTTTTCTTTCTTTGTCGCTGAATTTTATATCCAAAGCTTTTTCAAATCCTGCGACAGTTTTTATTGAGTTACGGATATGCCATTTCCAGTCATTCCAATCGTCTTTTGATGAATCTTCATCTAAAATGTCTGATAAATGTTGTTGGTGTAAATTGTATACTTCCATTGCTGATCCTTCGGCAGTAATGCCGTTATAACTAGTGTAAAATAGGTAAGGTAGATAACCATAAAAAAGTTGTCTGTACTTATTCTTAGAAATACTAAAATTATATTAATTTCTATAGAACTCAGTAGAAAAAAATATACTACATTATGTGTACAGTATTAAGTATGTATAAAATGTGTATTTCATGCATTGAGAATGCAAAATTATCTTAAATAAGAATAGATATGATTTGTTTTACATTGTAAATTATGAGATATAATCTGTAGAAAATTAATAAAAATATAAATATAAATTGATTAATTGTTTCTATTCTTTGATTAAATCAAATTAACTGGCAGTAAACAAGGGGACTTAGCGGGTACTAAATGGGTATATTAAATACCCAATTATTTATGAATTGTTTTGGTGTTTCAGGTAAGAAATGAGGGATATATTTTTACCTCGCAGGCCCAGCTTGCGGCGAATATTTTTACGGTGAGTCAGAATTGTATCTACTGAAAGACCCAGCAATTCCGCGGTATGCTCACTGCTTTTTCCTGTTTCAATGTAGCGGCAGATTTCAATTTCGCGGGGGGTTAGTTTAAGAAGCAGATCCTCAAATTGATCTCCTGCTTTTCCTGTAAGAGCTTCTAGGCGATCTTTAATGAACTTACCGAAGCTCTTTCGCATTTGCGGCAGCGGTTCTTTGATCATTCTGTCGAGAGCCGGGATAATCTGCTCTCGGACTTGCAGGGCAAAGTCTTCATGCATGTCTTTTTTTTCTTCTTCAACTGACTCAATGACTGTTCTCAGAGCTACATTCATACCGTCGACCTGTTCACGTGTTTCTTCCAGACTGGTTTCAATCCGTTCTTCATATGTTTCGTGGAGTTCCAGCAGCGGAGCATTGTTGGTTACAATGGCTAGAAAGCCATTTGAACAAAGTGGAACAGGCAATGGTATGAGGCGCAGGGAGTAGCTTCCTCCGCTTTCTCCGTAAGGTATTTCATGAATTTTCTCAGATGGGTAAAGCTTAATAAAGTCAGAGAGAGATTCAGTTTCTACTTTGAAAACACTCCAAAGAGTTTCTCCGAGCAAGTGTCCGTCAAAAAAAGCCTGTGCAGGCTTATTGGCATGACAGATAATACCATTGCTGTCGGCGAATAAAACGAAATCAGAAAAAGATTCAAATACATCTGATATCTGTTCCGGAAGTCTCTCTGAGTTGCTCTGCTGATCTGAGCTCAAAAAAAATCTCCTTGCGATTAAGTCTGTTAGTTAATCTGAGCCACTATAATTTTTACAAGTGAGTTTTCTTATTATGGATCTGATTATTATATTTAAGTCCATCATGTATAGATTTCTTTTGCGTTGAAGACAATGGCTGCTGAAATTATAGTATAAAAAGGTGATGTGATGGGAATATGATGCGTTTGGAAGAAGGGAAAAATACAAAATATTGTGCGAATAGTATCGAAAAAAATTAAGGAGAGCGTATTGATAAACACGAGTTTATTAAGCAATGCGCTCTCCTGATAATCAGGGTCTACCAACTGTCATCATCGTACCCCCAGCCTGCTTCATCAAGTAATACTTCACGTATTTTTACGAAAAAGCCATCATCTGTCTCATTTACGTAAACCTGTGCTTTAATCCATTGGTCTAGATATTCATTGAGACTGCGGCCATTGCTGTCCGGTTCGACTATGAATTCTTCTTCACCGTCTACGACAATAGCTAACTGATATTTGTCATCTAGGTCGCTTTCATAAGGTACGACCTGTCCATAAATTGTATCTGAGTAAAACTCACTCGACACGGCATTTCTCCATATTTAATTGGGTCTAATCTTCGTATTCTTCTTCAAATTGTTCTACTTCCTTGGCATAAACAAGGTTGCCTTGTGTCGGTACAAAGAAAGGGTAGTACTGCGATTGTCTTTCATATCCAAGTGCTTCAAAAAAATAATGGACTGGGACGAAGGATCTGTGCGCCGGCAACTCACATAAGATTAAGCTTCCATTGTACATGGAAACTTGTCTTTCAACTTCATCAAGTAGTGCGGTCCCAATGCCTATCCCTTGATATGCATCGTCCACGGCAGCCAGATACAGTTCATAGCAATCTTCTTCTCCCGGGATGGTTCCAAAGCATACGAAGCCGACAAAAATTTGTTCATCACCGTTTACTACGTGTGCTTTAATAAAGATGCGGCTTGACTCTCCTGTGCTGAAAGCTGCTTCCCAAGCAGCTTCTTCTGCAAGCATAAGGTTGTCCGGAGTCAGATTCTGACATTTGCTGGCAAGTTGCAGAACTTCTTCTGCCTCATTAGCTTGCAACCCTAAGCTTAGTTTCAGTTGAACTTCAGCTTCTTCAGTCTGGATTGTTTCATCTTCATCAGTCATATCAATCGCCATTTGATTTCCTCACTCATCAAATAATCAAACTTTTCAACCATTAGGTTGCAATATGAAGCGGTTTTCATCGATCATTATTAAAAAGTATATCTATTACAGGCAGATATTAATAATAATGCTGATGAAATTTAAACTGATACAATAGCATGGAGTGTGCCAATTTTAGTGCGCTGGAATATAAGGTTATTTTTTTATTATACGAATGAATAGGAATTTACAGTTCCTATCATCTGAGCGCTAAATATTGAATTGAGGTATTCTGTTTTTGAGTAATGGTATATATCTGCGTATTTTCTGTATTAAGGGGGGATTTCAGCGTTGAAATCAATGTCTATGTTGTAGGAACTTAGAGTTCCGTCTTGTAATGTAAAAGAGAACTTTAAGTTCCTATTTTGCGACAAAATCTTGCCTTAACAAGGCATGTTTATTCATAAGCTTGTTAAGCTGGCGGGTAGTGATGTCCGCACTTTTAGCTGCATCTTTGATTATGCCTTTGTTATCTTTCAGAAGGTGGGTGAGATAGGCTAATTCAAAAATGTCAATTGCCGTTTGTCTGGCATGTGCCAGCGGAAGGCTTGCATCTATGCTTGCAGGATGCTGGGCTAAGCGGTTTTTAAAGAATTCAATAGGAAAGCTGGAAGGACGAAGTATAGGAGTCTGCTCAAGGATACAGGCGCGTTCAATGATATTTTCAAGTTCACGTACATTACCCGGCCAGTCGTAGTCTAGAAAAGCTTCCATCACTTCGGGGCTAATGTCAGTTATATTTTTATTAAGCTGCGTGCTGAAATGAGAGATAAATTCACTGGAAAGCTGTAAAATATCATTTTTGCGTTCACGCAGGGGCGGTATTACAATTGGGAAAACGTTCAGTCTGTAAAACAAATCACGCCTGAAATATCCTTTTGTGCAAAGATCGTTTAAGTTGTCATTGGTTGCAGCGATAACTCGCACATTAAGGGGGATGTTCGTTTCTCCACCAATTCTTTGAATCTGACGTTCCTGCAACACATCAAGCAGCTTAACTTGAACTGCGGAACTGACTGTTCCTATTTCATCTAGAAACAGCGTTCCCATATTTGCAAGTTCAAATTTTCCGAGCTTGCGGCGGACAGCTCCGGTAAAAGCTCCTTTTTCATGCCCGAACAGTTCACTCTCAACAAGTGTATCAGGAATTGCTCCGCAATGTACGCTTATGAAAGGGGCATCTTTGCGGTTGCTGTGTGCATGAATGAGCCTTGCAATGAGGGTTTTACCTGTTCCTGTTTCGCCGGAAAGAAGCACAGTGGTGCGGGTGTTTGATACTTGTTGTACTTTTTGCAGTACATCCTGCATCGCTTTGCTTTTGGTTTTTACGACTTCTTTGAAATCTTCCCGCCAGAATTGGTCGCGCAGGTAATCAAGCTCGGAGTGGAGTACGTCATTTTTATATGAACGCTCTGTCTCAGGTCCAGTTTTATGTCCACCTGTATGCTCATCTGTAGAACTTACAATATGTTCATTATTGGTGATTACAAGTTGTTTACGCATGTCCTGTCTCCTTGCTGGCGCGGCCTGTCATTTACTCTGGTAACGCCTGCCGAATATAATATCATGATCGAAAGTACAATGTAAAATCCTTGCAGATATGAATGCATTTTTTACATAGAGTTATACAGGGTTTATTGGGTGAAAGTTTAAATTCAAAATATTGGAAAGACTGTTTGAAATAGGGGACTAAAAATTACTGTTGCTCTGAACTGTTTTGCTCTTTTCGGGTTTTGTTTTCTATGTTTTGAAAATGGTGTAGTATGAAATTACAGCTTCAAAGTTTACTGAGGATTTATTGACTTAGAGCTAAAACTCTTGCTTTCTAAATGATGTAAGTGCAGTCCAAAGGAGAAGTTATGGAAGAATCAGGCTTTCTCTCAAAAGTTCCTAACCCAGCAATTATTAAGAATATTGACCATGGAATCGTTGTAAACTTGGCTGATCTTGTTACGTATCAGAAGGGACAGGTTGTCAGCAGAACTCTTTCACAGCATAAAGCTGTGACTCTTACGCTGTTTGCCTTTGATATAGGGGAAGGGCTCAGCACTCATACTGCGCCAGGTGATGCTATGGTTCAGGTGCTTGATGGCAGGGCAGAAGTAACAATTGGTGATAATATCTTCAGTGTCGAAGCAGGGCAAGCAATTGTTATGCCTGCTAATACCCCTCATGGGCTTAATGCTGAGGTCCGTTTTAAAATGCTGCTGACTCTTATTAAAGATAAAAGTGATTAAAATATAAGTATTGCAAAAAGGAGAAAACTTAGACAGTTTTCTCTCTTCTTGTGTTTTTAAAAGGCCCAGTATTTGGGCTGTGGAGATTTTGATGAGTAAAAAATGTGTTTTGGTTGCCGGGTTTGGAGTTGCGATTACTTTATTGGTTTTATGGATCGCAGGTATATTCAACTCCGGTATGATTCAGCCGGGTCGGATTGTTCCTACCAGACCAGTGGAAGATCCTGCTTTAATTACTAAGGCTGAACTTGCCGTTGTTCCTGTCCTATACGAAGCTGTCGGAACAGTGCGCCCTAAGACCGAAACCAATATAGAAGCTCAAGTTACAGGTAAAGTTCTCAGTGTTCGCGTTCGAGCAGGTGATAAGGTTAAGCGAGATGATAAACTGATTGTACTCGACAGCCGTGGTCTTCAGACCCGTCTGGAAAGTGCTGAGCAGGGGCTTAAATCTGCTGAGGCTTCACAGCGTCAGGCAAGAGAAATTATTAATGCTGCCAAGGCTGCTGCAGATACAACGACCGCTACGTGGAAGCGAATGAAAACTTTGTTTGACAGTAAGGTGGCAACTCGTGATGAGCTTGATCGTATTGAGGGGCAGTACTTACAGGCAAAAGCTCGTCTTGCGCAGGCAGATGACGGTTTTTATGCAGCTTTAGCACAGGTTAAGCAAGCAGCTAAAGCCGTAGAAGAAGCACGCATTAATCTCGGGTATACAATTATCACTGCGAACACAGACGGTGAGGTTTCTAAGAGAATGGTTGAACCAGGCGACATCGCTTTTCCCGGTAAAAGCCTCATGCTCATTCAAACAAGCGGTTCTTTAAGGCTTGAAGCTCTTGTGAGGGAGGGAGTCATCGGGAAAGTAAGACCCGGTGTAAAGTTACCTGTTGAAATTCAGGCGTTAGATGAGCGCACAGTCGGGATTGTTGAGGAGGTTGTGCCGTCTGCCGATCCTTCCACACGTACTTTTCTAGTTAAAATAGGGCTGGAACCTATGCCGGGGCTATATTCCGGCATGTTCGGACGTTTGCTCGTTCCCTTACGAGAAAAAGAAGTTGTAGTCGTTCCTAAAAGAGCTGTTTCGCGGGTAGGCCAGCTTGAAACTGTTTTGATTAAAAGCGAGGGAACATGGGAACCTGTTTTTGTGCGTACAGGAAATGTTCATGATGATAAGATAGAAATTTTATCAGGTTTGAGCGGAAACGAGACTCTTGGTCTGGATTCACAGGAAGTAGGCGAGGGAGTAAAATGAGTAATTCTGAGTCAGACCATGAAAGCGCAAAATCACAAGGGATAATAGCATCCTTTGTACGTTTTTTTCTGCACTCAAAGCTTACAGCTATTTTGGTCATTGCTTCCGTCTTGCTGGGAATTACCGCGATCCAGCTGACTCCGAGAGAGGAGGAACCTCAGATCGTTGTGCCGATGGCTGATATTATGGTCAGTGCTCCCGGAGTCGGTGTTGAAGAGGTTGAGAAACTTATTACCACTCCGCTAGAGCGTCTTTTGTGGCAGATTGATGGAGTTGAATATGTTTATTCAACTTCTTATCGAGATTCCTCTATGGTCACGGTTCGTTTTTTTGTCGGAGAGAATCGCGAAGAATCTCTTATCAAACTGCACAACGCTATTACTAAAAATTCTGACCTTGTACCTGGTATTGTTTCAGGATGGGCCGTAAAGCCTATCGAGATTGATGATGTACCTATTGTTGCTTTGACTTTGCATCCCGCTGAAAACCATCCTGAAATTTCAGACTTTGAATTGCGCCGCGTGGCAGAGGAACTGTCACAGCGACTTGCGGAAGTGGAAGACCTTTCGCGTATCTCTCTTATTTCCGGCAGGTCGCGTGAGATCAGGGTGGAGCTTTCACCTGAGCGTATGGCAGGATTAAATGTTTCCCCCATGAATATCGTTCAGACTTTAAAGGGAGCGGATCAGTCCGCTGTGGCTGGATCAGTCTTGTCTGGTAATCGCGAGATAACTGTTTCTGCAAATTCTTTTCTTGAATCAGCAGAAGATGTGCGCAATTTGGTAGTTGGTGTTTTTGATTCGAAACCTGTTTATCTGCGTGATGTTGCTCAGATAGAAGACGGTCCGGCAGAGCCCTCGTCCTACTCAAGGATAGGTTTTTCCAGGCAATACTTAACTCAAGTGGGGAAGGATCCAGAGCTTCCGTCTCGGTCGGCAGTGACTATTGCTTTATCAAAGAAAAAAGGGAGCAATGCTGTAGCCGTTGCCGACGCGGTCCTTGCACGCCTCAATGAACTGAAAACTACTGTTCTTCCTGCTGGTATTGATGTTGAAGTTACCCGCAACTATGGCAAGACTGCTGATGCAAAAGTAGATGACCTGCTTAACTCGCTTGGTTTTGCTGTTTTCACTGTGGTTCTTTTACTGGCTTTTACTCTAGGCTGGCGTGAAGCCGCGATTGTTGCCCTTGCTGTTCCGGTTAGTTTTTCACTCGCTTTATTTGTAAATTATATGCTCGGTTACACAATCAACCGCGTAACTCTTTTTGCCTTGATTCTATCACTTGGATTGGTAGTGGATGACCCTATTACTAATGTGGATAATATTCAGCGTCATATTCTCATGAAAAAAAAGAAACCTGCCGAGGCTACGCTTGACGCTGTATCGGAAGTTCTGCCTCCGGTAATAATGTCCACTCTGGCTATTATAGTTTCTTTTGTCCCACTTTTTTTCATTACCGGAATGATGGGGCCGTATATGGCTCCCATGGCTGCCAATGTGCCGCTGACAGTTACATTTTCAACTGTCTGCGCTTTAACAATTGTTCCATGGATGGCTTTGCGGTTATTAAAAAATATTAAGCCTAAAGCCGGAACGAGGATGTCTTCCGGTTCCGGTACCGGAAAAGTTGAACGTTTTTATTCGCGTATTATTACACCTTTTTTAGAATCGTCAGCCAAACGCTGGATGCTTCTCGGCGTAATTGTTTTCGGATTGATTATTTCTCTTGCGCTTGCCGGACTGCGATTTGTTCCTTTGAAAATGCTGCCGTTTGACAATAAAAATGAATTTCAAATTGTTATAGATATGGATGAGGGGACCCCTCTCGAACAGACTGACAGAGTTGTCCGTGAATTCGAGCAGGTTTTGCGCGGTGTTCCTGAAATTACAAATTTTGTGACTTATACAGGTGAACCTTCTCCTATGGATTTTAACGGGATGGTCCGTCACTATTATTGGAGAAATGGCGGAAATATGGCGGATATTCGTATTAACCTTGCGGATAAATCCCAGCGTAGTGAGCAAAGTCACGCTATTGTACTAAGGCTTAGACATGAGCTTGAGGCTGTTGCCAAGCGCAATAATGCCAAAATAAAGATTGTGGAATCTCCACCCGGTCCTCCTGTTATTTCTACCATTACCACGGAAATTTATGGAGCAGAGGACCGTCCTTATTCTGCGCTGATTGAAGGAGCTCGGCAGATTGAAGGAGTCATGGCTGATGAACCGGGAGTTGTTGATATTGATGATACGACTGAGTCGGATCGGGTGATGGTTGACTTTGTATTGGATAAGGAAAAGGCCGCCTTGCACGGGGTAACGGCTTTAAGCGTCGTTACTACTTTGCAAATGGCTTTATCAGGTATGGTTCCGGCTACAGTACATGTTGACGGAGAGCGTTTTCCTTTGCCTGTGAAATTGATTCTACCGCGTATTCGCAGGTCGGACGCAGGGACTCTTTCTCAGATCAAGGTTAAAACTATGGACGGAAAATCCGTTTCGCTGGCAGAGCTTGGTAAATTTGTGGAGGTTAATCAGGAACAACCAATTTATCATAAGAATTTAAAACGGGTTGTATACGTGTTTGCAGAAATGGCAGGGCGTGCTCCCGGCGAAGCTGTTCTTGATATGCAGTCTAAATTGAAAGCTGATCCGTTGCCGCCTTTTATCTGGTCCGAATGGGCCGGTGAAGGAGAATGGCAGATTACGCTTGATGTCTTCCGTGATCTTGGAATTGCTTTTGCGGCGGCTCTGCTTGGTATATATATTCTGCTTATTGTTGAAACCGGTTCATTTGGTATGCCACTTCTGATTATGAGTGCTATTCCTTTGACTCTGCTGGGGATTATGCCGGGATTCTGGCTGCTCAACGTAATCGGAACAGAAAGTGTTGTAGGAATGGTCGGTGAAGCCTTTGCTGATCCGGTATTTTTTACAGCTACCAGTATGATAGGAATGATTGCGCTAGGTGGAATTGTTATCCGCAATTCATTGGTCCTAATAGACTTTGTACGGAAATCAACTGCGGAAGGAATGGATCTTAAAACAGCTCTTATTCGTTCTGGGGCAGTACGTTTAAGGCCTATAGCTCTAACTGCGGCAACAACTGCTCTCGGGGCTTGGCCTATAACTTTAGATCCTATATTCTCAGGTTTGGCCTGGGCTTTGATCTTTGGGCTTATTGCTTCAACTTTATTTACTTTAGTTGTTATTCCAGTAGGCTATTTTGTTTTTGAAAGGAAGTAGTCTAAAGGGCATTGGCCGTCTACCGATCGAGGAAGTTTTATTGTAAATTTCGTTCCAACATCAGGTTTGCTGATAACATTAAATTCTCCATGGTGTAATTCTTTAACAATAAAGTAGGATATGGATAAACCTAATCCTGTACCATTTCCTACGCCTTTTAATGTATAAAATGGTTCAAATATTCTACTTCTTACTTCTTCTGTCATTCCCGGTCCGTTATCTTCAATTTCAATTAAGATAGCTGATTCAGCGCAACTAAGTCGTAGAATCAATTCAGGCACTGAGTCTTCGGGATAAACTTTTTCAGCCATAGCTTCTGTGGCATTTTTAAGCACATTTAGTAGAACTTGTTGGATTTCGTTTTCAAGGCAACAGACTTGCGGAAGATCTTCACCGTATTCACGCGTGATTTTAATCTTTTTAAAATCATATTCTTTTGTCAGGTTATAGTCGCTGGAAATCAACTCAATAGTTTCATTTAAAAGTTCACTTATTTCGCAGACACAAAGCTGTTTAATTGATTTACGGCTGAAAGTGAGCATGCTTTGTATAATTTTCGAAGCCCTGACTCCGGACACAGAAATTGAATTTAACATGCGGTTAACTTTTCTTTTTTTCAAATAGTTACGCATATCATCTAATGAAATGGAGTATTTTTTAGCTGTGGCGATATTTATTTTGCTGTCAGTGAACATTCTATTATAAATGTTTTGGGATGCTCCCATTATTGCTGAAAGGGGATTGTTTATTTCATGAGCCATTCCAGCCGCCAGTTCTCCCAAAGAACTCATTTTTTCATTTTGAATCAGTATTTCTTGAGTCTTTTTGCGCATTGAAATGTCGCGTGCAACACCTAAACAATAGCGGTCTTGATCTTCATTAAAGATGCAAACACAAATTTCAGTTGGGAAAACATAACCATCTTTAGACTTATGATAGCTCTCTATATAAAATGATTTGTCGTCATCAGCTGTATCGATAAATTCACTCCATTTTTGCAAATTGGTTGTGGTGTCTATTTCATCAATTTTCTTGGTGAGGAGTTCTTTGCGGCTGTAGCCAAGTTTATCACACGCTGAGTTATTGGAGTCGATGATTCTCCCCTGTGAATCTGCAAGATAAATGGGGTCAGCAATATTGTTTAGTAAACGAATATATCGTGCATGGCTTTGCTGTTGCAAGCGGAGGTATTTTTTTATAAACCCATAAATAAGTACTGCCGTAACTAATACATAAAACCATCCTTTGTAGGTTTCTAAACGGATGATTGTATTAGTATCTTGTACGAATAACAGCAGAATCTTGTCGGATAAAAGTATCCATAGACAGCCGAAAGCTGCGTAAAGGATTGCTGTTTTTATAGCGATAATAGAAAGTTTGATCTCAGCGGTCACCAGTTTTCTCCAAACTTGTATGTAAAAACAAATCTTAACTGGAAGTCTAACTCTTATTTATCGTATTATGCAACCTTATATAAATTGAATATTATGCCTTATCCTCCAGCCAGTTTAACTTTATAGCCTATTTTTTCCAGTTCAATTTTGAGGCTTTGCCTGTGATCACCCTGAATTTCTACGACACCATCTTTTATGGTTCCGCCCGTTCCGCATTTTGCTTTCAAGTTTTTTGCTAATTTTTTAAGTTCGTCACCTTTTAAAGGCAGGCCGTAAATGAGTGAAACTCCTTTGCCTTTGCGCCCCTTAGTCTGGCGTTCAATACGTACGATACCATCGTTTTTAGGTGTATCTTTTTTACCGCAAATACAGCTTTTTTTAGGCTTGTTGCAGGCTGAGCACATTGTCCCGTGGTCCGTTGAGTATACAAGATTAGAATTTTTTTTGTTTTGAGGCATAATTTTATTTGATGGTCTATGTGGTTAAGGATGAATTTTTCTAAGAGATTAATTCGTTATATCCAGTTTTTCAATATTAATCCTACTTTATTATTTTCTAATTGGGATGTATAAGTGTCCAACTTTCACAATAAAGTGTTTGTAAAATTAATAAGTTATATTTGTCGAGGAGTGTATGAAATTATATAGAAATATGAGCCTGCGGAATAAAATTATGATTCCGGTCGGGACTGTTGTTTTATTGGTCATGGGGATTACGCTTGCTGTGCTGGTCTCAAAATTTCAAGATGTGACTCTTGAAGATGCCAAGAACCTAGGTGTGGAGATGTCCGCACGGTATGGGCAAACTATCAAGGTTGATTTGGATGGAGCAATGACTTCCGCAAATTCTTTAGCTCACACTTTTGAGGGGCTTAAGGCGTTTTCAGAGTCACCTGACCGTAATCTGGCTAATGCAATAATCAAGAAAGTTACCGATTCAAATACTGGCATAGAGAGTTCATGGGTTGCTTTTGAACCTAACCTGTTTGATGGTAGGGATGCTGACTTTGCAGGAACTCCTAGTGCTGATGAAAAGGGGAGGTATCTGCCATGGGCCAGAATTGGTCAAAGTATGTCACATACCACAGGTCTTGATGCTCCGTGGTATCAGGTTCCTCTTCAAACTGGCAAAGAGTATCTTGTAGATCCTACAGAGTATAATTTTGACGGAACAAAAGTTGTTCTTGTTTCAGCATGTATTCCTATAAGAAGCAAAGGAGTTGTTGTTGGTGTTGCCGGAGTTGACATGAGTGTCGCTCATATGGCTGAGTTGACAGCATCTATTACTCCATTCGGGACAGGTTACGGTTTTTTGTTAAGCCAATCTGGTAAAGTCGTCTCACATCCTACTAGCAATTACGTAGGTAAGAATATTAAGGATATCGTTTCTCCTGAAATGTCCCAGCAAATTATGTCTACTATTGATACAGGCAAAACTGCTGTTACGTATTTGAAAAAAAATGGTGAAGAATATGAGCTGATATTTACACCTTTTGCTGTAGGTACAACTGGAGAAAGATGGTGTCTTGCTGTTGCTCTTCCAATGAGTAAAGTTCTTGCTGCTTCCAATAAAGTGGTCTGGATATCAGTTTGTATGAGCATCGGTGCCATTTTTATTTTAATTGGTATAGTCTATTTTCTTGCAAGATCTATTGTCTTGCCGATACGTGCAGGTGTTGCATTTTCACAGCAGATTGCTTCTGGTAATTTGAATGCTTCACTTGAAATTAATCAGAATGATGAAATCGGTCAGCTTGCTTCCGACTTGACTGGGATGGGACACAAACTTCGGTCAGTTGTCGGCGATGTTCGTGAATCTGTAGAGCAAGTTGCTTCCGGAAGTAGTGAATTGTCCTCAACGGCTGAAACTCTTTCTCAAAGTGCAACCGAACAGGCTGCTAACGTAGAAGAAGTTTCGGCTAGTATGAGTCAGATGGCTGCTAATATTATCAGGAGTACTGAGAATGCACTGGAAACTGAAAAAATAGCTCGTCGGTCAGCTGAAGATGCTGAGCAAGGTGGAAAAGCGGTAACTCATACTGTTCAAGCTATGCGTCAAATTGCTGATAAAATATCTATCATTGAAGACATTGCCCGTCAGACAAACTTACTGGCTCTGAATGCCGCAATTGAAGCTGCCCGTGCCGGTGAGCATGGTAAAGGCTTTGCTGTGGTTGCGGCAGAGGTCCGTAAACTTGCCGAACGCAGTGGAGAGGCTGCTTCTGAGATTAATGACCTTTCAGCATCAAGCGTTGCTGTCGCAGAATCCGCAGGGGAAATGCTTAGTAAAATGGTTCCTGATATTCAGCGCACAGCCGAACTTGTGCAAGAAATTGCTGCTGCGTCAAGTGAGCAGAATACCGGAGCTGAGCAGGTTAATCGTGCGGTAGGCCAGCTTGATAAAGTTATTCAGCAGATCGCCTCTGCGGCGGAAGAGATGTCAGCAACATCGGAAGAGTTGGCTGGACAGGCTTCTAGTCTGCAGGATGCGATGTCATTTTTTATTGTTGATGAGAATGATGTATATTCTGCAAGACCTGTCAGAAGTGTTGCCCCTTTACGTTCAACTCAGATGGCAAGACCTATTCATAAAGCACCAGCAAAATTGTTGCCGCAGCCTACACCGACCAGAAAGGCTTCAGGTGTTTCATTAGATATGAGTACCGTAAGTGACAGTGAATTTGAAAAGTTTTAGTTTATTTTAAGCGAACCAAAAAAGCATCGGTTAGATTTTATATTCTATCCGGTGCTTTTTTACTGTTCGTTGTTGAAAAGAATTATTCTTTTTTGTAAAGCAACAGAAGATTGTATTTTAAAATAAACACTAGGGGAGATAATCTATGGGTCAATATAATGATATTTTTACCGATCAGAAGCTTGAATCTCTTTTTCCGGCTAGCCTGTCTAATGATTTTTTTGAGGCGTTATTCGGAGATGCTGAAGAAGGCAGTTATGATATTGAGCTGGGATATGTTGGAGACTCCGGTGATACTGTAAATTTTGAATTGCGGCTTAAGCAACGGCCCGGATGTTGCCTTGCATGTAATCTCACTTATGGCTTGCCACAGGTGTTTTCGCGTCATCCAATCATAAATATTCAAGGGCTTGCTGAAAAAGTAGGCGCGGCAATTGGTAAAAGTGAAAATGTAAGCTGGAAACTAGGTTCTACTCAAGAGCATAATAGTAAGCTGCATGTTATCCCGTTAATTATTTCTCTTTCATGATCATTGTGAAGTAGTTTTCTTGTTTTTGGATAAAGATACAATCTTACAGATTGTATCTTTTTTTTTAATAGGTTTGATAATATTTGCTTAACTACTCTTACTTCAAATACTCTTGATAAGAGTAAGTCACTTAAATCAGAATAAGTAAATTCTCATTTAAAACAATTTAAGAATAGGATGATGTATGCTTTCATTCTTTTTTATCCTGAGGTAAGTGTTTAGAGTATCTTATCTGAGTTTGTTTTGAACTTTTTTCGAGACAGAAATTTTATAAATGAGGCGCTATTTATAGCAGGTTAAATGAAACATCCTATATTTATTTCAGAAGTTTCCAGTAATCATGCGTGCGATTTAGATCGTTGCTATGAATTCATTGATACATCTGCCCGAATCGGCTGTGACGTGGTAAAGTTTCAGCTATTTAAGGTCAACAAGTTATTTGCACCTGAAATTTTAAATAAAAGTGTATCTCATAGAAAAAGAAAAGAGTGGGAACTTCCTGAAAGTTTCATTCCTGAAATTGCGAGCCGCTGTCGAAAAGTCGGAATATCTTTTTCATGCACTCCGTTTTATCTGGAAGCAGTCGATATTCTTAATCCTTATGTGGATTTTTTTAAAATTGCTTCATATGAATTGCTTTGGAATGATTTGCTGAAAGCTTGTGCTGTGACCGGTAAACCTGTGGTTCTTTCAACCGGTATGGCAAATATTAAAGAGATTACGAACGCCGTTTCTGTTCTCCGTGAGTCAGGTTGTTCTGATTTTACCTTACTGCATTGTGTGTCAGGGTATCCTACACCATCGGAGCAGGCGAACTTGTCAGTGATTGATACTTTGAGAAGAGAATTTCATTGTCCCGTTGGATGGTCAGATCATACTGTTGAAGAAGGAGTTGTAGCCCGTGCTGTTCATAAATATGATGCAGAAATGATTGAATTTCATCTTGATCTGGACGAGAACGGGGCAGAGTTTGCGGCTGGCCATTGCTGGCTCCCTGACGCTGCGGATAAGCTTATCAGGAACGTTCGAGTTGCCTTAAAAGCTGATGGTAATGGAATTAAAGAACCTGTTGCTGCAGAATTGCCTGATCTAAATTGGCGGGCAGATCCTGACGACGGGTTGCGACCGTTGAGGAGTGTTAGAGAGGGTTGGAAGATTAAAAATTGAATTGATTTGATTTCAAAAGTAAACATTGCCGCATTAAGTGCTGCAGTTACGTTTGAAACTGTAACAGCATTACTTACACCTATATAATTGGCTACGTCGTTTTCAAAATCCGCAACTGTTGATCTTGCTTCAACTCGTCACTGCGATACTTATACAACTGCTGTAATGTCGTATTCATCAATCTGGTGCTTACTGTGCGGGATCATTTTGTATTGATCAGCTTTAGAAGATCTTCCTTATTTAACCATTGCGTGTTGGTGTCGGAGCTGTATTCAAAGTTCGGAGGTACTTTTACTCCATTGCTTGTCATCTTTGTTCGTTCAAAAAATCTGTAAGCCGGCTGCTGTACAAAATAATTTTCAAATTCATATGTGTTTACAGCTTCATTCATAGGGATCATAATTTCATGCATTTTTTCTCCTGGTCGAATTCCCTGAATGTTTATTTCACATTCAGGACATAAAGCTTTGGCAATATCACCAATACTCATACTGGGAATTTTAGGTATAAAAATCTCCCCACCTTGCATAACTTCTAAACTGTTGAGAACAAAATCAATTGACTGTTCTAAAGTTATCCAGAAGCGAGTCATGTTAGGATCTGTGATATCAATTTTACCGGTTTTTTTAGACTTTAAAAAATATTCAATTATATTGCCTCGACTTGCCAGAACATTACCATATCGTGCTACTGAAAATCTTGGTCCGTTTAAGCCTGCGTAATTATTTCCGTTTATAAATAACTTGTCGGCGCATAATTTTGTGGCTCCATATAAGTTCATTGGGTTGGCAGCTTTGTCTGTGCTGATTGTAATTAACTTGGATATTTTTTCATTTATAGCTGCTTCAATGATGTTTTGAGTGCCAAGGATGTTTGTTTTTACCGCTTCGTAAGGATTATATTCGCACGAAGGAATTGTTCTTAATGCAGCTGCATGGATAACAATATCAATGTTAGAAAATGCCCGCTGAAGTCGTTCTTTATCGCGAATATCACCGATAAAATAGCGAAGGCAGGGGTAGTTTTCTGGAGAAAATTTTTCCTGCATTCGTTGCTGTTTGTGTTCGTCTCTACTAAATATGATCAGTCTTCGCGGACGATACTGAGTCAGGGCTATTTCAACAAATTTCTGTCCGAATGACCCTGTTCCTCCTGTTAGCAGAACTGATTTGTTATTTATCATAATTCTTTCTCCTCAATATATGGTTTAATACTAAACCCGGTGGAAAAATTATATTTTGATCCTTCATAGGCTGTCTGCAAACTTGTTTCATCCATCTCTTGCATGGAGAAAAAGACTCTTACAAATGGTGATGGATTCGCCTGTCTGCATTTTACCATGCCTATGAATGCATGTTCCGCAACCAGAGGAGTTATTTCCAGAGCTCTTTCAGCTCCTCCCAAAATAACCTTTGAGTCAGTCATTCCGAAAGCCTGCGATGATGAAACAAGAAAAGAAACATGGTCGCTGTGGTCAAATGTGCAGCCGTTCAGAGAATATTTTTCCATTCTACCACCATTTGAAACCGCAAAAAAAAGTTTGTCCGGTTTCATTGTCCCTGTCAGCAGTGTTACATGTCCTATCCGCATAAAGCCACGTGGTGGAGCATTTAAAGAAAAGTTATATAAGATATCAATTTGCTGTTTGTCTCTGTAAACTTTGACAGCTTTTTCAAGTGACCCTTGGTATAGGTCCATTGAGCACGATATTGTGGTAAGATGTTTATTTTTATAAATTATTGGGGTGACTTTTGCTAAATCTGTATCTTTAGGAATACCGGGGCCTTCCATAATTATATGCCCAGAAAAGAAATCAGCTCCGAGATCAATATCTTTAAAGTAGCCGTGGCCGAGTGTACCAAAAGAAGGATAGCGGTTATGTGCAGAGAAGGCTGCCTTATGGATTGCTAAACCTTTTGCTGTGTTTAGAGTGATTGAGACTGAAGGTGTTTCAACATTTAGCATCCTACCTCGCATGGCTGCAGGTAATCCTTTCACTTCAAGGGTCGGTTCCCGTACAATCGCTCCGTGTTCTTGAGCGAGTTCAGCTAGGTTGTTTAATGCTGCTTTGTATCGTTCACTGGTAATATGTGTTCTGAAATCGCTTGACCAGCAGAAGCAGAGTTTCTTCCATTTTTGCTCTGATGAAGAATAATCTTCGTCTTTTTTTTCAAATTTGGCCGTAACCGCGCGACAAAGTGAGTTCAGATAGAAGTCATTTCTCCCGCTCACAGCCCATCTGGTAATATTGTACTTGCTTTGTTTTTTTACCGGTACCGGTTGCTCTGCAGAGTTGAGAGATAAATTTTTTCCTGCAAGCGGCTTGTCCAAATCATTTAAGACTGAAGACGGAAGATGAAAAGTATGTTTTTTATTTTGGAGTGTTTTAAAGGCTAGTAGAATAAGATTCCATTCGCTCTCTGCATCTTGAACAGCTTCCTCCCTATAGCGCTGAGGGCGGAAATCAAAAATTTCTGTGTCATTCCCATAAATTGGCAACCAACCGTCATCAATTCCTATGTCCTCAATATATTCAATATATTCGGATAGATCTAGTTCTTTATGAGCAAGCCTTTGCAGTTTCTGGAAGACCATGGATCTACTCCAGATGACAGGGATGGATTCGCCCTCTATCCCCATGGCGCGTTGCGGAAAATGTTGGATGGTATCATCCCAGTTTGAAAAGCGGGCTGGATTATCGTAATCCATAAACACGCCTTTATACCCAGCTTCAAGATAATGGGTTACAAGACCTGCTGACCATGCCTGCTCATTTATTAGAGCTATTTGAGGTGAAATACCTAAAATTTCTTTATAAATTTTATTACCGATGTGTAGATTAGCTTTGTTCACTGACGATGGCACAAGTGGGCCGATTATCTGACCGTAGCCGCTTCCAATGAATTCACATTGCCCTGAGTGAAGCAGGGCGTGAAATTTTTTGATCCACTCAGAGTCTATACTTTGTATTATTTCAAGAGTGATTGCGGATGCTTCAATGCCTAAAGGAAGTCCGTTTTTTTCGATAAGACTGAGCAACGGCCAGTAGCAACGTTTGATTACTTCATGCCTGTGACATTCAGGAATGGAAGAAAACATCAGGTTGAGATGGAATATTGCAAACAGTTTCATTTAGCTTTTTTTAGTAGTAATTTTTATGCAGTTAACGGCTTTTTCTACAGCTGAAACTGCTTCTTCGCGAGTCTTTGCAACTCCGATTATTACTCCGGCCCGAGCTGGATGATTAGTTGTGGGAGGGATAACCGCTCCTACTTCAGTTCTGATTTCTACCATTTTGATCCCTTTAGTCTCTTGGGCTTCTTTCACGCCGTCGATGGCAGTAACGATTCCTTCATTCGGGAACAGGTATCTTTGAGCTACCCCTTTCTGGTAGAATGGACTCAGTTCTTCATGGGCTGGTGTTTCCCCCATAGCCAGTTTGATTGCTATGCCTACAAAATCCACTCCTGTGTTCCACGGTATTTCGTGCGAGCAAAAATATCCGCCTGAAAGTCTTGCAGCCAGTTCGATTACATAAGGTTTGCCATTGTGAACGACCATATCACCTTTAGCAACACCATGGTCAATACCGAGAGCAATCGCAGCCTGTCCGGAAAGGTTTTTAACAGCCATTTGCATATCGTATGGGAGGAAGGAGGGGAGTTGTCCTCCGTTTTCAATTATATGCGGTGCAAATTTATCTAGAAATTCATAATTTCGATCTGAAAACCCCGGGGTGTAACTCTTTCCACCTACCACGAAACCTTCGGTGCTGATTTGCGGACCGTCGAGATAACTTTCTACCATAACTCTATTCGTTGGGGATTCATTTTGAGAATAATTGAAAGCCCAATCGTAGTCCGGCATTTTTTCTAAATTATATTCCAGCCGCAAAACGCCGCGGGCTCCTCTGCTGTCGACAGGCTTTATTACCAGTGTTTCCTGACGATCTAAAAATATTTCTTTAAGTTCGGCTTTGCTTGAAATTTGACTATACCATGGGATAGGGATCCCTTTGGCTTTGAAACAATCTTTCATCGCAAGTTTGTCTGTTGCCAGTGCGGCAGTTTCTGTGCTTACAGCGCGTAGTTCAAACATTTTAGCAACTGCTGCTACAGTGTGAGGAGCATCAACCGCAACGCACATTACCCCGTTCGGTTTCACTCCTTTTTCAGCCCATTTTTGTAGAGCTGCAATTGTTTTTTCAGGAGTATATACACATCCAATAACTGCTTCATCTGCATGGGCAAAACCGGGAGCCTGCGGATTTAGGTCGGTTGCAACAACGTGAATTCCCATTTCCTTTGCTTTAGTGATCGCAGGAATTGTTTCAATACCAGCTCCGATCATAATTAAAATTTTTTTCATGTTCCTATTCCGGCTTTTTGCAGACCATAAAAGTGTTTTGGCCTTTAGGATCATCAGGAAAAATAACTCTGCCCTGTTTAATACCGATTACCTTTTCCACTGTAAAATGTTTGGAAGCCAGTGCGGTAATCTCTTCAATGGAAAATTCTCGTAAGTGCTGACTGTTAACAGGAATATGGCCAAGACTGTTTTGCGGGGTACTCAAGATAAGGAGTCCTCCAGTTCGTAGAACGCGATGTATTTCCTTAAAAAATGGGGCAGGATCAATATGCTCGACAGTTTCAAAACTTGTAACTGCGTCGAAGGATTCATTTTCAAAAACCATGTCGGTAACATCTGCAATTTGAAAATTAATATTGGCAGGGATATTGTCTTTTGTTGCAGTTAAAATCGTTTCACCGTCAATATCCGCAGCTGTTACCGTTGAGGCTTTTTTTGCGAGTATCTGTGATCCGTATCCCCACCCACAAGCGATATCTAGAATATCCATTTGAGAAGAAATATGCTCCAGTCCAAGTTGGTAGTGGAATGAAAATTGATCCCCTCCGCTAATTTTTTTACCGGTTACTTCGGTTCTGCTTGTAATATAAATACCTTTTGCTATTTCTCTGCATTTTTTTAAGTAGTCATCACTTACTGGAGGCGAGTCTGTGTAGTGAGCACAGTTAAACACTTCCTGATTAAATGTCATAAAAAACTTTGGGTGGACTTTGTATTGACCGGAATCGTTTGATTTTTCGAGCATAGCGGATGCTTTTTTTAATGCTCCAAGTCGATAAATATCACTGGTTAACTGGATTGGGTAATCATCCGGTAGTTTCATACAGTCAAGGCTGTTCAGTTTTGCGATATTAAGCATATGCGCTCCGTGTTTCGGAAGCCAGCCGAAATGAAAGCCGTCTACTCGTATTACAAGGGTTTCATTCGGCATCCCATCTAGAGCTGCAATCATGCGGTCGAGCGGGCTATCGTCAAACCCGTAGAAAATATTTATTGTTTTGTCAGGAAACATTGATGGAATATCATCAAGTCGCCCGCCTTCATCAAAGGCAGGCGCTATTATTCGAATGTCAGCATCAGGAAATACTTCAAAAGATCGTTCAATTGTCAGTGCAACAACAGGTCTTCCGTCAACTTCATTCATGCACCAATCAGGAGCTCCGCTCCATGCTTGTGATGCTGCCTGTACTAGGATTATCGGATTGTTCATATTATGACTCGATTGTGCATGTTAAAGAAGTTCTATTTGATTTTATGATTAATTTTTCTGAATTAAATTACGAGCAATGGGAGTATCTGCAAGTATGTCTTCAGTAATTTTCATTCCTATTACACTCTCAAGCTCTAAGCCAGTGAAGAAGAGTTCTGCATCACCGAGAGGCTGTTTACATACTAAATCTGCGTGTGTGAGGATATCGCCTTTTTTAAGGTCGTGGGATGAACATATAGCCACATGATAGTTCAGGCGTGCAGCTTTTTCTTCTGGAAAAATACCTTTTGATATTCCTCTAGCTGATTCGACTCTTCTGACATTCAGGACCATTTGAGCAAATTCTTGCGGTTCAAGGCTGATTCCATGGTCAAGCCCCATCATGCTGCGATTAAGAGTAAAGTGCCGTTCGATAATGCATGCTCCAAGCGTTGCAGCTGCAACGCTTAACTCTATACCTTTTTCATGTCCGCTGAATCCGACGGGTAATTGATATTTATCTTTTAAGTATGGGATTGTATCAAGGCGGATAAGGTGGTCCGGTGTGGGGTAAGCGCTAACGCAATGCATCAGAATTAAAGGCACACCTTTAAGAATGTCTATCGCCTGTTTAATTTCCTTATCATTTGCACCACCGGTACTCATTATAACCGGTACTTCAGCTTCTCTAACTCTTTCAAGCAGGGGACCGTTTGTTATGCTATGGCTTGCAATTTTAAGTATAGCTCCAAGGCTAATAACTGTTTCAAGGCTTGGCAGATCGAATGCTGATACACAGAACTGTAATCCTAAACTTTCTGCATGCTCTTTAAGTTCTGCAAGGTTCTCTTCGGACAGCTCCAATCTTTCACGGACTTGGCGTTGAGTTTTGCCAAATAGTGGGCATTTTAGAAAAGGTTTATCTATAAAATTTTTAGTGGCTAAATCTGCGGGAGACCGTTTTTGAAATTTTACTACATTTGCACCGCTGAGGGCTGCATCGTCAATAAGTGTATGGGCCAGTTCAATGCTGCCATTGTGGTTGAGTCCTATCTCCGCGATCATTAAAGTTGGAAGACCATCACCTACATCTATTGTACCGATGTTAACCTGCTCAGTCATATCGTCTCCGTATTCATTTTATTTGAAAGCCAATTAGAAAATTTATTTTTTGTGATTTCTGGGTGAGGGGGATTAGGAGTTCCCTTTTTCCCTTTTTCAATTTTAATTCGATTTAATCCAGGGAAATCAAGGCAGACGCTGACATCTTGGCCTCCGGTTGTTTCATAACATCCGTTATCCAAAACGTAGTAGGTTATATTATAATTTTTTAGCATGTTAAGTGCCGAATAACCCATAAGGCAATTTCCGTCGCCATCGACCACCACCACAGGTGTATCAGCTGCCGCTGCTATCCCTATTCCTACAGACAAAGCTTCTCCCATCCCATGGACCAGATACATATGATTTTCCTGATCGTTAAGCCATGCTGCTTCACGAGATGTCAATCCATTTGAAAAAACAATTGGATCATCGTGATGTTTTTCTATGATCAATTTTAACGCATCAAGACGGTTCATGGAGATTTCCTCTGTGTAAAATAACCGCAGAAATGAGGCCATTGTTTGATTCTTCGCTGGCGGCTAAAATAGCTTTCTCGCCAAGCTTTTCATAATCGTAAATTTTGATATTATAAGCGTTAAGTACGTCACAAGTACATTTTGCCCAGTCATGATGCTGAACTTCTTCCCATTCAAGCTCTCCGCGCAGTGTAATTAGGAGAACCACTCCTGTGTGGTGAAGTCTTTGTAAGCCCAGCAATGCGTCTCCGCAAAGTCCTATCCCGCTATTTTGCATCAGGACGCAGGCTTTTTTGTCAGCAAGAGCTGCCCCGAACGCAATGCCCACAGCATGATTTTCACGTGGTGCGGGAACATATTTTTTGAGCAGGGGAATAATCCCGCCAAACATTGAATCTGGTACACCTGTGAAAATATCAAAGTTATCATTCAAAATTTTAACAAGGACTTCCGTTTCCATCACTTTATCAAAAAGAGGTCTGCCTTTGTTGTCTTTATGCATGATATTGTTCGTCTTTTGCTATACTTGTCACAAGTTCGTTTATGATTGTGTCTGATAAAGGTCTAGCGTTGACTTGCAATAATCCTTGGTCTTGTTTGACTCTATCAACAACAGATAAAATTGCTTCTTCAGGAACTGAAAATGGGCTTTCTTCAAAAGAAATATAGTTGGACAGTAACTTGGTCAGAATATCAGCGGCTTCTTGATCTTTTGTGGCAGCGAACCCGCAGGCCGATATGAAATTTGCCAGTTTGCCACGATAATGATCGATATTAAAACTTAAAACTGCAGGAAGCAGAGTCGCGTTAAGCATTCCATGTGGTAGTTTGCTATATTTTTGAAGAGCAACAGACAGCGTGTGCATTGCACCTGTACGAACATGGGCGATAGAAGCCCCACCGTAGAGCGAGGCTTCAGCAAGAGCTCTGCGAGCTTCAATGTCCTGCGGGTTGTCCAGAACTGTTTGTAGATTGCTAAAAACAAGAGATGCCCCTTGTATCGCAAAAGCATTAATTAAAATTTGGCTTTGAGCGCTGGTATATGCTTCTAAGCAATGAACCAAGATGTCTAAAGCTCCTGCTAAGGTTTGCTTTCTTGAAACTGTTACGAAAATATTCTGGTCTATAATTGTAGTGCATGGGAAAAGTGATTTATGGTAAATAGTAGATTTACGTCCTGTCTGACTGTTGTTGATAACGCTGTATGGTGTAATTTCACTTCCGCTTCCGCTGACTGTCGGCACGGCTATTATAGGAAGCGCATTGTTAAGATTTGTAGTCCCGAATTCAATGTTAGAAAACTTCAGTTTGTTTATACTTTGCAAGGCTGCAGACTTAGATGCATCAATAACGCTTCCGCCCCCAAGAGCAATAACAGCCGTGGAGTTAGACGCTAAAATCTTTTCAGAAAGAACATCTACAGAATTACTTTCAGGCTCAGCAGAGATACTGTGTGTTATATGTGAAATGTTCTTTTTTGCTAGTTCTGTTTGAATTAAATCTAATAATCCAGTTTTACGGGTGCTGTTCATGCCAGTTACAATGCAGGCAGAACAACAATTAAGTTCATCAAGTTTTTTTGATATTTCTATACAAGTATCGGAAGTAAAAATTATATTTGTAGGAAGATTAATTGTCATAATGAGTTCCTATTCTGATGACTTATTTCTTTTGTGCAATAACAAGCAAGGTTCGTCCCATTCCTGCTTCGGCAAAACAGCCATATAGTTTATTCAGAAAAGCTCTGTTGCCGCTTTTCGTCAGATTTAATTCAAGCTGTTTGCGCATGGCGTGACAGTCACGTCCTAATTTAGGGTCGTCTAAGTGATTCTTACCCATAAGTAGAAAGAGTTCCATGGGAAACGAAACTTCACTATGACAGGGAGTAAAATCGTGACGTGAGAGCAATCCTTCAAGCGATTCTTTATCAAAATAATTGATGTGATGCGGAGGAGCTATCCACCAAGGCCGTACATCCATATCTTTGTTTAAAATTTTTTGAACTGGAGTGTATTCGTTTGGAACTCCAATAGCGATTAGGCCACCTGGACGCAGTACCTGATTGCAGAGGCTAAGTGTTGCACTTGGAAACGGAACATGTTCCATCACATCGCCAAGGTGAATTACATCAAATTTATTCAAGCGGTTCGCACAGTCCTGATCAAATACGCAGCATTCAACATCAAGCCCTTGTGAAATTGAATACTCCGCGGCTTTGTCAGAAGGCTCAATTCCTTTAACTGTCCAGCCTCTCTTTTTGGCCTGACTTAGCAAAAATCCATTACCGGAACCTATATCTAAAAAACTGCCCGCCTTACCAAGGATATTTTCCAGAGTTTCAAGTCGTGCATCATTGATAGAATCCAGCCATTCTCGGTCTTCAAGTTGATGTTCAAGCATGAACGATTTTTCTTTTACGTGGTAATCATGCTTGTAAATTTCACGAAGTTCATCCTCGCTAGGGATAGGAATGATGTGTTTGAAACCGCATAATTCGCAGTCTATTACGTCAAAATCGTTTACGCTATGCAGGACAGATCCTTCGTGTCCGTTCCAATCTTTTTTATCACTCACTTTATTTCTCCAATTTATTTGGACTTAAGTCGTTTGATTATGCTCTCAGCAATGTTTGATGATCCGCGGCCAATATTGAGTTTTTCGGCATTTATAATCATGTCTGCCCGTAACTTTTTATCAGAAATAAGTTTAAGCAAGATTTCTGTAAGTTTTTGTTCCGAAATAAGGTCGTATTTGCCTAGTGATATTGCTGCTCCTGTTGCGTGCAAGGCTGATGCCGAGCAGGCATGATCGTCGGTCATACAAAGCAACAGTTGCGGGGTTCTGCAGGCGGCCAGTTCATAAGCTGTCATGCCGAACGAGGCTATAGCTAAGTCACTTTGGCACATTAGTTGAGACATGGTTTTAACATTGCTCACAAGTTTAACTCTGTCTCCAAGGCCTACCGCTATCTCTTTTATTTTGTCCATATTTTTGAACATGGGACCAATGACTACCTTTGCATGCCATGGCTCACTGATGTACGTTAAGACTTGTAAAATTTTTAAAGTCAACTCGGCAGGGTCACTTCCTCCTGCTGTTACAAGTAGCTCAAGTATGGAAGAATTTTCCTTGTCTGTAGTTATTGGGGGAAGATTTGTTGTTTTAAAAAATTCTTTGCGAAGAGGAATGTAGTCCCAGCCGCAAAAAAGTTCTCCAGAGAAGTTATTCCAGTTTAGATCCTGCACCTGAGGGACAGGAGGGTAGAAAGCCAAGTCACTTTTCAAGCGGTTCGGTGTGGGGTCATCTATAGTACATATGAGTATTTTTTTAGCCGCAGCATTTGTGAAGAAGGAACTTGCCAGAGGAACTAGCAGGTCCAAAACAACTGCATCTTCGTCTGAAAATACATATGATTCGAAGGCTGAGACTTTTACTACTTCAAAGCCTGCTTCATAGATTTTATTACGGGCAGATTCACTTCCTCTAAATACAAACAGACAGTTACTACTGTGTTTATCCTTAAGCGCTGCGCCAAGAGCTAAACATCTTCCGATATGCCCAAACCCTTTTTCAGGGGTTCCTTCACAAAAGAGTGCAACTTTAGCTGGCTTACGCATCAAGAATGAAAGCCTTATATAATCGTTCGGCAATTTCCCAATCTTCCGTTGTATCAATATCCACTGCCATATGACGTGGTAAGAAGTATGGCAGATTTAAGTCGACTTTACGGTCTTCAGGAATGTCTGTCAGTTCATGCCAGTAAAACTGGGCCGCATCATGGAAAAAGGTCGGTAAATCCTGCGATCTACTTGGAGCGTATTCCGGGAAAGCATATTCCACTCCGCCCTGATCATTCATTTTAAAAGAGCGAAGGATTGGGTAGGCAAACTCTGTTACTCCAAGAACGCAGTTTGCTCTTTTTTTACGGAGCAGCTTGTACCCTCCGGTTATATTTTTAGCTGTTACAAAAGGGTTGGCAAAAAATTGGCAGAATCTTTCCGGTTCACCGAGGTTTTCTTTTATCCATCCCAGAGCATGCTCTATTACCGGAGCAGTTGCGGCAAAATCGTCAGCAAGCTTTGCTGGGCGTAGAAATGGGGCTTCAGCTCCGTACTTTATAGCTACTTCGGCAAATTCTTCACTGTCAGTGCTCACGATGATGTGATCAAAAAATCCGCTCTTGCGGGCGGCTTCAATGGCATAAGCAATGAGAGGTTTTCCCAGAAAATGGCGTGTTGATTTTTTAGGAATACGTTTGCTTCCGCCGCGAGCCGGGATGATTGCTATCTGCATGCTAAATTGACCGACTCTTGAAGTTTATTTGTTGTCACGTGTCTTAAAGCTTGCTTGAGCTGAGATCCAGTCTTCTTCAAAATCTACTTCGATACATTTATGATCGGATATATCCACAGGCTTAATTTTGATTCCGTCATGGATAATTATTTCAATTCCTTTTTCAAAATAGTCTTGATCTTCGCATTTGCGCAGAGCCTCAGCATATGCTTTAAGGTCTTTTTTGCGGATCATATTGATTCCGACAGCTTCGCCTTCCGCATTTCTGACTTCTTTGGAAATTTCATTGATATAACCATCTGCGTCGCGAGTGTATTTGACTTCTTCGTCACCGCAGGACTTGCAGTCAACGCAGACAAAGTTTTCATCTTTAATTCTCAAAATTTCGCGAATAATTGCTTTGTCAAAAACAACATCGCCGTTCATCCACAGGACGTCATCATCAAGGTCCTCAATAGCACACAGGAGGCTTTTGGAAGTGTTGGTGATGTAATAGTTAGGATTGTACTTGTAGTAGACTTCCGGAAAATTTTCCATAATCAAGGTCATTTTGAAACCTACGACAATAATTATTTCCTTTACTCCCAGATCCTTAAGAATCCTAATCTGTCGACCGAGAATGGTTTCCCCGTATGGTAGGACTGAAAGAGATTTTGGAAAAGGTCTGCTGAGCCTACTGCCGATACCTGCTGCAAGGATGACTGCTTTCATGATATTTACTCCCTGTTTATTAGAGAAAGTTAGAAACTACATGTTTACCAAGTCGCTTAGCCGCGAAACCGTCTGCGTTGCTAAAAGACAGATCTCTAAGTCTTTGTCTGACATCAGCAAAATCATCAATATTATTTATCATAATATCTTCAAAAGCGGTATAAAGATCATTTTCATTACTCACTTTCTTACCGGGGGTCATTGAATCGTAATCGAAAAGGAGCTCTCGGTTTTTACTGATATATTTTTCATAATCATATGGATAGAAGACTATAGGTTTATCCACCAGCAGAAAGTCGAAATAAACGGATGAATAATCCGTAAGCAGAACATCGCAAAGCGGAAGCAGGGGATATACATCACTTTTTGAATCCACCATGCGGATGTTCTCCGGTAATGATACTTTGCTTAAAGTCAGATACGGATGAAATTTACAGACGAACATCAAATTGTTTTTCTTGCAGAATCCTGACATGCGCATCAAATCGATGGCCCCGTCTTCAAATGGTCCACCACCAACGTCACGGAAAGTAGGCATGAAAAAGACCGTTTTGCCGCCGAGCTTTCGGAATTTTACAATTTCACCGTAAAGATTGCGGTCTGTGTTGATCATGTCATATTTGGTGGGGCGACGCATAAGTACATCGTTGCGTGGGTATCCTGACTCAACAAATTCTTCAGCCCTGAAAGCTTTTGCAAAAGCCCTTTCAGTGAAAAATGGAGAAGTCGAAACTACGGAGTTATATCCTGAATACGCAAATGTTAGATGCTTAGCTTTTTCAGGATTCATGTTTACAGTGGAATTAATTTCAGGAAATCCGATGGCCTTTAAAGGAATGCCGTGCCAAAGTTGTACTGTTTTTGCTTCTGAAAGTAATGCCCATAAAATGCCTTGATCTTTCCAGCTAAAATCGTCTGAAATGACAATGCCTGCTTTTGTCATAAGATCAGCCGCATCAGGATGATTTATCCATGTCGCAGGTAATCCCTGTCGTTTGAGAATATCAGCTTCCTTTTTATCAAAAGCCATAAAAAGACATTCTAGTTCTGGTTGATTATTCACGCAATGAATATAGAAATACTTAACATTGTCCATAAAATGGCTTCCCGCACGGCCGAAGAATATCGCAAGATTCTTCTGTTTGGGGATTGCCGATGCCAGTTTTTGAAGTTTTTCCATTTCATTTTGCTGCATGTAAAATCTCTATTAATATTTATTTGAAGTTTATTTTATGACACTTACCTATACCATATTCAAAATAAATGCCAAAAAGCAATGAAAAATTAATAAGCTATGATATATTATGTCCAGAAAAGACTAAATAAAATTCAGCTGAAATTCAAAAATAATATAGAAATAAAGATGCGAGCAAATAAAAAAGGGCCCGCAGGCCCTTTTGAGTGTTAAATCTAGTAGGTGGAGATGTTTACGATCAACTAAGGTTCAATATTTGAAATGAGATCCTTAATATTAATTTTATTTTTCATCATTCCATTATCAAGCAAGAACTTTTGAGTTGTTTCAAGGTCTTTGACGTCTTTATCCGTAATTGCAGAAGAGTAATCGTACCAAGGGAACATTTTTTTAACATTTTCTACGGTGAGATTTGTTTCTTTAGCCACTATCTCAAATGTTTTTTCAGGATTATTTTTCATAAATTCAGCGGATTTTTTAGTTACATCCAGATATCGTTTAACAAGATCACGGTGCTTCTTTAAAAAATTGTTGTTAACGGCAACAACAATCAGTCCCTGAATCAATCCTTCACCGTTGGCAATAACGTGGCATCCGCCTTTTTCCATATCAGGTACGCTGGGCCCTGCAACAAGTGCTGCGGAAACATTGCCGCTCATAAGAGCTGCTCTTGCTTGCGGAATGGACATGTTAACGAATTTAATATCAGAAGGAGTGAGCCCATCTTTAAGCAACGCGGCATAGAGCATCTGGTGCAGCACTGTTCCTTTAGGACCTGCAATAATCTTATTTTTGAGGTCTTTTATTGACTTGATAGATTTGTTTGCTGTCATAATGTTAAACGCTTTGGGTGCGCGCGCAAATACGGCAATTACTTTGAGGTCGACACCGTTGGATTTTGCAATAATGGCTGACGATGCACCGAGAACGCTGGCAAATTGCACTGAGTCAGCAGCCATAGCCTGCGTCTGTTTTGGGCCGGAAGTAAGCTCGGGACGGGTTATGGTTATTCCGTCCTGTTTGAACTCATTTTCAAACATATTTTTTTTGTAGGCAATAATGGCTGGCACGTTGAGAGGGAATTTTACGTATGTGATACCGATTTCCTTAACATCTTCACTTTGCGCTGCAAAGCATGGTAGAACTGTTCCTGCAACTAAGAATGCTGCAATCAGCAAGCTTAAATAATAGCGAGTCATCTTAATTCTCCTAAAAATTATTTTTTAAATTCATCATCCAGCAAAATTGCGGATAAAATATTTTCTCGAGTTCTGAAAAAAGTCTCGGATTGAGTTGCGCGTGGGTATCGGAGGTCAACAGGTAAATCGGCAGTAATTGCACCTTCCTCCATGACCAGCACGCGCTGTCCAAGGTAGGTTGCTTCGCCCACATCGTGGGTAACGAAGATTATTGTTTTTGACTGATCAAGAAATATTTCAGTCAGTTCTTTTTGCAGGTTGCGCCGTGTAAAAGCATCCAGTGCGCCAAATGGTTCGTCCATGAGAATGACGTCGGGGTTTGCGCAAAGAGTTCTGCCTAGAGCAACGCGTTGTGCCATTCCTCCAGAAATCTGACGAGGGTAGGCTTTTCTAAATTTTTGCAGATTCAGCATTTGCAGGCTTGATTCAAGTGTTTCGCTGGCTTCATCTTTTGAAAGTTTTTTATCCATTCCGAAAGTCATATTTTTTTCAACAGTCATCCATGGCATAAGTCTGGCTTCCTGAAAAACAACTCCTATTTTAGCTGCTGACGGAGAACCATCATCTTTGAGAAAGCTAAAACTTCCTTCCGTTGGTTTTTTTAGGCCGCATAAGATTTTCAGTAAGGTAGTTTTTCCGCATCCGCTTTTACCGACAATGGTAACGAAACTGCCGTGTTCTATTCTGGTTGATATTCCCTGCAGGGCTTGAAAATAGCCGCCGTTTAAGCAGTATGATTTGCACAAATTGTCTATTTTAATAATTGGCATTGGTAGTGAACTCTTTTTGCCAAGGCATTATGCGTTTGCTTATCCACAGAAAAGCCAGATCCATGGCATACCCGAGAATACCGATGGAAAGAATGCCGACAATTACAATATCTGTGCGGGAAAATTGCTCTGCATCTATGATCATGTACCCAAGACCGGACGCTGCCGCTAAAAGTTCTGCTCCGATAAGTGCTCGCCACGAGAACCCAAGTCCAAGTCTTAACCCTGTCATTATCGAAGGCAATGATGCCGGTAGAATAATCCGGCCGATTATTGCCATATGGCTGAGCCCCATGACTTTGCCGACTTCAATAAGCTTGCTATCGCAGTGGGAAACTCCGTTCACAGTATTTAAGAAAATTGGGAAAAAAGTAGCCAGAATTATTACAGAAAGTTTTGACGCCTCGCCGATACCGCACCACAGAATAAGGAGCGGAGTCAGTGCCAGTGGAGGGATATGTCGCAGAAAATCAAGCGGAGCTATCAGTAGTTCCTGAGCGCGCCGATTTAAGCCTACCAAAATGCCAAGAGGGAATGCGAAGGCAACAGTAATAAAAAATCCGATAAGGACTCTGTAAAGGCTTGTATAAATGTTTGGCAGCAGAACTCCGTTTTGTAGAAGTTCCAGCCCTGCCGCATAAACCTTAATCGGTGATGGAAGAAGAAACTCATTAAAACTTCCCAGTGCTGACCCTATGCACCAGAAGGAAAAAAAAATGAGTGGAATTATGAGTGATTTTATTATTTGCATTGATACAGACGAGAGGAGCCAATAGTTATTTTGTTGAGAAATTATTTTAAGTCCCAAAACCGTATGGATTACTGCATATGGTGAGTTGATAAGTCAAGTTAAATAAAAGTGAATAAGTTTGTTTCTTGTATGCTTATAATATTACGTTATTTAAATAGGTGTTACTATGCTTGGGAAATTGTCACATAAAAGCAGTACCTTCGTAATGAATTTTTATCAGTTTATATTCATACAAGTTCGGATGTATGACTAAATTTGATTATAAATTTAAAAAGGAGAACTGATATGGAAAGACGTGAATTTTTGAAAATGGGCGTCGCGGCAGGGGCCATGGTTGCAGCTTCAGCACTTCCGGCATTAGCGGACCCGTCTTATACTAGTTTTACACTTAAAGAATGTTTTGCGATGACTCCGCAGCAGATGGCAGAGCAGTCCGGAGCAGTTATGCAGGGTTGGAAATATATTCATACGCAGGCTGCGGGTATCCGTAATCCTCAAATAAGAAACTCTGTTGTTGAAATTATAAATAATCCAGCTCCCCAATTATTAGACGTTGTTTTATCCCGTAAGAAAGAAGTTTATAAAGAACTGGACAAAAACGGCTGGGTGAAGGGCGTTTCATACGAAGCATTTCTACCTGAGAACGGTTCTCCTGCTAAAGCCAACCAGCCATTTTTTACATCACCGGGTAGCGGATATTCGAGCCATCACTGTTACCCCGGCGGACTTGCCACCCATACCGCTTTGAATCTTAAAATGTCTCTGGCTCTTTATGAAAATTATTCTGATATTTATGAATTCAATCTTGATAGAGATGTTGTTGTAGCTGCTCAGATCCTTCACGATCTGCACAAACCATGGGTGTTTCAGTGGCAGAAAAATGGGGAATGCAGAACTGAACAATCACTTGCCGGAACAGGTGAGCATCATGTCTTAGGAGTTGCGGAAAGCATCGTTCGCGGTCTGCCTGCTGAAGTTTGTGTTGCGCAGGCCTGTGCACATGGGCATCCCGGGTTCGCTAAAGATGAAGCTTCTGCTGTTAACTGGCTTAAAGCTGCTGCAATTATTGCGAACGTTGATCCTGTTAAGTACGGACTTCTTGAAAAGGGCGGAGAATCACTTCCCTTGCCACGCAGCATGGAAGCTTTTGTAACTCACTTAGGTGACCATGACTGGGTGCTTACGGTTCCTGCCGCACATTGGCTTATTCCTGCAACTGAAGAAATTGCTATGCAGGATTACGGCTTTAAAAAGTCTGATCTTGGTTCTGCAAAGTTTCATGCATTCAGGAACCTTGTTTTCAGTCAGGCTACCGTTATGAGTTTGTATCATTTGATGCAGAAAGACGGGAAAGATGCGTTGCGTAAACAGATAAACAGTATTGTGGTCAAAGCATAAAACCTGATCTTGCATAAAGAGCGCATCTCGGTTTAACGGGGTGCGCTTTATTTTTTTCTAATCAATTTACTGAACATAGACTTCTTTTTATCCGATGAATTTTCAGTGTGGTCATTGCTTTTGTTATTAGAAAAACTAACAAAATTTGCAACATTTTGTGCCTGTTGTGCTGAAAACCTTGCGGCCTTTCCTGTTGCTTCAAAAGCTTTGTCTTTTGAGTCGACAACTTTTCTTGCCGCGCTCATGGCCTTGTCTCCCGCAGAACGGGTAATGGTTTTTAGATAGGCCGATGTGATCATTCTGGTAGAGCTCACTGCGATGGAAAGCAGTAGTTTAGCTGCTTCTTTGAGCACGGATCTGCGAAACTCAGGTGTTTTTTTGTCTGCACTGTAATTGAAATGGTTTCGAGTAATTATGCCTACTCTGAGAGCTAAAAATGCATTTGTAGAACCGTCTAAAATGGAAGCTGTTATTATAGAGGTCATACCGCTTGCTCCAGGAATCATGCCAAGGGCGGAGCCAGCCAGTACGGGGGACATGATTGCTTCAATCTGTGACTGAATATCAAGATCTTCCACTGCACTTGCAAAAAAAGCCGTTGTCGCAACGTTTGAATAAACAGAAATCATATCCCGTAAAGACGGGCGCTGATTGTAAATTTTTGACACATCCCAAACCAGCTTGGCTAGTGAGCCCATCACTATAAATGAATCCAGTTTACCGTTTTGTGATATGGCGGTGCTTAAGAATATGCGCGAGGCAACGCATTTCATTCTTGCCGTTGATATTTCATCGAGCCCGTCAAGTGCAAGGTCGAGGTCCTCATCCCGTGAAAGGTTAAGTTTCATTTTCCGCACAAGTTTATTTTTGCGAAGTCGCTTGCGCAGCATGTTGATATATTTTTTCTGCTGGGCGGGAGTGGGATTGCCCGGCATGGCCAGCGGTCCGGGGCGAAAAATAAACATCATCAGCGGGCTGATACACATAATCAAAAACAGTCCGCTAAGTCCGAACAGCACATAATTCTGCGACTGCGGAAAGTATGATCCACAAAGCTGTGCCAAGGCTGAAATCTGGTTCAGCATGAACAGAATAAACCCCGCAAGCAGCAGAAACAGTCCTGCGTAAATAAATTTGGTCAGCATTTTTGACATAGTGTGCCTCGCCCGTATCGGGCATTTAAGTAGGTCTTATTTATCTCTATATAGTTGCAACCTCATACGTCAAATATGAGCTGAAGAATAAATTTTTTTTTACTTAAAATTTAGCTTTTAACTGGAGCGCAAGTAGCATAATGTCCCCTTCTTTTTATAAGTGTAACGCTTTGCGTAAGTACTCAAAGGAGAACTCTTTGTATAACGTAAAATCAATATTAAGTGGTGGAATTGCTCAGGTTCTTGCCGGATCAGTTCTCATTTCACTTGTTGGAATATTTTTAAAAATTTTGGTTGTAGATTACGCATTGCCAGTCCTGGTTGTGGTGTTCTGGCGTAATCTGTTTGTCTGCATAGCCTTGCTGGCTGGGCTTAAATTTTTTAAGCCTAAACTGATTTTGGTGAGTAGAAATAACTTATTTATTTTGGTTTTTTATGGTTTTTTACTTGCTTTAATGAATGGGATTTGGGGCGGTTCTGTCTATTTCAACGGGGCTGGCGTAGCAACGGTTCTGATTTATCTCTCTGTGCCTTTGACTGTTCTGGGGCAATGGTTGCTCGGAGGTGGTAAGCCTTCTGTACGGCTGATTCCGTCGATTGTGCTTTGTCTTGTCGGGTGTGCAGTGGTTTGCGGAATCCAAGGTGTTTCTGACTTTGCGCTAGCACCTGTAGGTATGTTCTTGGGCCTTCTTTCCGGTGTCTTTTACGCAGGTTACGCACTGCTCGGGCGCGAATGTGCTCTAAGAGGCCTGAATGCTTTTACGGTGTTGATGTATATTTTCGGTTTTTCATCTTTTTTTATGCTCATTATCAATATTTTTTCCAATGGAATGGTTCCCGGAGCAGTAGCTTCACCAGCACAAATGCTTTTGCCGGGGATGCCGTTTAAAGTGTGGGGATTGATTCTGACCTTAGCTATGGGACCGACTATGATGGGATGGCTGCTCATTAACATGAGTTTGTCAAAACTAACGCCGTCCATAGCAAACATTCTGCTGACAACGGACCCCATGGTGACGGCATTGGTCGCCATACCCGTTTTAAATGAAATTATGACGGCTATGCAGTGGGCCGGATGCTTTTTGATTACAGGCGGAGTAATGCTGCTTGGTAGACGAAATTAAATAAAAAAAAGGGGAGCCGCGAACGGTTCCCCTTTCTACTTTGGTATTTTTAAAAGCTTTATACGTTAAAGAGAAAGTGAACGACGTCACCGTCTTTGAAAACGTATTCCTTACCTTCTGATCGCAGAACTCCGGCAGCGCGGCAAGCTGCTTCTGTGCCGTGCTTGATGTAGTCTTCGTACCCGATGACTTCTGCACGGATGAATCCTTTTTCAAAGTCGGTATGGATGGCGGCGGCGGCGCGTGGTGCTTTGTCCCCGTCATTAATGGTCCATGCGCGGACTTCTTTTACTCCGGCAGTAAAGTAGCTGATCATGCCGAGTGTGTGGAATCCTGTGCGGATGATTTTGGCAAGGCCGGATTCAGTGACACCGTAAGATTCAAGAAAATCTGCATATTCATCATCTTCGAGGCCGATCAGTTCTTCTTCCATCTTAGCGGAAATTTTAACGAATGCCGCTCCACGTTCTTCTGCAAGCTTCATTACGGATTTAACGTAATCATTATCTTCTGTCAGGCCGTCTTCATCAACGTTTGCACAGTAGATAACTTTTTTAGAAGTGATCAAACGCAGGTCTTTGAGCAGTTCGACCATGATATCTGTATCAAGTTTATCATATGTGTTGGCTGGATTACCTTCGTTTAGGTGTTCAAGAAGTTTTTTGCCTTCTTCAACTTTAGGGCCGAAGGACTTGTCGCCTTTAATCTGCTTTGCCATACGTTCAACACGATTCTCAAGAACCTGAACATCGGAAAGGATCAGTTCGGTTTCAATGATATCGATGTCGCGGATAGGGTCGACTGAGTTGGAAACGTGGATAACATCGTCGTTGTCGAAACAGCGCACAACATGAAGAATAGCCTGTGTTTCGCGAATGTTACCAAGAAATTTATTACCGAGTCCTTCACCTTTACTAGCTCCGGCAACAAGTCCGGCGATATCGATGAAGTCCACAGTGGAACTTTGAGTCCGCTGAGGTTTAACAAGCTCGGAAAGTTTATCAATGCGAACGTCCGGCACTGGGACGACTGCTTTGTTAGGTTCAATGGTGCAGAATGCGTAGTTTGCACTTTCTGCATTCTGAGCTTTTGTGAGGGCATTAAAAAGTGTGGATTTGCCGACATTTGGCAAGCCCACGATTCCTATACTAAGGGCCATATCGGTGGTTCTCCTGAATAATTATTGTAATTGCAAGCGGTTGTAAGGACTCCGGTGCGGCTGCGTGAGCCGTTCTAAGACAAAAGAAGTGGAGTTTTGCCGCATCGCTACGCGGCCCTCATTACCTTGCTTCGCGGCGATGGGCAAGGGAAGAATGGGGGCGGTTCTTTGGTGTGTTGACAAATATTCATTGTAGGTTATATTTTGATTATGGAATGGGAAATAATTTTATGTGATGAGTTCGAGATTGAATTCGCTGACTTTGAGGAAAAGTTACAAGACGAGCTGTTGGCTCATCTTATAGTTCTTCATAAGTTTGGACCTGCTTTAGGACGACCTTTGGTTGATAGCCTTAAGCAGTCAAAGTCTGGCAATATGAAAGAGTTGAGATTCAGTTATGATAAGCAACCTCATCGGTACTTTTTTGCTTTTGATCCTGAAAGAAGAGCAATTATTTTAGTTGGCGGCAGCAAAGCTAATGATAAGAAGTTTTATAAAAAACTGATTCCAATTGCGGATGAGCGTTTTAGAAATCATTTAAAAAAACAAGAGGGGAGGAAATAGACATGGCACGTAATCTTAACGATATGCTGAGGGAACTTCCCGAAGAACGGCAGAATAAAATTAAGGTCAGAGCTGATCAACTTTTTATGGAAGTGACCTTGCACGAGCTTCGTAAAGAGCTTGGGCTCTCACAAGTTGAACTTGCGAATATTTTGAAGGTCTCACAGGCTTCTGTTTCTAAGCAGGAACGCCAGACGGACATGCAGATCAGCACGTTATGTCAGATTATCCATGCGCTTGGTGGCACGTTGAAAGTTACTGCGTCCATCCCTGGTAAGGGGGAGTTTGAACTTACTCAGTTTGAGGAGTGTGGGCGGTAGGTTATTCTTGATCTGGTTCACTCTCTGTATTTTGGTGATCATCACCTTTGGCTTCTTGTTCTTCTTCTTTGCGTACTTCTTCTACGAAATCTTCGAACCATTGTTTGTATTCTGGGTCGTTTTTGAAATTGTTGAGGTCTGTATCGGTTTTGAGATGTTCACTGCTCACAAAATTGATAGCTTTTTCTTTTGAAAGTGTGAGCCATTTTTGGCAGCCTATAAAATCATTTTGGAGGGAAGCTATGCATGCGAGGTTGTAAGCACTTTCTCCACTTTTAATAGATTCAACTTTGAGACATTTTTCTTTGGCTTTTTCCAATAATGAGTTGTCGATTTTGTTTGGATTGCGAGTTGCTTCTAAGATTAATAATTTTCCCCAATTGTTCCAAGCGTTAGAGTTTTTTTCATCTATTTCTGTAGCTTTTTTGAATTTATCTTGCGCTTGAATGAAAAGAGCTTCTTTTTGTTCTTCTGTTGTTTTTTCATACTTTTTTGCTATTAATATTCCCCAATTGTTCCAAGCGTTAGAGTTTTTTTCATCTATTTCTGTAGCTTTTTTGTATTGTTCTTCAGCTAGGTTGAGCAGGATCTCTTTATTTGTGAGAGAGGGGGCATTCTTTGCTTGTTCACCATACACGAACCCTATGAAAAAATAAGGCTCGGCTTTATCTGGAAATTCTTGAGAAAGTGTTTGCCAAATCTTTAATGATTTATCCCATTCTTTTTTGTATTGATGAGATATGGCCATTGCTTTGAATGTTAAATATGTAGTTTCTGGGTCATTTTTTCTAAATTTTTCAACTGCGTCTTTTTGGGATTCATTGCTATTGTTAGAATCTGTAGATATGTTTTCGACTATTTTATACGCTTCGTCTTCAAGCTTACCAATATTTGAAAGTTTTAATTCACACACCTTGGTCATCGCATCACATTTTTTTGCTAAGATTTGTATTTCTTGTTCTTTCAATTGTATAAAGCTTGCTACGTTTTCTTGCTTCTCATTTAGCTTATTTATGGATTGCTGATTTTGATCTTGCAATTTAGCTTCAAATTCATTCCATTCTTGCTCTATTTCAATTCTTTTAGTCTTAGCGTCATTCTTAAGTTGTTCTGTGATTTGATTAAACTTGTTATCTAAACTTTCTTTATTTTTATCAGCGTTCTTTTTCTGCTTATATCCTATGAATATACTGAAAGCAGAAAGCCCTACTCCAAATATTGCAATCAGAATGCCTGCAATTGTCGTAAAGTAAGAAAGACTTTCATACCATTGTTCTAAACTTTTTCTTTCACTTTCAACCCACTCTTTCATATGTCGAAAATTGTCATTGCTACGCTCAATCTTCAAAATCTGCATATCATAAACATTATTAATTTCGCATTCGAGCTTAAATATTTTTCTCTCAAGACTATTAATGATCGGCTTTGTTGCATCTAAAGGCGCATTTTCTTTACCCCCCGCAACAGCCCCACTAGCAACCGTCATCACTAAGCAAACAGCAACAACAAGCAGCCCGAATCCAGAAAACCTAATTTTAAATCCACACATATTTATATCCTTACTCGATCATTTCTATCTAATAATATCTAAATTTATATTTATCTAAAAATATCAGCTCAGTTCTTTTACTTGAACCGCCGTATCAGGTCCAGTTTTTCTATATAGAAAATAATACAACAGCATCCCTTTAAACAATCCTCTTTACGGCTGCCAACAATAATTCTACAAAGCGCGAATGAACAACGATATTAACACTGAATTTGACGTAATTATTTTAGGTGCGGGCGCATCCGGTCTTTACTGTGCCATGCATGCTGCCAAACTTGGCAAACGTGTGCTGGTTCTGGACCATGCGGGTAAGGCTGCCCGTAAGCTTCGGGTTACCGGCGGCGGAAAATGTAACTTTACCAATATGAATGTTGAGCCTGAGAACTACCTCAGTGCTAACCCTCATTTTTGTAAATCTGCGCTGGCCCGTCATAACCAGTGGGACTTTATAGAATTTATTACCGAAGCGGGTATTGCTTACGAAGATCGCAACGAAGGTGAGCTTTTCACTTTGGACGGAGCAGGGCAGATTGCCGGACTTCTGGTTTCTAAATGTCACCGTCTAGGTGTTGAAACTTTGCTCGACCGCAACATTGACTCAGTTGAAGGGCGTGGACCTTTCACTGTGACAACAGGCGTGGAAATATTTGAAGCCCCATCGCTGGTGGTTGCTCTCGGTTCGCCTACTTGGCCTTCTGTCGGTGCTACAACTCTCGGCTATAATATTGCCGATCAATACGCACACCGCATTATTTATCCTCACCCCGGCCTTGTTCCGCTTATGATCGGTGGTCCTAACGGTAAAATCTGTGAAGAGCTTAGCGGTAATTCATTGCCTGTGCGCATCAGCTGCGAAGGTGTTAGTTTTACTGGTGATATGCTCTTTACTCATAAAGGGATTTCCGGTCCTGCTGCGCTTCAGATTTCATCTTACTGGCGTAAAGGTTCCAGCATCGATATTGATCTTTTTCCCGGGCAAAATTTTGGTGATGTTCTTGAAGATTACCGCACTGAAAATGTTGCGTTGCATTCTTTCATGGCCAGATATTTCACCCGCAGGTTGGTGGATGTTTTGCTGGCAGGTGAAGACGGTGAAACTCCGGTAAGTCAGCTTACCAAAGAACGTCGTCTTGCTTTGTCCGAGCGTATTCACTGCTGGACATTAAAGCCCGAAGGTACTGAAGGATATGCAAAAGCTGAGGTCGTTGTCGGTGGAGTGGATACTAATCAGGTGTCATCCAAGACAATGGAATCGCGCAAAGTGTCGGGACTTTATTTTATAGGCGAAGTGCTGGACGTAACAGGCTGGCTCGGCGGATATAATCTGCAATGGGCATGGTCATCTGCTTTTGCCGCGGCTCAGTACGTTTAGTGGGAAAGAGTTAAAAATCAGGTGATTTTAAAATCGCTACCTCTTAGCTAAAATTGAATCGGCTTTCGGTAAATATTAATTGCTGGAAGTCGATTTTTCTATGGTCTGGACTAATTCTTCTATGTCGAATGGTTTGCTGACATAATGTTTTATGCCCGCTATTTTAAAATATTCTTGTGAGTCTTGAAAAGAATGTCCGGTCATACCAATGATTGGTATTTTGGACTTTTCACCGAAAACGGAGTGGTCTTGAATCTGTTTAGCCGTTTCAAGTCCATTAAGAATCGGCATTTCAATATCTAAGACAATGCAGTCGAAATCCTGATCTTTCAGCAGATTTAGTACTTGCAAGCCGTTAACTGCCGTAACAACAGTATGACCATGCGTTTCAAGTAGCTTTGAGGCTGAAAGGAGATTAATTTTCTCGTCATCTGCTAAAAGAATTTTCATCGGACCTGTGCTTGTTTTTTATGAGAGCCCTGTTTCTTGGAAGCAGGGCTCTCATATTATTACATTTCGTTAGGAAGATCTTTCAGCTGGGCGTATGTGTAAACAGGACCGTCCATGCAAACATAGCTGGTTCCGATATTACAACGTCCGCAAATTCCTACACCGCATTTCATGCGTTTTTCAAGGGTTGTGTAAATCTGTTCATCCTTGAAACCGAGTTTTGCGAGCGCCTGTACAGTGAATTTAATCATGATCGGCGGACCGCAGGTAACGGCAACACAATTTTCGGGTGAAGGGTTGATGTCCAGCAGTACGTTAGGGATAAGTCCAACGTTGTGTTTCCATCCTTCATACTCAGCATCGATTGTTAGATGCGTATCTAAATCATCACGTTCCATCCACTCTGGTAGCTCGTAGCTGAAAGCCATATCTACAGGGCTTCTTGCTCCGTAAAGTAGAGTTATTTTACCATAATCTTTACGATTATCAAGCATGAAAAGCAGCAGTGTGCGAAGCGGTGCCATACCGATTCCGCCACCGACAAAGACGATATCTTTGCCTTTCATATCTTCGTAAGGGAACGAATTACCAAGTGGAGCACGAACTCCGATCTGATCTCCGGCGCTTAAAGTGTGAAGCATTGAAGTAACTTCACCAGTCTTCATTACGCTGAATTGCAGATAGTCCATGCGGGTAGGTGAGGAGTTGATTACAAAAGTAGCCTCACCGATTCCGAATGCTGACAACTGACCTACCTGACCGGGTTCAAAGGTGAACTCATTTTTCAGGTTCGGGTTATTCAGAGTAACGCGGAATGTTTTAATATTAGGAGTTTCATCAATTACTTCTTGAATGGTCGCCATTGCCGGCAGATAAGGATTACTAGTCATTGTTAGGCCTCCTTCTTGGTTGCCGGTTTGTAGGCGATTGCACTCAGTACCAACTGGCGGATATCGACTCCTGCAGGACAGCTCTTAATACAGCGCCCGCAACCGCAACAGGAGGTAACTCCATCGTGCAGTTCTGGGTAGTAGCTGAATTTATGGCCGACTCTGTTTTTGAGTCTGTTTGCTTTAGCTGGTCTTGGATTGTGTCCGCTTGCTTCAGATGTGAACAAAGGAGACATACAGTTGTCCCATGATCTGATGCGTGTGCCGGACAATCCGTTTGTTTCGTCGGTAATATTAAAGCAGTAGCATGTGGGACACAGATATGTGCAGGCTCCACAGCTGATGCATTTATCTGACATTTCTTCCCAAAACGCAGGATTATCAAAAACAGCCAAAAGTTTTTCAGGGCTGTTCTTGAAATCAGGAGCTTCGTTCATGGATTCGTCAGCAGCTTTTTTATATTTGTCAGCTTCGTCTTTCAGTTTAGAACCGTCAGTCAGCAGTGAGCTACTAAGGAGTTCTTCGCCTCTTTTGCTGACAGATTCTACATAGTAGCCGTCTTTTACAGGGGTCATTAGCAGGTCTGAACCTTCTGGATCAGATGGACCGCTTCCCACTGCGTTACAGAAGCAGGTAGTTTCACCTTTTTCGCATGCAAGTGTGATGAAGTAGGTGTTCTCTCTGCGAGCCTTGTAATATACATCGACATTTTTTCCGTTCAGATACACTCGGTCAAACATAGTAAAACCGCGAGCATCACAGGGACGGTTTCCGAAGACAACGTAAGATGTTGTAGGAATAGTTTCCTTAACATCCATGGCGATCTTGGAAAGATTTTCCATGTCTTTAATCTGGCTGAATTCAAGCAGGGTTTCACTTTGCGGGAAGATGGCCTTTTTAGGCGGTGCAGTTGCTTCCCTGTCAATGAAGAAACCTTTTTCAGAATCAAAGGGGCGGAAAATGATAGAGTCACCTTCGAATCTCGGAGCAAGCACTTGGTGCTTCTGTCCCAGTTCTTCCAGCCATGCCGACAAACTTTCTTTTTTTATGAATTTAGTCTGCGCCATTACCATTTCCTCTCTTTGATCTTGTCTTCTTCAGTTTTGAAGGTCATCAGCGGAGGCGTTGCTTCCGGGTCGAGTCCAGCTTCATAATCAAAGATGTCTTTGATCTCTTTATTCATCTTTTTCTTGAACAGAAGTATAGGGAGATCTACAGGACATGCCCGCTGACATTCTCCACATTCAGTACAGCGTCCAGCAAGATGATAGGCATGGATAACCTGGAACATCCATTTATCACGGACATGAGCTTCCTGACTGAGCCAGTGAGGATCACGGCTTTGAGCAACACAGTGATCGCGACATACACACATGGGGCATGCGTTGCGGCATGCGTAACAGCGTATGCAACGGTCCATTTCTTTAAGCCAGAATCCGAATTTCTCGTCAGTCGGCTTTGCTTCAAATTCGTCTACATCTTTATAGCCGTCTTCAAAGGTTGCTGTGGCTGTTACTTCTTCCCCTGCAAAGTGATCGCTGAGCACTGCGTTAGGGTAACGACAGGTTGCACACTTGTCGGCAAGCACATCTCCAAGCTGGAGTTTGTGCTCTGTGCCGGACGCGCTGACTTTGACTTCTGATCCGGAGATTTCACAGGAGTCGATGTTTCCAACGTCTCCGACTGTTCTGCGGATTTTAGTCTGGTCTACAACACCGTTACAACCGAACCCAAAGATTGTTACATCTTCACGGTCGATGAGTTTTTCCTGTAGTAGTTCTACTACAGAGCGGCTATCGCAACCTTTTACTACAATGCCGACCTTTTTGCCGCGTAAGCTGGGCAGGTAGGTGGCAAGGTTGTGAACGCAAAGTGCGTCCACTTGGATTTTATCAATATCTTCATCCCTGCGAATAAAATGCGGAGTAGCGTGAAGCGGGTCATAACCGCCCGTCCAGCCTATCACTACATCTAATTCCGGCAGGGCTTTCCTGATTTGTTCTTTCAGATCTTTCAGATTTTGCACCCTGTATCTCCTTAGTTGAAATTGGCTTTTTAAAGAGCCGCTTCCATCAATTTGAGAGTCTCTTCTGCATCCGCTCCGGCAATTTTCGGGGCGGGGCCAAGCTCATGAATCTGCTCGGTGAATTTAGTCACAACTTCCTGCCATCTCTGCCCTTCAGAGGCAGAAACCCAAGTGTAATCGAAACGCTGTGGATCAATTCCCATGATAGGAAGGAACCTTTTCAGCATTTCAAGTCTGCGGCGGGCATAGAAGTTGCCTTCACTGTAATGGCAGTCTCTGGGATGACAGCCGGAAACAAGAACTCC